>JAFQZI010000009.1 GCA_017406005.1 Oscillospiraceae bacterium | reverse complement strand
TGTCATGTCAATATTTTCATGAGCTGCTTTTCTTCGTTTCTTATATTTTCATGAGTTGTAAAATGAATAAACGCAAACACAAACTGGCCTATTGACACTTTAAAAATACTGTTATAATGTAATCGAAAGAAGATTAGGAGGCGGAGTATGGATAAAGAAGAGCTTCATCAATTCATTTCGGACAGTACCGGGAATGAAAGCAATATCTGCCAGATTTATGCCGTGAAAGACGGCAACACTGTGTATGAGGACTGCTGGCACGGGTATCAGACTGCCGATGCGGTTAACGTCATGTCCGTGACAAAGAGTGTGATGGCCCTCCTGATCGGCATTGCAATGGATAAGGGTTTTATCAAAGGTGTGGATCAGAGGGTGATGGATTTCTTCCCTGATTATCCGGTCAAACGAGGAGAGAAAACCATTTATGATGTTACATTGCGGCATCTCCTCACAATGACCGCTCCGTATAAATACCGCTCCGAACCTTGGACGAAGGTATGCACTTCGGACGATTGGACCACAGCCGCGCTGGATCTTCTGGGCGGTCGCAGGGGGATCACCGGCGAATTCAAATATTCCACGCTCGGGATACAGATCTTATCCGGAATCATAGAAAATGCGGCCGGAGAAAAATGCATTGATTTTGCCAACAGAAATCTTTTTGTTCTGCTTGGAATACCCGAGCATATGATTCATGGCGACAGCTCAAAAGAGGATCAGTTTGATTTTCTCATGAATAAGAATCCGAGACGCAACGAGTGGTATTCTGATCCCAAAGGTACGGTAACTGCCGGGTGGGGACTGTGTTTATCGGCACGTGATCTTGCAAAGATCGGAGAGCTTGTATTAAATAACGGCAGCTATGCTGATAAAAGGATTGTTTCCGAGCGCTTTCTCCGTGAGATGATCACACCTGCTGTGAAGCTGGGCGAGCTGTTCGGATTTATGAGCTACGGATATCTCTGGTATAAACCATATGAGGATCGGCAGGTTTATGCAGCGATCGGTGACGGAGGGAATGTGATCTACATCAACAAAGAGAGCACTGTATCCGTCGGTGTGACAGGCACTTTTAAGCCCAGGATATTCGACAGGGTGGAATTTATTGAAAAGAGAGTCCTGCCCCTTATCGGAGGATGACCCGTACCACGCCGTATTTTTCTTTCCGGTATTGAGTTCCCGGAAAACAGATCACCGGATTTTGAGTTTTTAAGTAAAAAGTCAGAATTTTCGTTTCGTTCCTCTTTATACCCATATTATACCCTTGACTATCGGGTATAATGTGGGTATAATACTAGGCAAGAGATTATCTGACTTGGAGGATCATCATGGCAGAGCAAAGCATAAAGGAAAAGATCAAGGCGCTGGAAGAGCAGATCGCCCTGCTTCCGAGAGGCTCCGTCGGGCAGAAAACCGTGAACGGGAAGGAATACTTCTACCTGCGCTGGACGGAAAATAAGAAACGGAAAGAAAAATACATCCCCGCCGACGAAATCGAAGCCCTGAAAAACGATATAGAGAAGCGCAAAGCTCTGGAAAAAGAACTCAAAGCTCTGCGAAAGCAAGCGCCGGCCGTCGTTGTGTTGAAGTCGGAAGCGCATACGTTTTTGACCAATGTACGAACCGGAAGCACACTTCGCAGCTTTGCCGCGCCCGTGAAAGGCTTCAAGAAGCGCGACTGCTTCCGGGCACTCCATATGTACCTTTACGGACCGCAGCAGGACAAGGTCTTCATTCTCTATGGTCTCCGGCGCACGGGAAAGACAACGCTGATTCGTCAGATCTTCGCTGAGATGACGGATGCAGAGCTTGCGAAAACCGCTTTTGTTCAGATCACCAGAAATGATACGCTGGCCGCCGTGAACCGGGATTTGAAATACTTGGAGGAGGCGGGATTCCGCTATGTCTTCTTCGACGAAGTCACGCTCATGGAAGACTTCATCAGCGGCGCCGCCCTCTTTTCCGACGTCTACGCCGCCAGCGGCATGAAGATCGTGCTGTCTGGCACGGACTCTCTGGGTTTCCTGTTCTCTGAGGACGAACAGCTCTTTGACCGCTGCATCCTGCTCCACACAACCTTCATCCCCTATCGGGAGTTTGAACAAGTGCTCGGCGTAAAGGGAATTGACGAGTATATCCGCTACGGCGGTACCATGAGCCTCGGCGGCTTTCACTACAACGAGACCTCGACCTTTGCCAGCAAGTACAGCGCGGATGAGTATGTGGACAGCGCCATCGCCCGAAACATCCAGCATTCTCTGCGGTACTATCAGGACGGCGGGCATTTCCGGCATCTGCAGGAGCTGTATGAGCACGACGAGCTGACCAGTGCGATCAACAGGATCGTGGAAGATATCAACCACCGCTTCACGCTCGAGGTGCTGACCGAGGATTTCAAATCGAGCGATCTGGAAATCTCCCGGAAGAATCTGCGGCGGGATCGGGAACAGCCTACCGATGTTCTGGACCGCATCGGCCTTCCTGAAGTAACGGAACGACTGCGGCGTCTTCTGGAGATCCGCAATCTGCCGGAGCAGTCAGTCAAGCTCAGCGGTACGCACATCTCGGAAATCCGGGAATACCTTGACCTGCTTGACCTGACCCATGAAGTGGGCGTGTTCGCGCTTCCATCCGCGGAAAAGCTGCGGGATCGGACGATCATCTCCCAGCCCGGCCTGCGATATGCCCAAGCAGATGCGCTGGTGAGTAGTCTATTGCAGGATCAGACCATGAGCGATCTGTCTCTCACGGAACGGACCTATGTACTGGATCGAATCCGCAGCGAGATCATGGGACGTATGATGGAAGATATCGTGTTGCTGGAAACCACGCTGGCGAACCCGAGAAAGCAGGTATTCGTCCTGCAATTCGCAGTCGGTGAGTTTGATATGGTGATTTTTGATCCCGCCGCCGCGTCCTGTGAAATCTTTGAGATCAAGCACAGCACCGAGATCGTCCCAGAGCAATCCCGCCACCTGATCGACCCGGAGAAATGTGCCATGACCGAGCACCGTTATGGGCCAATCACAAGAAAAACCGTCCTGTATCGTGGCAAGACACAGGACGTGGATGGGATACGGTATGTAAATGTGGAGGAATACCTGAAAGGTATCGGTTGAGCCGGCACCCATTTATCGACGGCTGTAGATATATGAAACGTTTTTCGGCTAATTTTTTGACTTATTCACGAATTAGCCGAAATATGGGGTACAAATCGTTACCTCATCCCACAACTAACTTGTTTGTCTTTTTTAAATACTTTGCCGGAATCGGAGAGTCTAGTTTCCACGTGATATTCATGGGCTTTGAGCCCTCGTGTTTGACATAGTTGGCCGTGCCGAGATAGGTGTAGGCCTCTGCACCGTTGGTGATCCGGTCAGTCTTGAACTCGCGAACGAACAGCAGCACGCGGCTGCCCCTTTCTTTGTGATGGATGTACCGTTGGCCTGTCGAAGAGTTCTCTGCTGTAGTGCTTTGGCTCTGCCAATGAAACAGCCATTCGTTGATGGAGTAGTCGTTGTACATGGTCGTAGGCGAATAGTCCTTGTCGGACTTGTTCAGCGTTATGAAGAACACATCCAGTTTCTGATCCGGCAACCACTTCACACCCTCTCGCACAGTAGCAGGTTTCAAGAAATCCAGCGCCACCAGCAGCTGATCGCGGGTGTAGGTACAATGCAGATCCAGCGGGCTATTGAAACCGATATCCACCGGCGCGTCAATGAAATCGATCCGATTATACTGATACTTCAGCAGATCAACAAGCTCCCCCATCAGCACAGGGCTATCCGCAAGAGTATACAGATTGTCCCAAACCTCATCGCTTCGCCAATCTTCGGCAGCCTTGCCCCAAACTGTAATATAGAACATTTGGAGCATCCGCTTTTCAAGGTCGGATAGTTTATCAAACTCCAAATTGTCGAGCCGAGGCAGCAAATCCAACAGGAATGAAATCCAGCGTCGAGAATCAATCACAGCCAGTTTTGCCAGTGCTTTGGTCATCGTTTCCTCTATCGGTTCTGCGAAATCGTCAATCACATCCGCACGAGCACACAACCGGGAGAACGTGGCAAACTTGTACATACTCCGAGGATCGAGATGATAGTAGTCAAAAAAGTTGGCGAGGCTCAGTTTCAGTCCGGAATCTTCCTCAAAGGAGGCAACCCGTGTTACAAGACCAGCAGTATTTCCATAGGAAGCCCGGATATTATCGAGTATGTACTTGGCCGCCTTCTTCTCCAACTGGATATAACAGCCTTTGGGAGCTGATACAAAACCGTCCTTGATCTCGCGCGTCACACTGCGAGTAGTATTAGAAAGCAGCGCAGCGAACTTATCCTCAAAGTTGTATTTTCTGTTTGCCTGGCCGATGAAATCCAAAACGGTCAGGCATTCTTTGTCCTCTGCCAGACGTAGACCACGGCCGAGCTGCTGTAAAAAGATCGTCAGCGATTCCGTTGGACGCAGGAAGAGCACCGTGTTGATTTCTGGAATATCCACCCCTTCGTTGTAAATATCTACGACGAATATAAAGTGCACCGTGCCGGAAACAAGATTGTCTTTGGCACTGCGGCGTTCTTCATCTGTTGATTTCCCGGTCAGGAGCATAGATGGAATACCGTGGTCATTGAAATAGCGGCACATAAATTCCGCATGATCTACTGTGACACAGAAACCCAGGCCCTTTACATCGTCAATATCTGTCACATATTTCAGAAGCGAGGCCACGACCAAATCCGCCCGCCGCTTCGCAACCATTCCGCTGAGCGTGTAGATCTTGGACAGCTCGGTTTTGTCATAGCCGCCGGCAGACCATTTCAATGTGTCCAGGTCAACGGTATCTGTTACGCCGAAATACTGGAAAGGACAAAGCAGCTTTCGATCAATTGCCTCCGGCAGACGGATTTCTGCTGCGATCCTGTTGTTGAAGTAACCGAGGATGCTTTTCCCGTCCATACGTTCCGGCGTAGCAGTCAAGCCAAGCAGGATCTTCGGCTGATAGTATTCCAGGAGTTTTTGATAGGTCGGTGCAGCTGCGTGATGGAACTCGTCTACGATAATGTAATCGTAGAAATCAGGCGTCGTCTTCGTTATGAAATCCTGGCTGTTGAAGGTCTGAATGGACATAAAAAGATTGTCAAGGCTTTCTGGCCGATAACTACCAACAAACATTTCTCCAAAATTGGCGTCTTTGAGCACAGCCCGGAAGGTATACAAGCTTTGCTTCAGGATCTCTTCCCGGTGAGCCACAAACAGCAAACGGCAAAGACGGCCTGCATTCTGCTTACGAAAATGCTTATAATCCAGAGCAGAGATTACCGTTTTCCCTGTGCCGGTGGCAGCAACAACCAAGTTGCGGGTATAGCCACGGACCGTGCGCTCAGCCTCTAATTTGTCTAAAATCTCCTGCTGATAGGAGTAAGGCTGGATGTCCATGGTGTAGATCTCGGCATTATTGTTGTCGAAATACTTTTCGGCTTGCAGCGCGCGGGCAAGGCGTTCCCGTTGCCCTTCGTCGTAATACTCGAACTCCTTGTCGTTCCAATAGAATTCGAAGGTGGCCGCAACCTTGTCGACAGTTTCCGGCAGATCCTTTTTTGTGATCTTGGTATTCCATTCCAGGCCGCTGGTCAGCGCGGCATTGGAAAGATTGGACGAGCCCACATAAGCAGTTGTGAAGCCGGTATTACGATAGAAGATGTATGCTTTTGCATGGAGCCGGGTGATCTTGGTATTGTAGCTGACCTTGATCTGCGTGTTAGGGAGTTTCCGCAGTTCTTCGATGGCTTTCACATCAGCGGCACCCATGTAGGAAGTCGTGATGATCCTCAGCTCCCCACCGTTTTGAGTGAAGGCCGTTAGCTCTTCCAAAATGAGGCGAAGGCCGCTCCACTTGATAAAGGATACCAGCATGTCGATTCGATTGCAGGACACGATCTCCTTTTTGAGCTCGGTATACATCTGCGGCTCGTGGACTGCCCCGGTGAAAAGGCTAGACTGGGCAATAGACGTCTCCGGCCGAACAACTTGTGCCTTCTCATCCAACGCCCAGATGTTGTTTTGCCGGTCAAAAAGAGCAAAAAGCTGCTCCGCCCGCTCTGCTACAGAGAGCGAGTCGAAGTCAGCTTCTTTTGTTTCTGCCTTGATAGTAGTTATGATCTGATTGGCCAGTGCGATCTGAGCATTCAGATCTCCACCGTTATCCTTGAGGTTTTCCAACCCGCGCTCAACGACCTCAGCAACATACCTTGCCAGTACCTTGGACGCTTCGGCAGTATCTATAGGCGCAGTTTGGCAGAGCTTGTCTGATCCCGCAAGCTCTGTATCCAATCCTTTATTGATAACCAGTTCATATAATCCATCGTGCAGCATCAGTACATACCTACTTTCGACTTTAAGTCTTTCTTTTATTCATTGTGTCTTTTGAGTCTGACTGTTCCTGATTATGATTTCTCGTCTTTCACATACTGGATCACATATTCCGCGAAGCGGCGGACGGCGGGGCCTGCCCTGTCGCCCGCCGCTATTGCTATCCCGATCGTGCGTTTTGCTTCAGGTACCAGAGGTAATGTCCGGAATCGGTCATGCCTTCCTTTGAGCAGCAGCTCCGGCATAATGCTGATGCCGAGTCCCTGTTCCACCATAGCCAGAATGGCATAGTCATCCTTGGTATAAAAGCGCACATTCGGCTTCACCCCGGCCGCATCGAGTGCACGCCTTGCATCGTGGTCTGAACTCTCCAGCAGGCTGATAAACGGTTCTGTTTCACATTCAATCAGAGGAAATTTCGGATAATTTGCAAATCGGCTCTCTTTCGGGACGATTGCAAGCAGCCTGTCCTCCATCAGGGCAATGCATTCGCATTTCACCGCGCAGGGTAGATTGATAAAGCCGATATCGATGCTGCCCTCGTTGAGCCACTGCTCCACGTCATGATAGTCTCCGTTCAGCAGGCGAAAATCCACCTTTGGGTAATCCTCCTGAAAACGTTTCAAAACGGGAGGAAGCCAGTGTACCGCAACAGATGTAAACGACCCGATCCGCACCGTTCCCGTTTCAAGTCCCCGGATGGCGGAAGCCGTCTGTTCGAGCAATTCTGCACTGTTCAGCAGTGCACGTACAGCCGGCAGCAGGCGTTCTCCTTCATCTGTCAGGTGTACGCCTCCCCTTCCCCGTTTGATTACGGCAAAGCCGAGCTCTTCCTCCAGTCCCGCGATGCTGTGGCTGACGGCGCTCTGGGTAATCCCGTACCGTTTTGCTGCCGCCGTAAGGCTCCCGGTTTCCACTACTTCCATCAGGATCGTGCATTTGGCAAGTGATAATTCCATACTTTTTCCTTCTTCATGAATTTTTTTCATAGAAAGATGAAATTAATTAAAGTATTTTCTATTATACTCTGCAAATTGATTTTTTCAACCGGTTTTTGTCAAAAGTCCGTTGCAGATCCGGCATTCCTCCCGTATAATCCCTCTCGTCCATAAAAGAAAAGGGGGATTATTGATGGCTTCCTCAACAATCTGCATTCTGATCGCCATAATCGTCTATCTCGTCGGAATGCTTTATATCGGTGTCCGCTATTCCGACAACAAAAATTCCGAAGATTTTTATCTCGGCGGCAGAAAGCTCGGTCCTGTTCTGACCGCAATGAGCACAGAAGCATCTGACATGAGCGCTTACCTTCTGATGGGTGTCCCGGGTCTTGCCTTTTTCTGCGGTGTTGCAGAAGCGAGCTGGACGGCAATCGGTCTGTCGATCGGCACTTACCTCAACTGGCTGTTTGTGGCAAAGCGCCTGCGTCGATACTCCGCAAAGATTCATTCCATTACCGTTCCTGATTTTCTGGCAACCCGCTTTCGGGACAATACCAGGCTGATCGAGACGCTTGGCGCCCTGATGATTATTGTGTTCTTTGTTCCCTATGTGGCATCCGGGTTTTCCGCATGCGGCAAACTTTTCAACAGCCTTTTCGGATTCGATTATATGACCTCCATGATCGTCTCCGCCATCGTCATCGTGGCTTATTGTGCCATGGGCGGTTTTATGGCTGCCTCTGTTACAAGCCTGATTCAAAGCATTGTGATGACCTTCGCTCTGATTGTTGTTCTGATCTTCGGAATCAGAACGGCAGGCGGATGGAGCCAGGTCGTTGAGAACGCCAAAGCGATTCCCGGTTACCTCAGCTTAACCTCAAGTACCAATATCTTTGCGGAAGAGGCCGGGCGCTATACGCCGCTGATGATTGTTTCCACGATGGCCTGGGGGCTCGGCTACTTCGGTATGCCCCATATTCTGGTTCACTTCATGGCAGTGGATAATGAGGACAATCTGAAAGTGAGCCGCAGAGTCGGCAGCATCTGGTGTGTTGTGTCTCTCTTTGTGGCTGTGATTATCGGTATCGTAGGCTATTCCATGGCAAAAGCAGGTGCTCTTCCCCTGTTCGGTACAGAGCCTGAAGCCGAGAATATGATCGTTCAGTCCGCTTCCCTGCTTTCCAAAAACGGCATTTTCTTCGCGATCATTGCCGGTTTCTGTCTGGCCGGTATCCTCGCAGCAACCATGTCCACCGCCGATGCGCAGCTTCTCGGTGCAGCTTCCGGTGTTACGCAGAATCTTCTCCGGGATGTCTTCGGCATGAAGTTTGATGATCGGAAAAACATGTCCATCGCCCGCATTACTGTCGTCTGTGTTGCGATTCTCGGTGTGATTTTTGCGAGCAATCCTTCCAGCTCCATCTTCCGTGTCGTTTCCTTTGCCTGGGCAGGCTTTGGTGCAACATTCGGCCCGATCATGCTCTTTGCGCTTTTCTGGAAGCGCTGCAACAAATGGGGTGCCATAGCCGGGATGTTTTCCGGCGCAGCCACCATCTTTATCTGGAAGTTCCTGATCGCTCCTATCGGCGGAGTCTTCAGCATTTATGAGCTTTTCCCGGCATTCATCGTTTCCAGCCTGATGATCTTTGTTGTCAGCCTCCTCACAGAGGCTCCTTCCGGAGAAATCATTCAGGAATTTGAAAGCGTCAATTCATAAGATTTTTCATCTTCTCTCCTCATTTACCCCTATCCCAGCAGAAAGGCTGTGAAGTCCGGATTTCCCGTTCTTCACAGCCTTTTCTCATTTATTGTCTGATGGCTACACATCTATTCCGTACAGTTCCGAGATCGCTTTTGCGGCCCCGTCGTCGTAAACACTCGGCGCGAGATAGTCTGCATACGGTTTGACGCATTCTTCTCCATTCCCCATCACGACGGCAAACCCCGCAGCCTGAAGCATTTCAAGGTCATTGCCGCTGTCTCCGAAAGCAGCTACGTTTTCTCTCGTCATTCCGATCTCCCGGCACAGTTCATCAATCGCGGAAGCTTTCGATATTCCCGCCAGAGTGATTTCCAGATCTTCCCCGTCCATCAGGATTACCGTGAGCCTCGGGTCGGCCGACATCCGCTCATATGCTTCCTTCAGTCGTGAAAGATCCCGGAAATAGCATTTGACCTTGTACACCGGAAACGGGCTGTACCAGGCGAGAGCCCGGATACCGGGAACCGGCATCGGCCTTCCGGGCAGAGGCCCGGTCTTCGGCGGGATAAAACTCTTTGTTCCGGGGGGATATTTCGTAAAAAGCTGTTTCAGGGCAAACGGAGCACCCGGCATGCTTCCCCGCCGGAAGAGAATGCATTCCCCTGTCATGCCTTTCAGCGTATTCATGGTCTCCAGCAGCAGTTCCTTTGAAAACGGATGTCCGGTGATCAGCCTTCCCGTCGCCGGTTCCGAAACGCATCCGCCGTTCGCCGTGACTGCATAGGAAAAACACTTCATCAGGTCGGGGGGCATCTGCAGCTCATCTCTTCCCGTTGCCACAACCGTTACGATTCCGCTCTGGCGTAACGTAACCAGGCTCGCCTGTACCACCGGGCGGATTTGTTCTCCGGGGCAGTTCAGCGTCCCATCCACATCAAAGGCTGCAATTCTGTATTTCGCCCTGTCAAAAGTCTTCTGACCGGCCCGGTCTATATGTTCCATTCCGTCTCTCCCTCTCCTGTCACCGCTGTCGGCCCCCGCAAAAGAACATCATGGACACCTGAATCATCCGTCTTAACGCATACGCTGAGATGGCCGCCCGGCATTTCGATTTCCACCGGGTTTCCCGGAATTCTCCCGCGCAGGAGAAGCGTGATTGCTGTTGCACCGCATCCCGTGCCGCACGCCAGAGTAAAGTCCTCGACCCCGCGCTCAAAGGTAATCGCCCTGACAGTATGTTCTCCCGTTACACATGCAAACGTCACATTTGCCCCTTTGGGGAATTCCCTGCTGTCGCGCAATGCTCTGCCCAGTTCCCGAAGCCGATCCGGGTTTTTTATTTCAGACTCCGCCGTTTCCACGACAGCATGGGGGATCCCGGGGTCTCCGAGTTCCACATAGGAACAGTCATAGTCTGTTCCGAACGCAGGTACCGGCTGGTGCAGATCGATGACAGACGGGTCGTTGAGCCGCACTTCATACAGCTCCTGTGTGATCCTCTTTGCCAGCACAAGGCCGGCTGTTGCAGCAATTCGGATTTCTTCGGGATTCTTTGCCAGTCCGTGCTCCACGCCGTAACGGGCGATACATCTCGCCCCGTTTCCGCACATTTCTCCGACAGAACCGTTAGAATTATAAAACATCATTCCGAAATCTGCAAGCTGCTCCTCCGCAGGTGTGATGACAATCATCCCGTCCGCTTTGAATCCGGCATTCCCGGAACATAGGAGCACGGCGAGCTCCTCGGGATTCGTACCCCGCAGCTCGCCGTTTCTGTTTTCGATCAGCACGAAGGAGTTGCCTGCCCCGTGCATTGCTGTATAGTGCATTTATTTCTTCCCGTTCAGCCTCTTCTGAAGCCAATCTTTCCCATCATTAAATCTTGACACGATATAGGACGCCACATAGTCCCCTGCCGCATTGACCATTGTTGCGGGAGGATCAACCAGATCACCGATTGCCTGTGCAATGGGGAACGCAATCGGGAGCTGCTCCGGGAAGAACAGGGAGCAGAGCACCAGTTCGCCGGTTCCGCCGCCGCCCGGGATTCCGGACATAGCTACGGAAGAAACCGTTGCAACCACAATTGCCAGCAGAGCATCCGTCGTGGCAAAATCTTTCCCGAACATTCCGAAAAGGAATGCAACCTTGATAATGGCACTCATTCCCGAACCGTCCATGTTCATGGTAGCGCCCATCGGCAGCACGATATCCGTAACGTCTTTGGAAATGCCGGTATCTTCTGACACTTCCATATTGGTCGGAATCGTCGCCACGGAGGAACAGGTACCGAAAGCGACTGCCGCCGGGCGGAAAATATGCTGGAACATCACCTTTACAGCACTTTTTCCGCCGCCGAAGCGCGCATAAAGCGGGAAGCAGAGGAACATGTAGGCAAAGGCCACTACATAGTAGAGGATGATGGCTCTGGCATAACTGGATACGAAGTCAGCACCGTGTGCCGCGACAAGAGCCGCAAAAAAACCGAAGAATCCGATCGGTGCATAAAAGCTGATCAGCTTGATAACTTTCATCAGAACGTTCGTGATTTCTTCCAGCAAAGCAGCCACTTTCGTTTCCGGCCCCCCGCACATCTGGACGCCAAATCCGAAGAAGATTCCTGCAATAATCAGCTGCAGAATGGACCTGCGGCTCCAGAGTTCCGGGAAGTCCGACTTCGTAAAGAAGCCTACGATCAGCTCTCCGGCGTTCATCTTTGTTCCTGTCGTTTCCTCAAACACAGGATCCCCCATATAGATCGGCACAAAACGTACGATCACATACATAATTACGGAAGCAATGATCGTCGTGCACATAAACGTTATAACTGTGGTTCCCATCAGTTTTCCGGCTCTTTTTGCGCTCTTCATATTCGCGATAGAAGAAGAAATTGAGAAGAACACCATCGGGATGACCACACAGAACATCATGTTGATAAACAGTGTTCCGAGAGGTTCCAGTGCTCCTGCCCCGGGCCACATAAACCCGACAATGATTCCGAGCACAATTCCCAGAATCATCGTGAAAAAGAACCAGTTGTTCTTAAGGAAATTGTTTGCTTTCATAACAAAACCTCCGTATAGGATGATTGTTTATAGTATAACCAAATAGATTGCAATGTAAATTGCGAATTATGCTTGAAACATTGCAAAAAGTGCTGTATACTGTCAGCAAACAACCGGATTCATCTTCTATATCGCATGGAGAACACAAATGACTTCCAGAGAATACAGCGCCTTCCATCGGGAAGGATATCTGAATGAGAACTATCACTATTTTCATCTGCAGGATACTGCCGGTCAGGAAAAAAACTTCCATTTTCATGAATTCGATAAGATCGTCCTGCTCCTTTCCGGCAGGGTCGACTATATTGTTGAGGATATCACTTACCCTTTGTCCCCCTGGTCTGTGCTCCTTGTGCGTCACCACGCCATCCATAAAGCCCTCATTGACGTCTCCGTGCCGTACGAGCGGATCATCATCTACCTCGATCGCAGCTATTTTGGCAGAGTCCTCCCGGAAGCATCTCTTATGGCCTGCTTCGAAGCGTCAGACCAGCCGGGCAAGTGTCTTCTGTTTCCCGACGAAGCACAGCGGAAAGAGCTGTCAACCATCATTGCTTCCTATGAGGCTGCCCGGGATGATCTGCGTTTCGGTTCTGACGCAATGCGTGATACTCTCATGATGCAGTTCCTGATTCTGATCAACCGTATCTCTGTTTCCGGAGAAGTGAATGCCATCCCGGAACGCCGTTATGATGAAAAAATCCGCCAGACTCTTTCTTATATCAATGAAAACCTGTCGCGGGATTTATCGGTTGACTTGCTAGCCGCTCAGGTATTTCTGAGCAGGTATCATTTCATGCGTCTGTTCAAACAGCAGACCGGCACCACAGTGCATTCCTATATCCGGCAAAAGCGTCTGCTTTACGCCGCCCGACTGATCCGCGAAGGGATTCCGGCGGGGCAGGCTGCCTCTCAATGCGGCTTTAACGATTATTCTGTATTCAACCGCGCTTTTCGTGAATGCTTCGGCATTCGCCCCGCCGACCTGAAAAAATAAAGCTCTACTCAGAAAACTGTTCCTCTTACTTAATAGAATAAGCTTCTCCAAATTGAGAAAACAAGTATGTAGGTTTCTCCAATTTGAGAGAACAAGTAATCCTTGACATAAAATCAGCCTTGTGCTATAAATATAAAGCTGTTCCTATCATATGGAGAGTTACCGAAGTGGTCACAACGGGGCGGTCTTGAAAACCGTTAGACGGCAACGTCACAGGGGTTCGAATCCCTTACTCTCCGCTTAAGAAAAAACGTCCAGAAGTTGTGTTTCTGGACGTTTTTCGTTTATTATTTTTTAACGGTATTGGAAATATTTCTTGTTTTGAAAGAGAAATAGTGAAAACACTGTTTTCTGCAAAGATTTTCGCTAATGGGGATAGGAGAGTGACCATCAGAGGGCTGGCTGGAAATCAGTGGGTATGATCTGCTTCGATTTCGGCGCTAGTAGTACGATTGGCTTCGGCTTCTGCAACAAGGGCTTCATAGTCAGCGAGGTTATAGCTCTTGTTGTACGGAACAGGCAGCAGCCCTTCATTGATATAGCCGATCAGCTCGGCGCGGCGCGGATCGTCTTTACTCAGATCAACACCGGTAATCTTCCAGTTGTTGTCAACCGTCGGTTCCACCGGAGAGTTCTCATTGAAGTAGGCAACGATCATATCGCGGATGGAGTTGGAGGACTCCCATTCCCTCTTGCCTTCTGCCAGATTCTGTGCTTTGATGCCGGAGGAATAGCGATAATTGTTGACTGCCAGTGTCAGTATCTGATTATCCGATAGCGGTTCCCCATGGAACACCACGTTTTCAATCCGTTCGCCTTTCGGTTTGGAAAGGTTGATCTCATAATCAACACCTTCGAACATATCATAGAGGTATCCCGGATACTCAGGGTCGAAAGAGATATTAATATCTCCCGGTTCCCACTGATTGTAACATTCGGCTGCCCACTCCATGTATCCCTTTAATTCCTTGCCCGTGACCGTCAGACGATAGAGCGTGTTGTCAAATTTATAGATATCAAAGATGTTTCCGTAATTGATGTTCCCTTCCGGCAGGTCACTGGTGTCTTTAAACAGAGCACAGGAAGTCACATCCGCGCCGGAATTCAGCAGCTGGACTTTCAGAATCAGATCCATAACTGCCGTATCCTGCAGTTTGCCTTCCGGAAGGCCCTTGATCTCATCTTCCGGCTGGAATTTTGCTGTAGTAACACCAAGCGGTACATATTCTTCTCCCGCATCACCGGAAACACCACCCTGAATATAAGCAATGGTTTCTTCATTCATTTCCTTGAGCAGCGGCACTGCCCGCAATTCTTCGCTGGGTTCATAGTCTGCCATGTCAACGATGGTCAGAGTCTTTTCTGTGATATTCTTGTCTGCATCAAGGGTAATGTCAAAACGAGCAACTTCGCGCCCGGAATTGCGAACACCGCCGACAAGCACACCGTCATGCTCTTCATTCACGGTAATGTGCATGTGGGCAACCTGAAGAATATCAATTTCCGGATTGTCTTCGACGATTTTTGAAGCAGCATCAGAACCACCATCCTCATCGAACTCAGCAAACCAGCCCATGTGAGCTGAAACCATGATAATGTCAGCCTGATCGCCGATTTCAGCAATCGCCTTCTTTACAGCTGTGTTCGCTGCCTCAAAAGTAACATCGTCAATGCCTTCCTTGCCTCCATCCCAGATGGGAATATCCGGGGTGCAGACACCGATGACTGCAAGCTTAATCCCTTCCCGCTCTATGATTATCCATCCATAGCCGGATACATAGTTGCCGTCTTTATCCAAGACATTCTGCCCGAGAACCGGAAATTCAGCAGTGCTCATGAATTTCTTCATGTTCTCGATACCCCAGTTGAATTCATGGTTGCCGAGCGTCATGGCATCATATCCCATGAAATTCATGGCAGCGATCACCGGATGCGGTTCATCAGGATTCTTGTTGGCCAGGTCATCAGTCAGGATTGTCCCTTGGATTTCGTCACCACCGTCCACGAGGAAGGTAATGGGGTTTTCTTCCCGGATCTGCTGGATGTAGGTATACAGACGCGGCATACCATTGTTGGACGTTTCTGCATTGTCCTCATAGGACCAGCTCCATATATTCCCGTGCATATCGGAAGTACCAAGAATGACAACATGTGTCTCGCCTTCCGCAAAAGCCGGCGTGACAATCGAACAGCAGGCCATACAGACGAGGAACACTGCCAGCAGGATAGAGAACTTGCGAACAAAATGCTTCATGACATACAACTCCTTTCAAAAAGAAAAGAATAAAGACATCGCCAGTATATCCGTCAACAGCCGATGTCCTTCCAACGACAGGGTATAACCCCTCTTCTGTTTATTATTATATGCTATCCGTATTTTTTTGTCAACGCACATTCTCCCAATCCGAGACTCCCTGCCTTGACTATTGTTCTCAGGGATGGTACTATTCTGAAGCAGCAGGTGCTGCAGGCGGAAAACAGATCGGGCAGGAGAAGACGGATATGAAAAGTATAAAAGGTGTTTATAAAATCGGCAGCGGGCCGTCCAGTTCCCACACAGTCGGGCCTTATCGTGCAGCGAAGCTTTTCGGCCGGCGTTATCCGGATGCTGATGCCTATCGGGTAGTGCTGTACGGATCTCTTGCGTTTACCGGCGAGGGGCACGGCACGGGAAAAGCGATCCGATCTGCGCTGCCGAATGCAGAAATCCTGTTTAACCGGGAAGAAAAAAAACTGCCGCATCCCAACACCATGGATTTTATTGCCATGAAAGACGGAAAAGAAATCGGTAGCAGCCGCATCCTCAGCATCGGAGGAGGATCTGTCCGGATTGAAGGAGAGGCTTTTGATGAAGAGGGTGAAATCTACCCGCAAAAGAATTTTACCGAGATTCTGAATACCTGCAAACAGGAAGGCATCTCTCTGCCGCAGTTTGTCTATCGGATGGAGGGATCTTCGCTTCGGGAGTATCTGGCAACCATCTGGAAGGCTATGCAGGATACGGTACGGCGCGGGCTGGAGGCAGTGGGCATTTTACCGGGCGGCCTTGGTGTTACGCGCAAGGCAAGCATCCTTTACCGGAAACGCTGCTACAATGAAAGCGCGGATGTGGCAATGAACCGTGTGATTGCAGCTTATGCCTATGCCGTCAGTGAAGAGAATGCGGACGAAAACATCGTAGTCACGGCTCCAACCTGCGGAAGCTGCGGTGTCCTGCCGGCTGTAATGTTTTACATGCAGTATGACCGCGGATTTCCGGAGGATGAAATTCTCGACGCACTGGCCGTTGCCGGGATCATAGGAAACGTAATACGGACAAATGCCAGCATTTCCGGCGCGGAATGCGGATGCCAGGCAGAGATCGGAAGTGCCTGTTCCATGACTGCCGCAGCGCTGGCGACTCTCTACGGGCTCAATATTGACCAGATTGAATACGCGGCGGAGATTGCTATGGAACATAACCTCGGGCTCACCTGCGACCCGGTTAACGGACTTGTGCAGATCCCGTGTATTGAGCGCAATGCCGTTGCGGCGATGCGTGCAATCAGCTCGGTAAATCTGTCCCGCTTTCTGTATGAAACGAGGAAGATTTCTTTCGATGACGTGATCGCCACCATGTACCGAACGGGGAAAGACATGGATGAAAAATACCGTGAGACTTCTCACGGCGGTCTTGCAAAACTCTATTCCTGATTTACCTCAATTTTTTACTGCCGCATTGAAAGAGCGTCAATGCGGCAGTTTTTTATTCAGCTGTCAAACAATTCCTCTTCAACAGCTGCACAGAGAAGATGGTAGATCATCAGGTGATATTCCTGTATCCAATTCGTCTCGGCACAAGGTGCGGCAAGGACAAGATCCGCATTTCGGGCAAGCTGCCCTCCGATACTCCCGGTCAAGCCAATGGTCAGCAGCCCCATGGCTTTTGCAGTCTTTACGGCAGCGTTGACATTTTTGGCATTCCCCGAAGTGCTGATGGCAAGCAGGATATCCCCTTCCTTCCCATACGCCAGCACCTGCTGGGCATAGACATACTCCGGGTCAACATCGTTTGCAAAAGCTGAAATGGCTGCGGAATGCGTGCACAGAGAGATTGCCGGGAGACCGCACTGGAGGGAGGCAGCTATCCGCAGTCCCTCATCTCCGTACCGTTCCTCCAGCTCTTTCTTCATTGTATCCGGAATAGGCCTCTTTTTCAGGAATCCCTTCAGGAGCTCTCCGGCAATATGGTCACAGTCAGCACAGCTGCCGCCGTTTCCGCAGAGGAGGAGTTTATTCCCTCCGGCAAACGCATCGGCAAGGATCCTGACACACCGGTGGATACTCTCCTCCATTCCGCAAAGCTCATTTTGCCTATCAAGCAAGGCATTTACCAGCTCTATTGTTTCCGGTTTTAAACAACGTTCCATTCTTTCCACCTGCCTTCCCGAACAGAAAGGCTCCGCTGCCTTTGAGCAGCGGAGCCGAAACGGAAATGAATTCTATCAGCCGGCAAACTGTGCCCAATGCTCAGCAAACTTATCAAGGATAGCCTGCTTCTGGGTTCCGAGCCACTCCCAATCGATGGGAACGACACCGATCTCTTCGTCAGAGGGGTAGTTGCCATAGATGATGCCCTTGTTGACGCCGCGTGCGCAGTTGTCAACGGAACGGGCCTGCTGATACTCAAC
The DNA here is from genome assembly GCA_017406005.1 of Oscillospiraceae bacterium. Lineage (GTDB taxonomy): Bacteria > Bacillota > Clostridia > Oscillospirales > Oscillospiraceae > Limivicinus. Next base: position 22,122 of record JAFQZI010000009.1, on the reverse strand, counting down.
AGAAGAGCAGAAATCGAGGAATGCAGCAGCTGCATCGGGATGCGGGCAATCTTTGACCATACCGGCACCGGATGCGCAAGCGGTGTTGCCTTCCTTCATGTAGACGAGCTCAATATTGTCAGCACCGTTCTGCTCAATCTGCATCTGGACAATATTTTCATAGGTCAGGCCGACAACATATTCACCGGCGATGACATTTTTGAAGACCTGAGAGGAGGACGTGGTAATAACGCCATCGCAGTTCTGGATCAGGGCATCCAGATAATCCCAAGCTTTGTCGTCGTTGATCTCATCGCCCATCAGAGCAAGGATCGTATGGAGCTGGCGGTAGCCGGAAGAGGTTGCCGCAGGATCTGCAAGAATGATTTTGCCCTTCAGTTCGGGCTGGAGAAGATCTTCATAGCCTTCGATCTTGATGCCGAGTTCATCACGAAGCTCCTTGTTGACAACGAGAGCCATGTACTGAACATCGAAGAAGCTGTAATAGCCGTAGGGATCCAGCCTGTCAAGTTCGTCTTTTATGGACGGAGTGTAGGGCTGAAGAACATCATGATAGGTAGTGCCGTCTGACTCAAAGAGGCCGCCCATAATTACATCGGCGTACGGATTTGTCATCTCGCCGCGTGCACGGGCAATGAGTTTACCAACAGAGTCATTGACCCATTCAATCGTGCAGTCAGGATAGTACTCATACCAGATGCCCTCAACGGTTGCCTGCTGCGGGTCGTCCAGTGTGGAGTATACAACGACCGTCTTGCCGATGCTGGAGGGATCATCACGAACCCAGCTCGGTTTCGCATCGTCTGCGAAAGCGGTTGCGCAAAGGGAGAGTACCAGCAATGCGCAAAGAAGAATGCTCAGGAACTTTCTCATAAAGTTTCCTCCTTAAAAGATTATTATATGCTCAGGCCCTTTCGGGCAAGTAGCCAAAAAACGGGATGGTTTATACCGACATTCTCTCGGAGCCTCTGGTGCAGATGAGATACACCACGAGACAGATGATGGTAACAATCGTCGTAACGGTGGCAAATGCGGACGCCGTTCCGTAGGAGCCGAGAGAGATCGCCTGGTAGGTACCGATGGTAAGGGTAATCGTTCGGTTGTTGAAGAGGAAGATCGTACTGGAAACCTCCGTGACAATCGAAACAAAACTGAGGATGGCGCCGGAAATGATGCCGCTGGCCATCTGGGGAATGGTGATAACAATAAACGTCTTCAACTTGCCCGCTCCGAGGCTGACGGCCGCTTCTTCCGTCGATAGCGGAATCTGCATCATGGTAGCCGTTGCGGAACGGCTGGTATAAGGCATTCGGCGGATCGCCATGGAGATAACCATGATGGCCATGGTTCCCGTCAGGACAAAGGGTTTGTTGTTGAAGGAGATGATCAGCGAAATACCGATAACCGCGCCAGGCATGATATACGGCAGCATGGAGATCGTGTCAACCGTATGGCTGAGTGCGCTGGAACGCCGCACCACCAGATACGCAACCAGAACCGCCACCACGATGATCACAGCAAGAGCGAGGAATGAAATGACGATGGAGTTCTTTGTGGCGCGCGGAAGCAGTTTGCGCACTGCGTTGCGGTAGTTGGACATAGAATAAGTGCTCTGGGGAACCTGACCTTTATAGTCACGGAAGCTGTCGACAATAATATAAATCTGGGGAAGAATGGCAATTGCTATCAGAATATAGCAGTACAGATGCATCAGAAAACCACTGATGCCGGTGGGCTTCTTTTTCTGGATCGGATGCAGGGAATTAATGGTAAATTTGAAGTAGCTTGTAGCAAGCTTCTGGAGAAGGAAGATCACCCCTGTCAGGATAATGGCAAGCACGCTGACTGCGGAAGCAAAGTTATAGTCCGATCCGGCATCACCCAGGAAAGAGTCATAAATCAGGACAGGGAATGTTTTATATCCTTCGCCGATGATGGCGGGTGTGCCGAAATCTGCAAAGGCACGCATGAACACAATCAGGGCTGCTGCAAGAATCGTCGGCATCGTGAGCCCCATGACGATCTTAAAAAACCGCTTGACACCCGAACAGCCGAGATTGGCGGAAGCCTCCATCAGGCTGTTGTCAATATCCTGAAAAGCCCCGTTCATATAGATCATGACAAGTGGAAACAGCTTCAGGGCCTGCACCAGCAGAATCCCGTTAAAGCCATAGATGTTGCCCATCTTGATTCCGAACGCCTTCTTGACAAACTGCGTAATCACACCGTTTCTTCCAAGAAGCATAATCCAAGAATAAGCTCCGATGAACGGTGCGCTCATCGTACACAGCAAGGCCATCACGAACAGGAATCTGCGGCCTTTCAATTCATAGAAAGTGAAGAAATAGGAAAACGGGATGCCCAGCACCAGGCAGATCAGCATCACAGCACCGCTGACCTTAAAGCTGTTGCCAATGGTTTTTGTATAATAGCTCTTGGAAAAGAACTTTACAAACGCCTTAACCGTAAAGCCGTCTTTCTGTGTATAGAACGCCTCCCACATCAGGCGGACACAGGGATAAATGAAGAACAACAGGAACAGCAGCAGCAAAGCAACTGCTATCCAGCTCCACATATCATGTTTTTTTCTGTTCCCTATCATAACATCATCCTTCTGTCGGCTTTCTTTTCGTTTAAACTGCTGTTATTTTAATCCAATTGCTCTTTAGAATCAAGTGCTTTCAGCAAAAATTACCAAAATAACAAGAGTACGTTCCTATCAGATACATACGAAAAAGCTTTCAGCTTTTCCAATCCGGCTTTTTCCTTCTGTTTCCCAAGATTGTACTTTTTCTTCCGGTGTGCTATACTCTGCCATGCTTTCAAATTTCCGATCGGAGGAGTATAACGTGATCAAACTGATAGCCTGTGATATTGACGGCACTGTTCTCGAGCAGGATGAGAGGGTTCTCCCACAGGAGCTGCTTGAACAGACGGAGAGACTGCTGCAGAAAGGAATGGATTTCTGTTTTTCAAGCGGAAGGCAATTATCCAATCTCCGGGTTCTGGCGGAGCATCTCGTCGACCGATTTTATTATATCTGCGATAACGGAGCAATTGTCTATTCCGACGGAAAGATCCCTGAAATTATCAGCCAGACCGTTATGGATCACGAGGATGCCGTCCGGATTGCAAACAGTATAATCGAAACTCCAGGCCTGGAACTGGAAGTTTCCGGTTCCAATACAGGCTTTCTCTATATCAAAACAGAAGCTTTTCAGAATCTGATGCTGAGTTATCAGGGAATGAATCTCATCCGGATCCACTCTGCCAGACAGCTTCCGGACAGCGTTCTGAAGATATCGATCTATTCAAAGAGTGCAGAAAGTCTTTTCCCTGTTCTATCCCGGGAATGGGGCAGCAAATACCACGTTGCCATCGCCGGAGAACATTGGGTTGACATAACACTTGCAGACAAAGGAACCGGCATTTCCGCCCTCTGCAGACATCTCGGGATCGGCCTGGAATCTGTCGCTGCATTCGGGGACAACTACAATGATATTCCGATTCTGGATCTGGTCGGACATCCTTATATCAAAAACACCTCTCCTGAAGATCTTCTGAAGCGGTACCCGAACAGCTTTTCAAACGTAGTCGATGTTCTGAAAACGTTCTGACTCCATAAAAAAATCACCTGTCTTTTTTAAGGCAGGTGGTTTTTGATTTTTTGTCAAACGGCATTCTGCTGTTTTAATCCCGCTATGATCTTATCGGAGATCACATCCATTACACCGAGATCACAGGCAAGCTGATATACGGTATATCTGGCACGCGTCTCCTTGCAGACCATGAAAGTATCTTTCAGGACGGATTCCGTGATGCCGATATCCTTCGGATCACAGGGGCATCCCAGGTCCTTCAGAAGAGCCCTGAGCTTTTGGGCCGGGTACACACTATTCAGCATCTTCCGGATTTCAGCCCAGTTTTCCTCTATAACATCAAGCCTTTTCAGCCAGAGTACCGGATCATTCTTCCCGGAAGATTTTTCCAGGTCTATAATGGCATCCGAGGCATTGCCGTAAGTCCTGCGGATATTTGTCTCCCAGGCAGCGTAATCAAACTGTTTCGCGGCTTCTCTGGCTTTTTGGAAATCCGGCTGCAGGCGAGAGAGTTCCTCCACGACGGAGAGAGCCATCACAGTGCCTACTGCGACCTGTTCTCCATGCATGGCAAACGGTTTTCCCCGCTGCTCGCCGAGAACTTCCCAGTAATGGGACATATGATGTTCCGCACCGGAGATCGGCCGGGAACTGCCGTAAAGGCTGATCGATGCACCGGTCAGCAGAAGGGCATTCATGACATCTCCTATCGCTTTCGGATCACGGGCTTTGATTGCTTCTGCTTTCCCGAGGATATCGTTGACATAGGCTTTTACAAGCTCATCGATCTTTTTGCAGTAATGATCTCCAGTGATCAGTACACCGAGGTGCCAGTCATTCAAAGCATTGAGCTTTGCGACCAGATCGGCAAAGCCGGCTATCGTCATCCGATAGGGAGCAGATTTCAGAACGTCCGTATCGCCGATGATGACCTCCGTGCTGTGGGCCGGCATCGTTGCTTTCAGATTGTTGACATTCATAATCCCGACGGAAGCGGAAAAACCGTCCATCGGAGCCCCTGTCGCCACAGTAAAGCAGGGCAAGCCAAGTTTAAAGCTTGAAAACCGAAGCATGTCCGTGATGGAGCCCGTGCCGACACCAATCATCAGGTCGCAGTCATCCGGTTTGTTGAGCACGATTTCTCCGAGCGTCGCCTCATCAAAACCCAGATGCCGGATAATCAGGACAACCGGCTGAAAGCCGGCGCTTTTCAGGAGTTCTTCACAGCGTTTGCCGGCAATTTCATAGGTGATCCTGTCACACAGAATATACGGTTTTTTATACCCGTATTCGGCAACATAGCCTGGAAGACTTTCCAGTGCTCCTTTGCTGATATTGATCGCTTTGATCGGGGCATAATGGACTCTTCCGCAGTCACACTCCAGTTCCACATTCAGATAACGTTCCACCGGCTGCGGTGTATCATACATTTTCATATTCTAAACCTCCCTACCCAGTCAGTCCAAATGGTTCAGAAGCCGTTCCCCAACGGCACCATGCGGATGGATCACGGCAAACTGCTCTCTGGTGTACCCCGTCATCTGCGTCAGGGCAATACAGATCGCATCAAACAGAGAAATAACCGCAAGCGTGCTGGCTGTTGCCAGCATGTTGAAACGATCCGGCTCTCTGTCGACCTTTACTTCCAGATAAATATCCGCACTCCTGGCTATACGGGATTCCGGATTCTCTGAAACGCCGATCAGAAGTGCCTGTTTGGTCTTGCAGGCAGGGATCAATGCGAGCAGCTCAGAAGTATTCCCGCCCTTGCTGATGAGAACCAGAACGTCATCCTTTTGCAGGACACCCAGATCTCCGTGAACTGCATCTGCCGGTGACATATAGAGTGCCGGGATCTCAATGCAGCTCAGTGTATGGGCTATTTTCTTTGCAGCCATGCCCGAAGTCCCGCAGCCGGTCAGGATTACCTTTCCTCTGCAGTCCTGCAGCGCTTTCGCTGCTTTCAGCACGCTTGCCTCGTCAATCCGATCCGCCAGCTTCTGAAGGGATTCCGCTTCTTCTTTTATTGTACGCCTGACTTCCGATAATATTTCCTGGTCTGTCATTAGGATCCTCCAAATAATCTGAAAAGTAAAGAAAGTATTTTTATTATACACAGTTGCTTTCGTTTTTGCAATTGATCTTTCCAAGAGCCTGCTTTCTATGCTATAATTCTTATTGGATCAGACTCTCTTTTCAACCGAAAAGGATAAACAACGGGAGGCTTCTCATGGAGACCGGCATTATATTTGATATTAAGGAATTCTCGATCTTTGACGGTCCCGGGATTCGCCAGACGGTGTTTTTGAAAGGTTGTCCGCTTCGCTGCAACTGGTGCCACAATCCGGAAGGACTGTCGGCGGAGCCCCAGATCATGGTGAGCCTTAACGCCTGCATCCATTGCGGCAAGTGCAGACAGGTCTGTCCCCATCCGGATCACTGCATCGCCTGCGGCAAATGCATCGATATTTGTCCGCAGAACGTGCGCAGGATAGCCGGTACCCGCATGACAAGCGAGGCACTGGCGGAGCTCATCCGAAAAGACGCTGGTTATTATGCAGCGTGCGGCGGAGGTGTAACCTTTTCGGGAGGAGAACCGCTGCTGCAGCATTCGTTTCTGAAAGAAACATTGGATCAGCTGGCAGGGATCCATAAAGCAGTCGAAACCTCCGGTTTCGCAGAGCCGGAGGCCTTTAAAAGCATCCTCGACAGGGTGGATTACCTGATGATGGATCTCAAGCTGATGAATGAGGAACAGCATATAAAATACACTGGCGTCTCCAATAAAAAGATTCTGCAAAACGCCAGGACGCTTATGGAGAGCGGAAAACCCTGCCGTTTCCGCGTTCCGCTGATTCCGGGTGTCAGCGATACAGAGCAGAATCTTAAGGCAACGGCAGAATTCATCCATTCAATCGAACCGAAGACACCGATAGAACTGCTGCCTTATCACAAGACGGCAGGGGCTAAATATGCCATGGTAGGGGCAGAATACAAACCGATTTTTGACACAGAAATGAAAGTCAGGGCTTATCCTGAACTGTTTGCAGAATTTGGATTGGAGTGTAGCGTATTATGACGGACAGAATCAAAGCACTCAGAAAGTTCTTTGTGGAAGAGAAAGCGCATCATGCACTGCGCCAGATGCCGATCGATCCTTACGAGATGGCTGAAAGTTTCCACAGAGAGAACACACCCGCTTTGGAACGCAGCGTTTCACGCCTTTTGTATATGATGGAAAACGAGAAGCCCGTCGTTTTCCCGGAAGAGCGGATTGCCTTCACGCGGACAATTCCCGTTCTGCCGGAACTTTATATGAAGGAAGAGATCGCAGAGCTCAAAAAGACGCACTGGCTCCACGAGCAGGGTGAAGTCTGCAATATCAATGTGGATTATACGATGCTTCTGAAGGACGGTTTTGATGCCAAGCGCAGGGAGTTGAAAAAGCGTGCGGCACAATTCGAAGAAGGCGCAGCAGAAAAGCAGCACTACCTGCTCAGCCAGGAAACAATTCTTGCCGCGGTGCAGGGTTTAGCCGACCGTTACGCAAAGGCTGCCGCGGAATGCGGCAACAGCGTTGTTGCGGATGTACTCAGCCGCATCCCGGCCAAAGCGCCGCAGAATCTTCTGGAGGCGCTCCAAATGTTCCGTATCATCCATTTTGTGATGTGGGCAGGGCATAACTATCACAACACGGTCGGCCGATTCGATCAGTATATGTTCCCATATTTCGCTGAGGACATCGCTAAAGGCATTTACACCGAAGAAAGTGCACTGGAACTGATCGAGGAGTTTTTCCTGACCTTTAACCGGGACAGCGATCTGTATACCGGCATGCAGCAGGGTGACAACGGACAGAGCATGGTGCTGGGCGGTCTCGCCCTGGATGGAACAGATACCTATAACCGGCTCTCGGAACTGTGCCTCAGGGCAAGCCTCGAGCTGAAGCTGATCGATCCCAAAATCAACCTTCGCGTCAGCAAAAAGACACCTCTTTCGACCTATATCCTGGGCAGCGAACTGACAAAGCAGGGCCTCGGATTCCCACAGTATTCCAATGACGATGTGGTCATTCCCGGACTGATCGCACTGGGATATGACAGAGAAGATGCTTACCAGTATGTCGTAGCTGCATGCTGGGAATTCATCATTCCCGGCAAGGCGATGGATATCCCGAATATTGAAGCAGTTTCCTTCGCTAAGGCGGTCTCCGATGCGACTATGGAGCATCTGGAAGGCTGCCCCGACTATGAGACATTCTTCGGTTATGTCAAGGCTAACATTGTCGCTCAGGTCGATGCGATCGAGCAGAAAATTCGAAATCTCTATGTTTTCCCCGCCCCCTTCCTGTCTCTGATGATTGAAGGCGCGGAAGAAAAAGCCAGGGATGTATCACTCGGTGCCAAATATAACAATTACGGTCTTCACGGAACGGGGATTGCAACCGCGGCAGATGCGCTCGAGGCAATCGATCGTTACATCTTCACAGAAAAGACTGTTGACCCACACCGTCTCATCCAGGCGCTGAAAGCCAATTTTGAAGGTGAAGAAGAGCTTCATACAATGCTGCGCTTCCATACACCGAAAATGGGCAACAACGAAGACTGTGTGGATCAGCGTGCGGTCCGTCTGCTGGATGTCTTTGCGGATACGCTTGAAGGGAGAAAGAACGAGCGCGGAGGAATCTTCCGCGCCGGAACCGGCTCCGCTATGTATTACATCTGGCACGCATCCGAAGTGCCGGCAACCGCGGACGGCAGAAAGCAGGAGGAAAATCTCGGCGCAAACTACTCGCCGAGCCTGTTCATTCGGGCAAAAGGCCCTGTTTCCATCCTCCAATCCTTTGCCAAGCCGCATCTGGAGCGCGTGATTAACGGCGGCCCGCTCACACTGGAGCTTCATGACACGGTATTCCGCAACGCTGAGGCTGTCGGCAAGGTCGCTGTCCTAGTCAAGAGCTTTATGGATCTCGGCGGCCATCAACTTCAGCTGAACGCGGTAAACAGGGATACGCTGGTCGATGCGCAGAAGCATCCGGAGAATTATAAGAACCTGATTGTGCGGGTATGGGGCTGGAGCGGTTACTTCGTCGAGCTGGATAAATGCTATCAGGATCATATCATGGAGCGCATGGAGCTTCAGGTGGATTGATGTCGGCAGCTGATAAACCACACGGAGCAGATGTTGTTTTCATCCGCCCCGTGTGATTTACTGTATTTTCCGGTATTCTTCTTCAACAAGAGAAGCTGTTTCACTGTCCGCCGGAATACCGCTGATTTTTTCCAGCGCCTTTCTCATCCCCAGCGATCGGATCAACTCCTGCATCTCAACGCTCTGTTCGTCCCCTGGGTTATCATAGCGCAGCACTTCGGCAATGCCTTTGTAGTAAGCCGGTGTTTCGATCCCATAATGATGGGCAAAATTCATGGCGGCAACAATCCTGTCGTCAGCTGCCAGTTTGCGAAGCGGTTCCCGGGAAACCCGCTCGCAGGAATCAATGATATGCACATTTTTAAAGCGGTTCATGATAAAGGTGCGGTATTGCAGCATCTCTTCCGCCGTGTATCCATGACGTGCCGAGAGCATTGCTCCTGCCTCTTCCATCATCTGCCACACCGTATGATAGATCTCCGGATCCTCCAGAGATTCCTGCACGGTGCGGTAGCCCTTCCGCCAGCCGAAGCAGCCCGTAACGGCATTGGGCCCGTTGAGAGTGAAGATCTTTCTCTCCAGGTAGCGGGAGAGGTCATCAACAATATGCAGCCCGCGAATTTCCGGGAGTTCGCCGCGGAAACCGCTTTTCAGAGAATCCCATTCAAAATACTCTTCCGCCGTGACATCAGCGGGAAGCGCATTTTTCACAGGAGGAATAATCCCGTCAATTGCGCAGTCAGGAAATCCGATGTGCTCTTCCAGATATGCCCCGTCCTCTTCCTTCAGATAGGAGAGGACATATTTTTTTAAAATCGTGCTTCCGCCGAGTGCATTCTCACAGGCAAGAACATTCAGGAATCCGTCAAACCCCTGCTCTTTCCGTCTGGAAATGCTCTCTGCGATCGCAGGAGCAATCTTCGGCAGGGCGGTCAGGCCCGTACAGGTGCAGAGCACATCACAAACAGCGCACTCTTCCACCAAAGCAGGAGAAAGAGAGCTGATGGCTGAGATATTCTTCACCGTAACCGTGCTGTCATGCTGATCGATTCTTCGAACCTGGTATTCACCGCGTTCATTGATATCCCGAATGACCGCTTCGTTGACATCCGCAAAAACAACATGGTACCCGGACTGTTCCAGGAGCATGCCAATCACTCCGCGGCCGAACTGCCCTGCCCCGATCAGAACCGCCTTTTTCATACACACCCTCCAAACAAATCATTATATGATGGTTTTATTATACTCTCATCTTCCCGTTTTTGCAACGAACACAGCAAAGCTACCCGCGTCCTGCCTTTCCGCTATCACTGCGGAGAAATATGCCAAAGCCTGGCGGTATCATACTTTGAAGGAAGCTTTATCCAGTTGCCATCGGATGCCTCAATATACCATGTATTTTCAGCCTCATCCCATTCCATCCAGCCATAGTCACCGTAGTCGGATGAAATCCCCTCATACCAGTACTGCCAGACGGCCGGCGTAACATCTGTGTTCTGCCAGAGCCAGCAGTCAGACTTTTTATCATAATAGTTCCCGCTGTCGGCTTCATACTCAAGCAGCTTATCGTACTCCCTGATCGGGTCATTGAGAACACCGTAGGTGCCATCGCTATGTTTAACAAGATGCAGTTCGCTCCCGAAAACAACAATCTGCTGCGTATTCGGATCTGTCTCTACGATGGAGCTCGTTTGCGTGCCGGGAATATTTGGAATATTCGCTTCTTTTTTCTGAATGGCAAGCCGGATGGAAAAAACAGATAATAGAATCGCAAGTGCGAGAATAACCCTTTTCAGCGTCTTGTTTTCTTTTTTTGCTGCAGAAGCAGAACGATACGATTCACTGCTTTGTTCATCAAGAGCGGATTGTATCTCCATCATACCGCCGCAATGCGGGCACGTAAGCTCTTTTTGCATCGGTGAATCACTTTCCATGGAAATACAGGTATCCTGCTCGCAGTACGGGCAATGACACAATACATTCTCATATTTTCCGTTCGTCTTGAATGCCACACTGTTATAGTGCCTGCCGTTCTCGTCATAGTAGCCGCTCTCATAACTCATACCGGTATTGCTATCCGTCCATGCCACCGGATAATACACATAATCGTGCCGCCTGGCATAATGATAAACCGGACGTCTGCCGCCTGCAATGACAAATCCTATCGGCTGATTGATCCGGGGACGCGGACCCTGCCGCATTTGCGGGGGCGTTTTCGGCAGACCAGAATGGCTGGTCTCCGAATGTGGGCTCGGCATGCTTTGGGAGGCAGAGGCAAAAGATCTGCCGGCTGACGATGACGGTCTGGAAGAGTGGCTGGTATAGGAATGCGAGCTTGGTCCGGAAGATGATCTGGAAAACGAACCGGATGAACTGCGTGAACCGGAATAGGATCGGGATGACCCGGAACTGTGTGAACTTGAGCTGTGACCTTTCGGCGGCATACTTCGTTTCCTCCTATGCTTAACCTGAATATTCTGGAATTATATCACAAACAACGCAAAAAATCATAAACAAACGACAAATAATTCCGCAGTAAAACCAGACAGGGACGGTCACATAAAAACCGTCCCTGTGATACTGAACCAGAACCTGAAAATCAGGCTTTCGGAGCATTATCCATAAAAAGAAGTGCCTGCGTCATTTCATCTGCAATACCGGTAACCGCTACGCCTGCTGCATTCTGGAACTTCTGCACTGCAGCTACCGTATTGCCGCCAAATACTCCGTCAGCTTTATCGTTTGTCAAATATCCCAGATCGATAAGCCTTTGCTGAAGGCTTCGCACGTCCTCTCCGGTTGAACCATTCCAAAGCGAGGTGTATTTACTGGGATCCGGAGTAGGTTCAGGCGTCGGTTCCGGCGTGGGCTCAGGAGTCGGTTCGGGAGTCGGCGCCGGGGTCGGCTCAGGAGTAGGCGCCGGGGTTGGTGCCGGGGTCGGTGCCGGAGTAGGCATAGGAGCAGGTTCGGGAGTCGGCGCCGGGGTCGGTGTCGCCTTTACAATATTAGAAAGGAAGGGTATTTCGATATTAGAAAGGAAAGGTATCTCGGGCAACGAAATTGTCGGCCCCCCTATAATCGGAGATACCAGACAAATAGAAAAGAACAAAACAAGTATTACATAAAAAAACCGAATAATCTTCTTCATTTCTTCTCCTTTTCAAAAATCCATACTGTTATCATGTCCCGATCTGTTGATATCATTTTACCATATAACAACATCATGTCAACAAAATATCTCCGCTACAAGCCACGGAAAAGCAAAAAACTTGCAACAGATATCACCAAGGCCTGCTTTCAAAGAAGAATTCGAGTTTTCGTCTCGCCCCTTTCGCCCATCTCGCCCGTCTCGCCCTCACTCTGCGCATGCACGTCATTTTGAGGGCGAAAGGCCAGCCGACAGCAGATCACCTATTAAGGAAACAGTTAAACTGAAATCAGTCACTTTCTTGCCACTACAATCGGCTGATAAAAGTCTGTTTCCTCCGGGAACTTCCAAACCACATCGGTACAGCCGACCGCGAGAAACAGCTTTGTTAATTCCTCTCTGCGAGTTGCTCTGTATTCACACTCGAACTTGCTGATCTGAAGCAAGTCCTCATCGTTAATGATATACTGCGTCAGATGATAGTTTTCTTCTTTCCATACCCAGGTCTGAAAAGAAACTCTCTGGCCTTTTTCCGTCTTATGAATGTAAGGCGGAGAATAAGGCGGTTTTCCTACCAGAAGACTATCGTAATCCCGGATGCTGGCGACAATGATGCCGCCAGGCTTCGTCTGTGCTGCGATGCTAGTGACAGCCTTTTTCAGAGCCTCACCGGAAAGCATATGCGGCAGAGCATTATCCATCGCAATCACGATATCAAACTGCTTCGAGAAGGTGTCCGACAAGGCGCAGAAATCAGCGTGTTCAAAGTGAATCTGCACGGCGTTTTTCTCAGCACGTTCTTTTGCTTCTGCCAGTTCCCCATCACTGATATCCGATGCGGTTATTCGATACCCGAGGGATGCCAGCCCTATTGCCTGCGTCCCGATCCCACAGGCACAATCGAGAACCTGTGCAGTACGATCAAAACCATATTCAGTAAATATCCTGTCCAGAATTACTGCCTGTTCCCTGGTGGTGGATTGCCAATCCAGAAACAGCTTGTCATACTGATTTGCCATATTATCATAAAAGGTCTGCGTAATATTCACAACATCACCTCTATATCAGCGTATAAACCTTCCTTTATCAAGATCATTTTATCATAAACCATCCTCCTGTCAATAACACGGGAGGCATGACAAAGAACTATATCTGCCGCGATGGGTAAAGCAATCGCCGATCTTTTTCAGACCGGCGATTGCTGCATTATAAGCACTTAATACGTAAAATTGTGCGCTTTCTGGAGGACCATATCCTTGACCTTGAGGAGACGAACCTTGGTTGCATTCTCGTTCTCGGCAAGCTTCATCGTGATATACTTGATATTTTCTTCCAGAGAAGGAATGGTGGAATACTCGAGAGCATTGACGCGGCGGCGGGTTTTTTCGATTTCTTCAGCGAGAAGCTGCATGGTTTTTTCCACTTCTGCAAGCTCCAGCATATCATTAAAGACCTTTGCCAGCTGTTCCAGCGCGTCATCGAGTTCACCGGAAGTCTGCGCAAAACCGTAAGGGTAGATTTCCGACGGGTCGTTGTTCTTCGTGGTAAAACTGTACTCCGGGACATTGACGCTCATGATATTTTTGTACTTCACGCTGAGCTCAACGCTTTGGCGCGGATACAGAAGCGACTGCTCCAGCATCTCGGGCGACATGATCGAAGAGGCAACTTGAAGGGAGGCAAAAGCAGCCGTCAACCCTTCTTCCACACGTGTGCGCAGAGCTTTATTCTGTTTAATGACTTCCATAAACTGGCGCATCAGCTCATCGCGTTTGTCTTTCAGGAGCTTATGCCCGCGGCGGGCAGTTTTCAGACGGCCCTTGAGCTGATTGAGCACCATTCTGGTCGGGGTTATAGCAGTTGATGCCATTGCTTTTCCCCCTCCTTACTTTTTGGGAAGATACTTCTCGATGTATTCCGGCTTGATTCTCTTCAGTTCACGGACAGGAAGAATGCTGAGCAGATCCCAGCCGATGTTGAGGGTCTCCTCGATGGTGCGGTTGGTGCTGTTGCCCTGGCCGACATACACTTTTTCAAACTCTTCCGCAAATTTTGCATAAAGCAGGTCATCTTCCGTGAGGGCAGCTTCGCCAAGGATCGTCATGAGTTCCTTTGCATCTTTGCCGCGGGAATATGCCGCAAAGAGCTGGTTCATGGTACCGGCATGGTCTTCACGGGTCTTGCCGGTGCCGATGCCCTTATCCTTCAGACGGGAAAGGGACGGAAGCACATCGACCGGAGGAACGATGCCCTTGCGGTGGAGTTCACGAGAGAGAATGATCTGGCCTTCGGTGATGTAACCGGTCAGGTCAGGGATCGGGTGCGTCTTGTCATCTTCGGGCATGGTGAGGATCGGGAGCATGGTGATGGAGCCCTTCTTCCCCTGGCGTCTGCCGGCGCGTTCATACATGGTGGCAAGGTCGGTATAGAGGTAGCCGGGATAGCCGCGGCGTCCGGGAACTTCTTTCTTTGCTGCAGAAACTTCACGGAGAGCTTCGGCATAGTTCGTGATATCCGTCAGGATAACAAGAACCTGCATGTCTTTTTCAAAGGCAAGGTATTCCGCAGCCGTGAGCGCCATACGCGGTGTGGCGATACGCTCAACAGCAGGGTCGTTTGCCAGGTTGGAGAAGACGACCGTTCTTTCGATAGCGCCGGTTCTGCGGAACTCGCTGACAAAGTATTCCGATTCTTCAAACGTAATACCGATAGCTGCGAAGACGACGGCGAAGGTCTCATTGTCCCCAAGAACTCGAGCCTGTCGGGCGATCTGTGCTGCAAGTGCTGCATGCGGAAGACCGGAGCCGGAGAAGATCGGAAGCTTCTGACCACGGACGAGGGTATTCAACCCGTCGATTGCGGAAACACCGGTCTGAATGAATTCTGCAGGGTAGGCGCGGGCAGCCGGGTTCATCGGAAGGCCATTGATGTCCATGTGGGCATCGGCAAGAATTTCCGGACCACCGTCAATCGGGTTGCCCATACCGTTAAAGACACGGCCGAGCATATCTTCCGAAACAGCGAGCTGCTGCGGGTGACCGAGGAAACGCACTTTGGTCTCCGCGAGGTTGATGCCCTGAGCGGATTCAAAGAGCTGAACAACAGCTTTTCTGCCTTCCACTTCAAGCACTTTGCAGCGGCGGACCTGACCATTGGGCAGTTCCAGTTCGCCAAGCTCGTCATACGTTACGTTTTCAACGCCGTCAACGATCATCAGGGGGCTTGCGATTTCTCTTATGGTCTTATACTCTTTAATCATCAGTTACTCCCTCCTGCTGCCACTGCATTAATCTCTGCTTCCATTTCCTTCTCAATGGCACTGTAATCCGCTTCGAAGGTTGCGGCATTTGCCATTTTTGCACGTCCGATTTTTTCTCTGCTGGGAACGGTAAAGAGTGCATCCAGATCCGGTTCCTGCTTGAGAGCTTCACGGCAAAAAACATCGTACTTCAAAACAAGGTCGAGCAGACGGAACTGCTTTGCATAGGATGAATAAGCGTCTTCATCAACGAAAGCATTCTGCTGCAGGAAGTCTTCACGGATCATCTTGGCCGTCTCCATCGTGAGACGGTCGGTTGCGGAAAGGGCATCCTGGCCAACAAGGCGGACAATCTCCTGCAGTTCACTTTCTTCCTGCAGAATATGCATTGCCTTTTCACGGTTTTTCATGTAGGATTCACCGAACTGTGAGGTATACCACGGTGCCAGGGTATCAAGATAGAGAGAATACGAGGTAAGCCAGTTGATTGCCGGGAAGTGACGGGCATAGGCAAGGCTGGAATCAAGCGCCCAGAAAACCTTGACGATACGCATGGTTGCCTGGGATACCGGTTCGGAAATATCGCCGCCCGGAGGGGAAACAGCCCCGATCGCCGTAACAGAACCCTGACGGTCATCCGAGCCAAGGCATCCGACAACGCCGGCACGCTCGTAGAACTGGGCCAGACGGGAAGCGAGGTAAGCCGGATAACCTTCTTCACCGGGCATCTCTTCCAAACGGCCGGACATTTCACGAAGAGCTTCTGCCCAGCGGGATGTAGAGTCAGCCAGAACAGCAACATCATATCCCTGATCGCGGAAGTATTCCGCAATGGTAATACCGGTGTAAATGGAAGCCTCACGCGCTGCCACCGGCATATCGGAGGTGTTGGCAATCAGAACCGTTCTCTTCATCAGGGGTTCTCCGTTGCGCGGGTCTTTCAATTCAGGGAACTCCATCAGAACGTCTGTCATCTCATTGCCGCGTTCGCCGCAACCGATGTAAACGACAATGTCCACATCCGACCATTTTGCGAGCTGATGCTGGACAACCGTTTTTCCCGATCCGAAGGGGCCCGGAACTGCAGCCGTGCCGCCCTTGGCAATGGGGAACATGGTATCGACAATTCTCTGGCCGCTGTTCATCGGGCGGCTCGGGACAAATTTTCTGGCATAAGGCCTTGCAATTCTGACCGGCCAGCGCTGGATCATCGTGAGCTCATGATCAACACCCTTTTCATCCGTGACAACAGCAATCACATCCGTTACGGTATGTTCGCTCTCTTCAATAATGCTTTTTACTTTGCCCGCTATGCCGTAGGGGACCATGATCTTATGAAGGATGGCAGTAGTCTCCTGAACCGTGCCAAGCACGTCTCCGGGGATTACATCGTCTCCAGGTTTGGCTACCGGAACAAACTTCCACATCTTCTGACGGTCAAGTGCCGGAACATCGATGCCTCTTGCAATACAGTCACCCGAGAGGCGGCGCATTTCCGGCAGCGGCCGCTGGATACCATCGTAGATATTATCAAGCATGCCGGGCCCGAGTTCCACGGACATCGGCATTCCGGTGGTGAACACTTCTGCGCCGGGTCCGAGACCGGAGGTCTCTTCATAAACCTGGATGGAAGCATTGTCCCCGGTCATATTCAGGATTTCGCCAATCAGATGCTGGGAACCGACACGCACAACATCGGAGACGTTTGCGTCAGCCAGCCCCTTCGCAACGACAAGCGGGCCTGAGACTTTTGTTATCGTTCCGCTCATATGGTAATACTCCTTAATCTCCTAAGATATTCGTTCCCACTGCACGCTCTACAGCAGCTTTCAATGCTGAAAGGCCAAGGCCGGAAGACCCGTCCCTCCCAGGAATCAGAATGATTGCCGGAGTAGGGCTGTCTTTGAACTTGTCAATTTCCGACTTTAACTGTACAGAGAGATTTTCTTCTATATAGATAATTGCATATTCACTGTCTTCCGCCGTAAGCCGCTTCAGTGCCTCACGTGCTTCTTCTGCCGTAGCAGCAGGACAAGCTTCAAGACCGAGTGCTTTAAAGCCCATCACAGTCTGGGCGCTGCCTATAACCGCAATTTTAAGCATACAGATCACGCAGCCTTTCCCGAATTGCTTCGCTCTTCACCCCTGCAAGACGCCCGGTTAAAATCATACGCACGGCAGTAATCTCGTTTTCTACTGCGGCAAGATATGCCGTCATCGGTTCACTGCCGAAGCTTACCAGCTTTGCCTTGCCGAGGTAGGTATTCACCGCATTATCGCATGCGCGTTCAAAAGCTGTAAGTGTACCTCCGTCCAACGCATCTGCGCCGAGGGCCGCAGCCTTCTCCAGCTCCGAAGAGGCAAAGAGAGATGCAAGTGCATCTTTATCCGAGGCGGAAAGAAGCCTGTCTGTGCTGACACTGCCGCCGGGAATCAGAACATCCCGAAGGAAATCCCTGTCCTTTCCCATTCGCAAGGTACGCACAGTACTTTTCAGGTTGGCAGCGTCGATCAGGAGCTTTCCGTAGCCCTGCAGGAAAGAGTTACCGGACTGTTTTGCCGCTTCGGTAAACTCGGCAAAATACGCTTTATCCAGCACGAAGTCCGCCTGCTGGGGATTTGAGGTCCTGGCAAGAACAGATGCTGCCTCTTCCATTGCCTTTCCGAGTCCACCCGGCATAGAGCTGTATTTTTCTTCGTGGTACAGCCCTTTCAGCAGGGCAGGAGAAATTCTGCCCGCATCGGAAAGCAAATGATCTGACTTTGTTTCCATTGCTTCCGCCTTCAGGATTACCTTTGCATTGTGGTAATCATACTTCATACGGAACAGTTCCGGTATGATCTTATCGGGAGAAAGCCTTTCAATCTCGTCAAAGATCTCTTTTCTGTGATCCGAAAGAGCCTGCTCAATCTCGGAAGTACGCATTTGCGACATATCATCGTAACCGCAATCCGTCAGGAGTTTGGCCGCTTCCTCAAAGGAAGAAGCATCCAACATACGTGACGCTTTATCCGCATTCAGAAGCTTCGGCTCTCTTGCACGGAGCATCGCCGAAAGACAGAGGTATGATTCTTTCTTTTTAAGCAATGTTTTCCCTCCCTTTTCGGGACGATCATCCGAACAGAATCTTTGCAACCTCTGCAGCCATATCGCCGCGGCAAAGATCTATCAGAAGCTCCAGAGTATTGTTGACTTCAACAGCTCCGTTGCGGACAATCAGCCCTCCTGCAAAATCACCTGTCTCGGAAGAGAGCGTCAGCTTTCCGCCGAGAGCGTCATTTGCCTGCTTTACCACAGCTTCGCCATAGTTCTTCCTATCGGAAGCATTGAGAACAATCTGCCCTTCTCCATCCGGTGCGGACTGCACTGCCAGCTTTGCAAGAAACGCACAGTACTTTTCAGCAGGCATGGCAAGAACAATGTCTTTCGCCTTGGCAAAGGCTTCCGAAACCATTTCCTGTTTGAGGGCAAGGACACTTTTTTTGCTTTCCATCTGTGCAATTCTGCTCTTGCTCTCTGAAAGGTCTTCACAAGCCTTTACACCGGCTCTGATTTTTTCCGCATAGGCCTCTTTTGCTTTTTTATCGTAATCCTCCCGGATACCCGCGCACTGCTGCTCAGCCTGAGCGAGTATCGCGTCGGCCTGCGCTTTTGCATCGGCCTGAATATGCGCGATTATTTTTTCAGTGCCTTTCATAAGCTACCTCACAAACTCGGGTCTCTCAGATCGCGTTCAGCATAAGGAAGGATGCAAGCAGGCACAGAATGGCATAGAACTCAACAACAATGCACATGATCATGCCCTTGGACCAGTCATCCGGCTTCTTGGCAAGAATGTTGATGGAAGCCGCGGCAACTTTGCCCTGCGCGATAGCGGAAAGCAGGCCGCCGATACCGATCGGGAGGCACGCAGAAATGATCTGCATTCCTTCTGCCACAGAAATGGATTCCATTCCCGTGATCTTGAGGTAGGCAAGGAAGAAAATAACAAATCCGTAAAGGCCCTGCGTACCAGGAATGACCTGCAGAATCATCACTTTACCGGATTTGCTCGGATCTTCCGAAACGAGGCCGGCACCGGCTTCACCAGTGATACCGGTTCCTTTTGCAGAGCCAGTACATGCGAGAGCTGCTGCAAGGGTTGCGCCCAACAGGGCAAGAGCTTTTCCGCTGATTGCGTTCAGGAATTCCATAATTTAGTCCTCCAATTATGATAAATTTTTATTTCTTCAATTTTTTGCGCGTACATATTTACCGCTCAGTTTCAGCGGTTTAAACGGCTTTCCGCCGTCCTGATAGAATTTGCCGAAGAACTCAAGGCATTGCAGCCTGAGGTCATGAACATAGCAGCCCAACAGGTTAAGCCCGAAGTTCATTGCATGCCCGAGAAGGAAGATCACTACAAACGCGATAACCGTAACAGCATTGATCCCTCCGTTCTTCGCCGGCATAATAGCAACCGTGTTAAACACCTGACCGACGACACCGCCTGCCAGCATCAGAGCCATAATACGGGAGTAGGAGAGGATGTCACCAAACCAGCCTGTCGCCGTGTTGTAGATACAGCCAAATGCCGCCGTAACCTTGCCGAACCCTTTTGCATTTCTGCCGGCACCGAAAAGCAGCATCAGCACGCCGATAATCAGTGCGCCCATCGCAACAACATTGGGGATACCGGGAAGAATGTTCAGCTTCTTCAGAGCGAAAATCACGGCGCCGATCAGCAGAACCCACAAGGAACCTTCCTCCCAGACAGCATCTGCTTTGTTGCCACGCTTCCACTTCTGGACGAAAGAAACCACCATGCCTGTGTTCAGGTGCAGCCAGCCGAGAATCAGGGAGCCCACAAGGACGAGGATACTGTCTTCCGTCGGGCTGAAGAGCCTCGGCAGCCCCTGCCAGGTCGGTTCAATCCCTTTGCTGGCGCAGACCACATCATAGATCTGCTTCGGAGCATCGCTGAACAGGGAACCCGTCATGAATCCCGCAATCGTCGTGGCAATGCCGCCCCAGAGGAGCAAACGGCAGAAGGACAGGGAGCCTTCCTGCGGTTTGATTTTTGCCAGCGCAAAAAGTGCGGCTAAAATCATCAGAATGCCATACCCGATATCCGCAAACATCAGCCCAAAGAAGACGATAAAGAACGGCGCCATTAGCGGGTTAGGATCAACCGTACCGTAGGCAGGGAGCGAATACATATTCGTCACCATATTCAGACCGTCCGTCACGCGGTTATTCTTGAGCTTAACCGGCACATCGGGGTACTCTTCTTCTGTCGGGTCACGTGTTTCGTAAGCGCAGGTATAGTCTTCAAACACGCGGGAGAGCTCTTCTTCCCGCTCGGCGGGCATCCAGCCTTCCAGCAGAACAACGGATTCCGTTCCAAAGAGCTTTTCTTCCGCCTCTGCCATAGAGATTCTGGCACCCATCCGGTCGGCAGCAAGCTTCATCTCATCACGTCGAACGTCTTCCGCCTCGATCGCTTTCGTAAGCCTCTGCTTCTCCGACGCAAGTTCTTTCAACGTCACTTCCGCTTTACCGATACACTCCCGTGCAGAGCCATCCATCCCGGCAACAGCAGCAGGCGTGAAACCGAAATCACGAATTGCTTCCTGCACCTCAGGCATCTTCTCCCGCAGAGCGATGAGCATGACATAATGCTGTGACTTGTCATCACTCACGCTGTAAAGCTGTGCTTCATCCGTGACCTTTTCCACTGCAGCAGCAACTTCTTCCAGGGAGATTCTCGCAGGGATCATCCCAAGGAGAACGGAGGCATAATCAGTACCATCCGTGTTAAGCGGCATGGTCAGATCCGCCCACGGCTTCAGGCTTTCAATCACGGATCTCTGGCGGCTTTCCTCTGCTGAAATGCGCTTGATTCGCCCGTCATTCTCTTCGATCTGCCGGGCAAACTGAACCGCGCCCCACATCCCTGTTTCATCAAGGAATTCCTCGGAACTGATCTCCGGTTGAGCAGAAAGCAGCGGTGACTTCTTCGGCACATACCGATTCAGCAAATCAATGCCATGCTGCAAAGAAGCATAGGCCTGCTTATACTTCATCAGGTCTGAATCTTCGCTCTTTACGAGAGATGCGATTTCAGATTCTTTCACAAGCCCGTCAATTTCTGCCACTTCCAGGCACCCATGTCGGATCAGCTCTTTCAGAAGCGCTTCCTTCTGGCTGCGAATTACAGCCAGCGTCAGCCGTTTCATCTGTAAAATCGCCATCTCAGCCGTTCACGATCCTTTCCGCCACGAGCGTCGCAGCTGCTTCGAGCCTTGACTCTGCTGCGGCACGAAGAATAGCCTTTTTTGTGTCCAGCTCACGGCGCAGCTTTTTTGCATCATTGACGGATTTTTCATCCGCTTTCTGCTTCAGCTCATCCAGTTCTTTTTCCGCCCGGACAACGGAAGACTCTATGGATGCTTTTCCCGCCGCTTCGGCATCGGCAAACATCTGTTTTGCCTGTGCCCTTGCATACTGAACAGCAACTTTTGCCGCATCTTCTGCCTGTGCAATGCTCGTTATTGCATCAAATGACATTCGCACACCTCCTGTTTTTCAATCTTGGTCCATCCGGTAAAAATATTAACACTGATGTTAAATTATACAACACCCTCCCGTCAATCACAAGGGAAAAATCATCTGAAATCCCCTTTTTTGTATTCAGATTTCCTATTGAATTTATACAACAACCTATTGTTTATATGATTTACAGGATTTCATGGCTCCTTCTTTCCGATTATCCTGAAAAAAACCTCGACGAATTACCCGGGAATATGTTATAATATTAAATAACAGGAGGCGACGCAGCAGTTCGCTCCGAAACAGGAAAAATGAGAAAGGATGTGCAACAGAATGATTATTCCGACCACCCATTTTCGCAGTGACTTCAGCAGCATTCCGCTCCGCATTGCAAAAGGGCATTTCGCAACAAATCACAGCCATATCAACTACT
>JAFQZI010000060.1 GCA_017406005.1 Oscillospiraceae bacterium | reverse complement strand
GGCACTTTTTCATCAGGTAGCTTCTGGTCCTTAATATCGATTGTAATCGGCGCTTCGATCTTGCTTTGGGCAAAGAAATATAATTCCCTGAGTTCAAAAAAAACGTAACCCCAGAGGCATCCATTGGCTGATCAGAATTAACATCAGATGAATGATACCGCAGGTTTATGCAGTTTTGACAACTATTATAAATGAAGATTGCAGAATAAGCCTGAACAGGCGTTGGAACACATTTAAATCACGATAGGCGCTGCCTCCGATCAGCCACTGGCTGAAAGGGGCGGCGCCTTCTTTCCGCGCGGAGAGCGAATTCGGTTGCAGGTTTCGGAAAGCTGTGCTAAAGTAAGAGGCAAGAAAACTCCCCGGGTAAGCGGTAAAGCACTTGTACGGGTGCAAAAACTCGGCCGCCGAAGCGGCCGAGCGTGAAGAGCTTTATTTGGATTTCTTTCTGCAGACATCCGGTAATTCCGAAGACCATGGAAGTAGATCATCAAGGTTGAGATCGGAGTTTTTCTGATCCAGCCTCTGCGGCAGTTCTGTCAGGAGATGTCTGAGATATTCATAGGGCTTGAGGTTATTCGCTTTGGCGGTTTCCACAATGCTGTAGATGATCGCACTTGCCTTCGCACCGTTAATGGTATCAATCAGCTGCCAGTTCTTTCTTCCAACGGTAAAGGGACGAATTGCGCGTTCCGAAGCAGAGTTGTCAATAGGGATGAGCCCATCATCCAGGAAGAGACGAAGATATTTTTCGGCATTAAGACAGTAGGTAAAGCCTTCTCCGGTTTTCCCCTTTGGGGGAACGTCGTTCCGGTGCTCTTTTACCCATGCGAAGAACGCATCAACCCGCGGTTTTACCGTGGTCTGACGCCGTTTCTTCCGTTCTTCCGGCGGAAGCTTCTTAAATTTCTCATCCAGAAGATAGATCCTCGAAATCTTCTCCAATGCCCGGTAGGCAAGGGTATCCTGAACCCCGGCTTTCTTCTCACCGTAGGCTTTCACCGCATCGGCAAAATCCCGTCTGGCGTGAGCCCAGCAGCAAGCAACGGACACTTCTTCCACGATACGGTCCATTTTCCTGTAGCCGGAGAAACCGTCACACTCCAGAAATCCGGAGAAGCCTTTCAGAAACTGGATGGGATGATCTCCGCTTCGGGTTTTCTGGTAGTCATACAGAATAACCGGCGTGTCGATGTTGTATTCGCCGCTTCTGTAGACCCACATTCTGGATTCACTTCCGGCTGGTCGCCCGTCCTTGGAAACCTTAACAGAGGTTTCATCTGCCTGGATAACCGGCTCTTTCAAAAGCTCCTGATGCATTCGGTCATACAGAAGAGAAAGATACCGTTCACTGCAGCGGTTCACCCAGTTGGCCATGACCTGCCGGGAAATGGACACATCAGAACGTTCAAACTCTTGCTCAATTCGGTACAGCGGCATGGCATTTGTATATTTGGCATTCATCACGGCAGCAACCAAAGATGGCGTAGCTACACTGTTATCCAGCAGTTCTGCCGGATGGGGAGCTCTTACAATCCTGTCCTCGCTCTTGCTGGCATATACAGCAATGTGATGTTCAAATACCTCATACTGTGCAGGATGCATCTCGAGCTTTTTATAAACCTGATCCGGCAGGCGCTTCCAGCCGTTTACTCCAAAGAGTTCTGTAAGTTCTTCCTCGGTCAGCTCATGATTCACAACCTTCGTTGGAAAACCACTGAGATCCTGTTCGCGCTTTCCGGACTGCTTCTTCCGTTTGTATGTAATCTCCTCAATTTCGGGTTCATCGACAGATTCCTCACAGGTTGCTTCCACTTCATTGAAGATGGAGATCTGATCCTCATACTCCATTTTCTCGCTCTTCCGCCCGAATGTGTTGGCATTGAATGCAGTAAGCCGTTCCAGCAGGGCATTATACTCTGTCTGCTGTTTCAGAATTTCTTCAATCAGCTCTTCTTTGGAAAGTGTATTCAGCTGCTCAGCGGTGAAATTTTTCATGACAAAACTCCGAAATGTGATGCTGTTACTATAGCAGATTATGCCTGAAAAAGCGAATTTTCCACTTTTCGGATTTCGTCATTTTGCCCTTTGTTCTGAGCCCTCAAACTGGTATAAATGGCAAAGAAGAATGGAACCTTTTTTGAAAAATCCATTCTTCTTGAGCCTCACAGCGTGGCTGCTATATGCACATACAGAGTATTTCAGGTGCTGCCGAGCCCTGAAAGCCGAAGGAAAAACCACCCGGAAAAATTCTCTGTTTTGTACAATTCAGCAGATTTCTTTCGGTTTTACTTTTCGGATTGTGCTTTCTATTCTAAACCCCTGCATGAGGCGCTCAAACTGCTCCTGACTCAGATCCAGTACTTCCTGCGGCGTTCTCGGCCAGATGAACCGGCCATCCTCCAGCCTTTTATACAGCAGCACGAAGCCGTCCCCTTCCCATACAAGACCTTTGATCTTGCCTGCGTGCCTGCCACAAAACAGGAACAGTACATTCTTCTGATATGGGTTCAGATTCAGTTCGCTCCCGATGGTCATCGCCAGACCGTCGATACCCTTGCGGAGATCCGTGTAACCTGGGGCCACGTAGATCTTCTCGAATCCCTTTGCATCATAGAGCATAACGGATCATCTTCCCAATGCTCATCAGCAACGCTTCTGAGATGCCTCCAGACACACCTACCGTTACATTGCCAATAGCTATGACTGCCTCAGGCCGAAAACCCTCCGTGGCTGGGGATGAAGCGCTCCGTATAATTGGTACCTCCACAAGTCTTGCACAGGGGGCTGCTGATCCCGCCGGCGCCAATGACAGCTGCTGCCTTTCGTAGATTTCTTTTCTCACGCGCCGTTGCCAGTAGAAAAACTGTTTCTCTGAAATTCCGTTTTCCCTGCACCAAGCCCTCTTGTTCTGACCACTGGCCAATTGTGCCTGGATGATCTCGTGCCACTGCTGAAGCCGTACTTCGTGTGTTGTCTTATCCATAGATGATACCTCCCAATCTCATGATTGAAAAACTACAAGTTTTTCGAGTACGTCTGAGGTATTATCTCATACCCGCCGTTTAGACGGTAGGTACCTGTGGTTTACCGTTTACCTCCCCGGAGG
>JAFQZI010000059.1 GCA_017406005.1 Oscillospiraceae bacterium | reverse complement strand
TCTGCAGGAGGGCGGCAATCAGATCATTTGGTATTCATTGCCATGGAGTTTGGAGCTGTATCAGCAGACAAACGCCCGCCTCTGGCGGCAGGGTCAGAAGTCCGAAACGGTTGTGATCCAGCATATCATCACCGAGGGCACGATTGATGAGCGCATTATGGCTGTGCTCGGCAGGAAGAATAAAACACAGAATGCGCTGATCGATGCGGTCAGGGCGGAGCTGCTGCCATGAAAATATCTGATCATTTTAACAAAGGGCCGGTGCAGGATCTGCTCAATGCTGTGGTGGTGCAGGCTGCCGAGGATTACCGGGAGTATTCCGCAAAATTGTTGGTGCATCCGGATGACAGGGGAGCTGCCGAAGGAAAGGAAGAAGTGGAAAGCTTCTTCCTTTCCGAGGACTTTATGATCTATACCACGCTGGCCGGCAGTTATCTGCTGAGAAAGCTCGAGGAAGAGCAAAAAGAAGTAGAAACAGCCTATCTGGCTTACAAAGCACGGGAGGCGGATTTGCTTGCTGAAGCCAGGCAGTGTGCAAAGCTTCTGATGCAATGGCAGAAACAGGAGGATGATAATGAAGAACTTCTTGCCCGGGGACGGGAGCAGGAAAGCAGGCTTCACAGCATGATTGCCGACCTGCAGAATGAAAAAAGGAAGCTCCCGAAAGCTGTCGGCAAAGCCGTTCGCGTCATGAGTTATGAAACCGTAATGTATAAAGCATATGCGTACTTAAAGGAGGATATCCGTAATGGAAAAGAAGATTTATGGAGTGGAAGCGTTTCTCAACCGGCCGAAAGCGCTTGAAGAGGAGATCCGGGGAGATATTGACCATATTGCTTCTCTCCGGTCAATTGTAGAGAAGACCACCACCCAGATGAGCTTTACCGCAGGGCGGAATCCTTCCAAAAATGAAAAGGCTTTTGAAAATGTGATGATCCAGATTGCTGAGGAAGAAGCTGCATTGGAGGCAAAGCAAAAGCGTTTGGTGGAGCTGAAGCTGGAGGTTGAGAATTTTATCAGCCGGCTGCATAAGAAAGAATACAGCATGATCCTGCGGCACAGATATATGGAGGGTCTGGAAATGTCTTCCATCATGATGCTGATGCATCTTGCCAAAACGACAGCCTATGATCTGCTTGCGGATGCTTTGAAAGCTGCGGCAAAACTGTATGCAGAATGACAAAAATCCGGGATGGCTGTTTTCCGCCATCCCGGATTTCTGTTTTTATAGCGTTTTTTCTTTAAGCTTTACATCAGGCTGCGATAGAGAGCAGCGATTTCTTCCACGCTGGTGTCACGGGGATTGCCCGGGCAGCAGGCGTCTGCAAAGGCACTCTCGGAGAGGAACTGAACGTCCTCATCCTTCACGATTTCTTTCAGGTCAGCCGGAATGCCGACATCAGCTCCGAGCTTTTTCACAGCGGCGATGGTTGCATTGGCAGCTTCCTCGTCCGTCATGCTGTCGATGTAGGGGACTTCCATGACCTTGCCGATTGCACGATAGCGCTCGCCGGCGACGGGCTTGTTGTATTCCAGACCGAGCGGGAGCAGAATGGCGCAGGCAACACCGTGCGGAGTGTCATACAGAGCGCTGAGGCCGTGTGCCATGGAGTGGACAATGCCGAGGCCGACATTGGAGAAGCCCATTCCGGCGATGTACTGGCCGAGGGCCATGCCTTCGCGGCCGTCTTTATCGTTTTCCACAGCGGCACGGAGGTTCTTGGCGATCAGGCGGATGGCTTCCAGATGGAACATATCGGAGATCGCGCAGTGGCCTTTCGTGATGTAGCCTTCAATAGCGTGGGTGAGAGCATCCATACCGGTTGCGGCAGTCAGCGGCTTGGGCATGGAGTACATCATCTCCGGGTCGACGACTGCGACTTCCGGAATGTCGTTTACGTCGACGCAGACGAACTTCCGCTTCTTCTCGACATCGGTAATAACATAGTTGATGGTGACTTCAGCAGCAGTTCCGGCAGTGGTGGGAACAGCGATCGTGAAAACGGCATGCTTTTTCGTGGGAGCGACGCCTTCGAGAGAGCGCACATCTGCAAATTCAGGGTTATTGACAATGATGCCGATTGCCTTGGAAGTGTCCATTACAGAGCCGCCGCCGACTGCGATAATGCTGTCAGCCTCAAACTCTTTGAAGGCTTTGACACCGTTCTGGACGTTTTCAATCGTCGGATTCGGCTTGATGTCTGTGTAGAATGTGTAGGCGATGCCGGCTGCATCCAGAAGGTCCGTGATCTTGTTGATTTCGCCGGATTTCACCACATGGCGGCCGGAAGCAATGAAAGCACGCTTATAGCCGCGGTTTGTGAGTTCGGATACGATCTCTTTGACGGCGCCGACGCCGTGATAGGATACGGGATTGAGAACAATGCGATTTGCCATAGTGATTTCTCCTTGTCTATTATATTTGGATAATTTCATTATAACATAAATAAAAAATTTAAGCTATTAGATTTATTTAACAATTTTGAAAATCTGTGCTGAATTTTGATAATGCGCGGTTTCTTATGATTCGCGGACCATTCCGGAATTCTTCGGAATCATCCGGAATAGACCGGAAACTTATGAGGTGATATTATTACAATAGCAAAATAGGAAACTGATTTCGAGAGTGGCGGGAAACCGGCTCTCTTATTTTTTCGGAGGTGCTTATGAGAGAATACATTCCCGACTATCAGCTGGAACCGCCGGATTGGGATGATTTTGTCCCGGTTTGCCCGATCTGCGGAGAGGAATGCGATACTGTTTATCTGGATGCTGACAGGGATATCGTCGGCTGCGATCAGTGCATCAGCATGGAAGATGCTTATGAGTATCTCTATGAAGAGGAAGAATACTGATGCAGCCGCGATATACGAACATGAAAAAGGCGGCTTCACCGAAAAAGGAATATGTCCTGGATTATTCCAATCTTTGCGGCGGGATTAATCTCTGGGATCCGGATTACCGGCTGAAGTCGAATGAGAGCCCGGAGATGAAAAACCTGTTGTGGCGCAACGGTATGCTTTGTTCCCGCAAAGGGCAGGTTTATCTGAACAGCACCATGTTAGGGCTGAGCATTGCAGCTTATCCGCGCTTCTGGCACGGGTTTATCTTTGCTCATATTTCAGACGCAATTTACTGTTTTGATCCGGTGAGCGGGAATGCGGTTTCACTTTGTACGGGGTTGCCACTGATACGAGGTACCTTCTTTACCTATAGCGACAAGCTGTATTACAAGACCACCGGGGCATACAAAGAGATTACGGCTGTGTATGAAAATAATGCCTGGTCTTTCTCAGCTGCTACGGTTTATCCCTATGAGCCGGTCATTCTGATCAATGCATCCCCATCCACCGGAGCGGGAGATCTCTACCAGCCGGAGAATCGGCTCAGCTCCCGGAAGACGGTTTGGTATAACGCCGTGAATGGGTCCAGAACATATTCTCTGCCGGTCATTGCCAATCGTGTCACTTATGTGGAGGTGGACGGGGTGCATATGACATCCGGATGGAGCTATGACAGGACAAACGGTAAAGTGATTTTCCAGACGGCTCCGCCTGTCACGGATCCACCTACCAACAATACGGTTCGGATTACCTATGAGCTCTCCAACCCTGAGGCACAGAAGTCCATCATGGATTGCCGTTATGCTGCCGTGTACGGTGGAACCGGTGAACTCTGTGTTGTGATGGCAGGATCCGAAGACCAGCCGAATGCCTACTTTTGGTCCGGAAACAGCAATATAAAGATGGATGCGTCTTACTTCCCGATGGAACAAGTTCAACTCGCCAGCTCGACGGAAGAGCGCATCACTGGCTTTGGCAAGCAGCAGGACAACCTGATTATCTTCAAAGAGGGGAGTGTAGGGAAGACGACGCTGGGTACCCAGACGATCAATGACCGTATTTTCATCGATCTGCCGTATATCCCGATCAATGCAAGTATAGGTTGTGACCTGCCGTGGAGCATCCAGCTGGTTGAGAACAACCTGGTGTTTGCCAATCGCAGCGGAGTTTATATAATCTTAGACACTACGGCTGCCAATGAAAACAATATCGTGGGGATCAGCAGGAAAATTAATGGTTCAGCTGAGAGGCCAGGTTATTTGGCAGATATTTCCGGGGTCGATGAGGATCTTGTCTGTTCTGTGGATGACGGAACGCATTATTATCTGACATCCAATACTCATTCTTGGGCATGGAATTATGAGCTCTCCGGTTATAAAGATCCATCCTGGTTCTATCTGACAAATACCAATGCTGTGGCACTGATTCAGGAAGCAGGGGAGATATTCCATATCAATCAGCAGGGTAGAATGACAGGCTTGCAGGATTCCTATAACGACTATGGGTATCCGTTTGAACGTCTTTTCCGCTTTCCGACCATGAACTTCGGAAGTTATGACAACCGAAAGAATGTAAACTCAATTATTGTAACCTTAGGAGCTTATGAGACGGAGAACACGGAGCTCTGGTATCTGACGGATTATGAAACCAGGAAAGATCTGACAAATCTGCAGGTTGTGGATGATGCTGTGTATGAGGCAAACCGGGTTGTCGGTACAAGGCCGGATTCTTCACGGGTACCTGCCGTTTTCCGCAGACGACCCATGTGCAGGAGAGTTCTGCATTTCACCATGAAGCTGATCAATAATAATCTGAATGAAGATTTTGAGCTCGTCGGAGCGCAGATATTTTACAACCTGCAGGGCAGGTTACGATGAAATCCTACGCACGCAGTGCTCAGGGGTTGCACGGAAGGGAACATTTCTCATCCGCTCCTGCTGCTCCGTCCGTGCTGTAATAGAATAGAAAAATATGTAAAAGGGGATATTATGGAAGAAAAGAATCTTGAAACTCTGGGCGGGCTGTGCAGCCATATGCTTTCGTCACCAATGCCGGTGTCCGATGATGTGCGGGAGTGCCTGACGCAGCTGTGCGTCCGGCCGACCTGTGCAGCCTACATTGTCTTTGGTATGATACAAAAAGCCGCCAAGGGGGATACCTCAGCGGCGAAGTTTATTAAGGAGATCAACGGGGAAGGGCCTTCCCAGGACGATACAGGCATTTCCGATCTGCGTTCTCTCAGCGATGTGGTGCTCTGCCGCCTGGCAGGATTTACGCTGGAAAAGCTGATGCAGAGTGAGATGTGAAAGAGTTCGACAGACTGGGATTTATCTGATTGCTTTCAGTACAGAAGTTGCACCCCAGCTATTCAAAACTGAAACAAACGAAAAACCGGCATTGATTAAAGCTTCTTTTTCGTGTTCGACGGTCAATGGCGTATCGTAGTGATAAAAGGTTTCGTCCGTTATATTCTGTTCTTTTTTCAGGCGAAGTAGCTCCGCACGTTGAAAACGCTCTTCTTCCTCGGACATTGCAAAAAAATCCGTAAGAATAAAGTAGCCTCCAGGCTTCAACGCTTTTCGCAGCTTTTCGTACAGACGTGTTTTCTCCTCTTTGGTAAAATGATGAAGAGATTCCACAGACACCGCTGCATCATAAAAATTCTCGTCAAACAGCACATCAAAATATGAGCCCAAAATCAGCGTCATATTCTTATCGGGAAATTTGTTGCGCAGCTCGTCAAGCATACCCGGTGCAAGGTCGATGCCTGTGATCTCTGCCGAAGGCACCAACTCAAAATAATATCCAAGTTCCAGCCCTGTGCCGCAGCCTAAATCAAGAAGGCGCGTACCATGAACTTGCGGCAGGCAGCTTGCTGTAAACGGATAGAATTCCTTTGCAGAATCAATACAGGTCAATTGATGCTCTTCATATCCGCTTATTCGGGAGTCAAAGAACTCTCCCATTTTTTCAAGCATATCTTATCATCTCTTCAAATCCAGTTTTATCGAGTTGATTGCACCACAGACAGACTGTGGCGCAGGCGGGCGAGCGGAGGTAAAGTCAGTTCCAGAAAAATCTGCTGACTGCTTCATTAAATTCTCCGCATCGTGGACAGCTGAGACCGTTTTCCTCAAAATCCTTGGCTTTATGCATTCTTCTGCCGCACTTTGCACAGTAGTAAAAAAATCTTCTGTATGTGGTATAGTTGGATCTTATATAATCTTCCGGTACATAAGGAATCTCATTATCATCTGAAACGATATATTTATTCCTCAAAACGGGGAGAGAATCAAGGTCACGATTCTTCGGAACATAGAGGGAAACATCTTTATCGCATATCCAGTGATGGCAGTAATCACAGATGTAAATATAATTATTCGCTCTGATTGCTGCGTCCGGAGTCCTCTCGTAAATCAGACTCCATCTTTTCCCGTAGTAACCTGCGACGATTTTCCTGATTACTTCCTGATACACATCCGGATAGGAAGCCCCGGAACCCAGAGAAACATCAAATTTGTAATGGCATTTCTCACATTCAAATTCGTATCCGTATCCCATGTGGAACTCCTTATAATTTAGCTTGAAAGAAAAACAGTAAGCTCTTACGGGTGATCGAAATTATTAATGATTTCAACATGTGCTTTTAAGTGTTCGACTGCAGACGGAGCAATTGGATCATTCAAAAATACTTTCATGCTAGAACTAATTATATCATTCTATCTGAAATCCTGTAAAGGAGTAACTTTTAACATGAATACCGATTTGCTTGCCGAGCTGGCCAGAAGGGAGCTGGCCCGGCGTTATTATTCCGAATACCTGGCATATGCCTATGGAGACAGCTGGATCAGAACCAGGCTGTCTTCTTTTTTAGCCCGGAAGATCCAGGGGTTTATCGAAACAGATACCGGTCACGCGTACGACATTCTGATCATCGAGTGCCCGCCGCAGCACGGAAAGAGTATGACGGTGAGTGAATCTCTGCCGAGCTGGTATCTGGGTCGGCATCCAACTGAAAACATTATCCTGGCATCTTACGATTCCGATTTCGCAGAGCGTTTCTGCAGGAAAAACAAGGAAAAGATCAAGAGCTGCGGACGAAACCTCTTCGGCATCGAAATCGGTGCAATTGACAGGGCCGGAGAGTTTGAGCTTGGCAACGGCAAGGGGAGAATGATATCGAGAGGGATCATGTCCGGCATTACGGGCAACCCTGCCAATCTCATTATCATCGATGACCCTGTCAAGAACCAGCAGGAAGCAGATTCACCTGCTTACCGCAATAGGGTATGGAGTGAATGGCAGGCTTCCCTCAAAAGCCGATTGGCTGCCAAAGGAAAAGTGGTTGTGATTATGACGCCGTGGACGGATGACGATCTGGCTGCCAGGATAATCCGTTCCGAAAAGAATGTGCAGCTGATCAGGCTACCGGTGGAAGCCGAAGAGAATGATCCGATTGGGAGAGCTGTCGGTGAAGCTTTGTGCCCGGAGCTGGGAAAGGATAACCAATGGCTTACGGATTTCAAAGCATCATACATTTCTGATCCGCAGGGAGGGCAGCGTGCATGGACGGCTTTGTATCAGTGCTCTCCGAGGCAGGAAGATGGTAACCTGGTTCGACGGAACTGGTGGAAGTATTATGATCCCGAGGAGCAGATTCCGTTTGGGACGGAAATCATATCCGTTGATGCCAGTTTTAAGGGAGATGATTCTTCAGACTATGTCTCTATCCAGGTCTGGGGGAAGCGGACTCAGGATTATTATCTGCGGTACTGCCTCAACAAACGGCTGAACTTCCCGGATACGGTGGAAGCCATCAAAACGATTTATCGTCTGTTCCCGAGGGCACGTACAGTGCTGATCGAAGAAGCTGCCAACGGGCCTGCTATCATCCAGACCCTGCAGCGGGAGATGTTCATCATCCCGGTGACGCCGCTTGGCGGCAAGATCAGCCGGGTGAATGCGATTTCTCCGGCAATCGAGTCCGGGCATGTATTTCTACCGGATCCGGCGAAAGCTCCCTGGGTGGCGGACTATGTGGATCAGTGGACTTCATTCCCGAACGGGAAGAACGATGATATGGTCGATGCCACCAGCCAGGCACTGGCGAGGATGATCTATTCCTCCGGAGATATCTGGGAAGAAAAGAAAGAAAAGCCGGTTTTTGACGTAAATCGACTGTTTGACCCGTATAACATGAATGGGAGGGAATTTGAATGAAAGAAATCAAAACCTGCGAGGAGTATGTCCTCGCTGAATTGGAAGATAAGAAAGAACAGGTGAAAAAGCTCTCTGATGCCTGCAAGGCATACAGGGAGTTTTTTGAAGCCACCGAAGGGTTCATTGCTGTTCTGAAGAAATTCCTTACGATCCGCAAAGCATCCGGGGGCGGGGAGGTCATTTCTATGAACTGTGTTTTTGAGAAGTATGAGCCTAACGAGTTCAAACTTCTGAAAGAAATGTTTGATCTGGAAGTGGAGGAGGATGACTGATGGATATGATTGCTGCAATGTCGGGAGTGCTTCTAATTCTCTTGGCTTTTTCTGTAGGTTTTTTTCTGGGCCGGGTGAGAAATGAGGTTTCTTATCTTCCCGTGGAGCCCGCGCAGCCGGATGAACTGAAAAGACTGAAATACGAGGCCGACCAGCAGGCTTTGGCTGACTGCCTGAATTATTCCATTGATGTAGCGTATGGGGGTACGAAGTGAATGATTATCTGAGAGATGCCTGGAAGTATTATGAATACGGCAGGCAATACAATAATAACCTGGTTCCGAATCAGTATGTGATGGTCAATACGAACCAGGAGTTTTTCATCGGCAATCAGTGGATTCATATGCCGGACAATCCGGCGATGAGGCGGTTGGCCAAGCCGACTTTCAATATTATTAAGCGTGTCACGAGCCTGTTTGTGGCTTCCTTGACTTCCAGCAACACAACCATTTCCTTTGAGCCGCTTTCTTACCAGACTGATGGTGAGGCAGCGGCTTTTGCTACGGCTGAGGTTCGGAATCTGCTGGAAAAGTTCAAGATGGACTATCGGATCCGGGACGCTCTGTTTGACGGAGCCATCACGGGAGATTATGCGGCTCACTTCTTCTGGAATCCGGAGGCAAGCCCGTATGGAGGTGCATTCGGGGAATACAAAGGCGAAATCGAGATGGAGCTGCTGGATGGCATTAACGTGATGTTCGGTAACCCCAACAGCAGGGAAGTGGAAAAGCAGCCGTATATCCTGATTGTAGGGAGAGATACCGTTGAGAATCTGAAGCGGGAAGCTGTGTACTGGAGAAAGCATTCTTGCTCTTCCTTAC
>JAFQZI010000058.1 GCA_017406005.1 Oscillospiraceae bacterium | reverse complement strand
GGTTCATCGAATACCAGAAGCTTCATACCCTGCTTGTCGATCTCGCGGGCGATTTCAATAAACTGCATATGGCCGACCGGCAGACCATTGACAAGAGTATATTCTTCAATGCTCATGCCGACAGCATCCAAAGCTTTGCGTGCATCAGCAGCCATGGCTTTTCTGTCCAGAAACTCCAGGTCTTTACTGAGAACACGGCTGACCGGCCAGGGAGTTGTGATCTCACGGTTCAGCTTGATGTTGTCTGTCACATTGAAACCAGGAATCAACATAAACTCCTGATGAACCATGCCGATTCCCTTTTCCATAGCGTCCATGGGAGAAGCAATGTTCATCTTTTGCCCGTCGATGAGGATATCTCCTTGAAAACCGCCGGTGGTATGGATAACGGGCATCCCGAAAAGGATGTTCATCAGCGTAGATTTTCCCGCGCCATTTTCCCCCAAAAGTGCATGAATCTCACCGGGACGGATGCAGAGGGTTACGTCTTTCAGTACCGTGTTGGAACCATATGTTTTTGTGATATGGTTCATTTCAAGCACAAATTCATTTGCCAACAGCTACAACTCCTTTTTGCCCGGAAGACAACGGGAAAAGCTTCCTTGGGCGATAAATAATATTGTAATAACAGGCAGACTGTAAAGGCTGTCTGCCCGAAAGCCTGAAGGGAACTTCACATCCGAAGCAGATTCTTTCTGTATCGAGTGAATTTTCCGCCATATGCCGATTCATGCAGGCATATGGCGGAAAATTCATTCGCTTTTTCTTCGAAATGAACTCATGTACCATTACGGGAAAAGGCCGCCCGAAATCCCGAAGCGTGGCGATTTCGGACAGCCTTCCATACACCGTTTAGTTCAGGTAATCAGCAAAGTTAATTGGCTCAAGTGCGATGAGCAGGTAGTTGTCGTAGGAGTTGCCGGAAGCATCTACATAGGTGCCCAGCTCGATCTCACCGCCTGCTGCTTCAGCGAAGCATGCATTGAGAACATCCATATCAAGCTTGCCGTTGGTCTCGCCGGCGATATACTTGCAGGCATATGCGTAACCGGCATTGATCATGGACATGTTAACCGGCAGGCTCCAGGTGGAGAAGCGGTTGATTGCGTCATGCTCATTCAGGTAGTTTGCCAGGTTGACAATTGCGCCATTGACATCGCCATAGGTTGCAGTCAGGCCGAATGCTTCCTGGAAGCCGTGGTACGGGCTCGGGCAGCAGGGCAGTGCATAGTAGGCGTTCGGCTCGTTGACGATTGCCTGCTGGAGAGCGACCTGGAGGCCGCAGTTGGTGCAGTAGAAGCAGACCTTCTTGCCGGCATACTCGTTCATGACCTTGGGAATATCTTCCAGAACAGCTGCCTGAGCACCGGACATACCGGCATCACCGGTCGGATCCGGGCAGTCACGCTCGACAAATTCAATGCCGTAGCTTTCAGCAGTGGCCTTCATAGCGTCGCGCTTTGCAACGATCGTCTCATAGGAAAGGTGACGAGCGAAGGAGTAGTGAACGAGGACATCGCAGTCCCACATGTCAGCAAGGTCAGCGACCTGGTAGCCGCAGCCGATTTCATCGTTGGCAAGAACGATATCAGTGATGGCTGCAATGTCAGCAGGATCTTCTGCAGGAACACCGGCGATCAGAAGGATATCATCACGGCCCATGTCTTTTGCGATCTGTGTAAAGGCAGCGGTTGCGCCCTGAACAGCCTGGACGAAGATAATCGCCTTGACATCGGGATCACTTGCAAAAGAGATCAGCTTGGAAATCGTGGTCTCAACTTCAGAAGAGAAGTTGTCGGGATAAGTGTCATGGATGACAACCTCGGGATTTGCCTCCATAAGGGTGCGAGCTGCCTAGTACTCTTCTTCACCCTGAGAAGTGGTGCCGGTCATGATGGCAATTTTGTAGGTGTGCTCTTCCTCTGCAAACGCACCTGCGCAGAGAGAAAGAACCATGACCAGTGCGAGAAGGATTGCTGCGAACTTTTTCATGGGTATTCTCCTTTTTTTATTTTTTGCTTCCTATAGAAAAACTACGAAAGCCAAATCGAAGTAATTATACGGATTTTGATCGGTTGTGTCAACAATTAATTTTCCGATTTACCTCATAAAATGAAACAAAATTGAAATTATTGTTGACATTATCTCTTCATGATGATAATATATGCAAGTCCGCGTGCTGAGCTGCGGGGCAGAGCCTCGTGTGAGGGTTCCTTTCCGCCCGTTGCCCGGCCGTAGGAGAAAGATTTTATTTAGAAAGGGAAAAACAATGATTACCAAAGACAAAAAAGCCGAAGTTATGACTGCCAATGCTACCCACGAGGGTGACACCGGTTCTCCGGAAGTTCAGATCGCGATTCTGACGGAGCGTATCCGTGAGCTCACCGAGCATCTGAAGCAGCATCCGAATGACGACCACAGCCGTCTCGGCATGTACAAAATGGTTGGTAAGCGCCGTCGCCTTCTTGACTACGTTGCCAAGAAAGACATCGAGCGTTACCGTGCAATCATTGCAAAGCTGGGCATCCGTAAGTAAGATCGTCCGGCACCCGGGCACTCAGTCCGGTTTCTGAGGGGTATGAAGGTTTTTGAAGTCTGAGGACAATTGAATAATGCCCTCAGGCTTTTTCTTATACCCTGTGTGTCTATTATTTAGCGGGTGCGGTTAAATGGACCGCCCGCAGTGTAAGGAGTAAAAGAAATGATTATTAAGCACAGAGAATTCCCCAATTATCGCAAGTTTGAAATGGATTACGAAGGCCGCAAGCTCACGATGGAAGTCGGCAAACTGGCGGAACTTTGCAATGCAGCCGTTCTTGTGACATACGGAGAGACCGTTGTCCTCGTAACATGCACAGCTTCTGCCCGCCCGAAGGATGGGATTGATTACTTCCCGCTTCTGTTGACTTCAACGAGAAGCTCTACGCAGTCGGCCGTATTCCCGGCAGCTTCCAGCGCCGCGAAGGCAAGCCGAGCCTTCCCGCAGTGCTTGCTTCCCGCCTGATTGACCGCCCGATGCGTCCTCTTTTCCCCACCGATCTTCGAAACGATGTTGTCATTGCCTGCGAAGTGCTGTCTGTTGACCGTGACTGCTCTCCGGAGATTACCGCTATGATCGGTGCTTCTGCAGCCGTTTCTATTTCCGATGTGCCGTTCAATGGGCCGATCGCCGGCATCGTTCTCGGCTGGGATGGAGAGAAATATCTCTTTAACCCGACGGCTGAGCAGAGAAAGACCAACCGTATGACGACCACGGTTGCCGCAACACACAAAAAGATTGTCATGATCGAGTCCGAGGCTGATCAGATTCCGGATGATGTGATGTATGAAGGCATCGTACAGGCTCATGAGCATCTTCAGCCTGTTTTGGATCTCATTGATAAGATGGTCGAAGAAATCGGCAAGCCGAAGTTTGAGTATGACCATGCAGCGTTTGATGACGAGCTGTTTGAAAAACTCGTGGAGAACGAGTTTGAAGGTATGGAATACTGCCTTGACACCGACGATAAGAACATCCGTGAAGCCCGCGTCAACGAATGGATCACTGCCATGCAGGAAAAGTATGAGGAAGATCATCCTGACATGATGCAGTACATGGATGAGATCATTTACAAGTTCCAGAAAAAGGTTGTCAAGAAGTGGCTTCTGAAGGGCAAGCGCGTTGACGGTCGTGCCATGAACGAAATCCGTCCGCTGGCGGCTGAAGTCGGCGTGCTGCCTCAGGTTCACGGTTCCGGTCTGTTCACCCGCGGACAGACACAGGTGCTTTCCATTGCAACCCTCGCAACGCTTTCC
>JAFQZI010000008.1 GCA_017406005.1 Oscillospiraceae bacterium | reverse complement strand
GGTATCGTCTTCGGAGGGATCTTCTTCCGGCGCAGCGGATTCTTTTTTCAACCCGCCGCCGAGCTTGGTAAACACCGGCTCAATAAACAGGCTCCACAGGAGCATCATGCAGGCGGGCGCAAAGAACGCAGGAAAGAAATAACGGATACACAGCAAGCCGACTTCTGCTGTCAGCAGGACAAGCACTACCGTACGGGGAAGATAGCCGACGGAAAGCTTCAGGGCAGTCAGGTTGAGATCTTTCCAGGTGTAGGTGAAGCGGGAGAGGATCGGGAACACCCAGCAGGCTGCCCCACAGGGCAGCACCAGAATAATATAGTAGGCTGCCGAGGCAATTGCGGCGGATCGGGAAGATTCCCCGAGAGAGCGCAGCAGAGAAAGTGACCAGACCCCGAAAACGATCACGGCGATCCACAAAACAGTAGAAAAGATTGAAACCCCGAGATCTGCCCGGAAGGTGCGGAAAAACCTTCTGTAAGGGCTTGCTTCCTGATACCGGATACAGCGGACAACGGAATCATACAATGCAGTGGTCGCCGGCCCGATGGTTACTACGGGCAGGCAGCAGAACAGCCAGATCACGCTGAGGGCAAAAACATCAGTCAATGTATTGAGTATTCGCCACAGCAGTCCCTCCGGGCTGAAGATTTTCTTCATGGAAGAAGTGTAGGAACGAGTTCGGCAAGCTTTTCAGCAAGCTGGGCATGCCCTTTTCTGCTGAGGTGTGTAAAGTCAACAGTATTAAACTCTGCAACACCTTCCGCATCAAGAAAAGCACATTCAGTTGCTTCTGCAATGGGAGAAAAGTACTGTGCCAGGAGTGGAGATTTTTCTACACAGCAAAGCCCCATCACTTCATCGTGAAAGCCTTCACGCATCCACGGCGGGCAGATAATGAGGATGTTCGGCTTTCCGCTGGTCCATGCAGGAACGGTTTTCGCTTTCAGGATCAACCGCTGGAGCCCGACCGCAATTGCTGCAGCATTGGCACCGAAACGCTCTTTGCAGTCATTGGTGCCGAGCATGATAATCAACAGATCGACGGGCTCATGGCTCATTAGGCAGGAATAGATGCTATCCAGACCGGACATTTTTTCGTGAAGGGGATCGTCAAAAACAGTAGTACGGCCGGAAAGTCCTTCTTCAATCACATAATATTCCTCACCGAGGGCTTTCTGTAGCAGGCAGGTCCAGCGTTCGTTTTCGGAAAAACGGTCAGAATGGGTTTCTGAGTCATTCGGATCGGCACAGTATCCGTGGGTGTTGGAATCGCCGAAGCAGACAATATGTTTTTTCTTCATTTTTATCTTCTCCTAATACAGTTTGATTCAGGTTTCCGGCAGCGAGGCAGCAGCGGCACTCTGTCCGACACGGCGGAACTTCTCATCCGGCAGGGCGAGATGTATTTTTTCGTTCAGCGCCGGATACTCTTCAGAGAGAACGGTTTTGCAGGTTTCCAGCAAAAGATCGCCGCCCTTGCCGGACATCACACGCCCGAGAAGAAGAACATGTTTGAAAGCATAGAGGTCATAGTAAAGGGCGAACGTGTGGGCCAGATAACAGCCGATTCCCTCGTAAACTTTTGCAGCACGCTCATCGCCTTCCTCCATCAGCTTCTGGACGACTTTCAGTTTTTCCGCCGGGGAAAGTGATGGATCCAGCTCAATGCCGGCACGGGGAGCGAGTTTGATGACGCCATCCTGAGAAAAATATTTTACGCCGCAGCCGATATCCAGGCTCCACTCGTCCTGCATGGCGCCGGGATTGGCATCCACAGGCACGAAAGCCAGCTCGTTCAGCCAGCCGGTAATACACCCGTTGGCATCAACATAACCCCCGGCTTCAGAGGTTCCCATAGCAATACCGAGAACATTATTGTCTTCCAGACTCATAGCGCCGGCAAGTGCAGTGACGTCTCCGTCATTGACGACGCAGAAGGGAATATCCTTGCCGAAGGTGTCTGTAATGGCCCGGATATAGATGTCCTTGACCTTGGCATCATACAGATCTTCCGGAACAGCGAGAAAGAGAGAGGCAGCCATTGTCCGGTCATTGATATAGACACCTGCAGAAGAAACACCGACGGCATCCACTCTCGGCATATGTTTTGCTGCCGACTTCAGAGCGGAGACAATCCCGTCGTAATGGTAATCGGGATCTGCGTTGATTTTCGGGAACCATACCACTTCCTCGGAGTATACAGTCTCACCGTCAATCACAGCAGAAACTTTCCTGTCACTTCCGCCGGCATCAAAACCGATGCGGCATCCTTTCAGATGGCCGCCCATAGGCTTCGGGTTGTCCTTTGCTTCGGGGATTTCCTCAGCAAAAAGCACCTCGAAGGGCTGTTCGAAAATCCTGGTGAAGTAATGGAAATCAAAATCCTGTTCTCCGCCGTCGCAAAAAGCAACCTCACGAAGGTAGTGGAAGATTTCTTTATTGTCACAGTATACTTTATAGCCGCCTTTCATCCACAGCAGGGTTTTTACCAGACGGCGGATATAATACCGATCTGCTTCCTGAAACTCTGGTGTACCATGGATGAAGGTGTGACAGGAGGCCATTTCATTGCCTGCGCGTTCCACGGCAATACCGATCGGTTTTTTTGCTGTCTTCAGGAATGCTTCATTATAAAGATGCATCGGGATAAAATCCGGATCGAGAACGGGGGAATGCCCCACTTCAACGGGAATGCCATAGACCTGTAATTTCATGCCAGTATCCTCCTGAAAAGTAAAATAGCTTTAAGATTTTTCGGATGACAGTATACTACCATTAATGAAAGAGTTTTTCAACAAAAAAATATTAAGAAAATTTTTTTCATTTTAGTCTCGACACGAAAAACCGTACATGGTATAATATCGTCATTCAACAGAGCCCATCAATTCAAAAACAAATCAGGAGGAGAACAATGGAACAGAAACAAAGAGAAAAACTGCTTGAGGCGAGAGCGTGGATTCAGAAAGAGTTGGATACCTGCATTAATTTCTGGCTGAAAAACGGAATGGATCGGGAACATGGCGGTGTCTACACCTGCCTTGATCGGAAAGGGGAAATCTATTCCACCGATAAAAGTGTGTGGATGCAGGGGCGTTGCGGCTGGATTTTTGCCTGGCTGTGTGCGGTATACGGCAAGAAGGAAGAATGGCTGGCAGCATCAAAATCCTGCCTTGACTTTATGGAGAAGTGCTGCATCAATCCGGAAGCAAACGGCAGGATGTACTTTACCGTGACGGCTGACGGGAAGCCGCTGCGTCAGAGGAGATATTTCTATTCTGAAGCATTTTATGCGATGGCCAATGCGGAATACTACGGAATAACCGGAGAAAAAGAGTGCCTTGAACGGGCAAAACGGGCTTATGAGATCTATTGGGATCTTTGGCACGGAGCTCCGGATCCTACAGGCCTGGGGCCTAAAACCATTCCGGAGACACGTACAGGCAGATCATTCGGGCTGCCGATGATTTATCTTAATGTCACCAGTGTCATGATGCGCACGGATCCGGAAAGCAAAGCGCTTTATGAGGCACGTGCTCAGCAGTGTGTGGATGAGATTTTCCGGTATAATTATCATCCGGAACTGAAATGCGTCCTGGAAAATGTTGGCCCCGACGGCGAAGCACGTACCGAATTTACGGAAGGGCGCATCGTTAACCCCGGGCATGATATTGAAGGCGTTTGGTTCCTGCTGGAGCATGCAAAGCGTACCGGCGATCCGGAACTTGTAAAAAAAGCGGAGCAGATATTCGACTGGGCAATCCATGC
This sequence comes from Oscillospiraceae bacterium, assembly GCA_017406005.1. Taxonomy (GTDB): domain Bacteria; phylum Bacillota; class Clostridia; order Oscillospirales; family Oscillospiraceae; genus Limivicinus. Next base: position 951 of record JAFQZI010000008.1, on the reverse strand, counting down.
CGGCTGGGATGAGGAATACGGCGGACTGCTGTATTTTGTTGACTGTCTTGGAAAACCGCCCGAGGCTTATGAGCACGATATGAAGCTCTGGTGGCCGCACGATGAGATTCTGATTTCTTCCCTGATGCTTTACCGCGATACCGGCAAAGAAGAGTATCTGGATTGGTTTTATAAGACACTTGAATATTGTAAAGCACACTTTTCTGATCCGGAATACGGAGAGTGGTACGGTTATCTGCGGCGTGACGGACTTCCGACAATGCCTTCAACCAAAGGCTCAACATTCAAAGGGCCCTTCCATCTGCCTCGAATGCTTGTGAATGTTGACTGTATGCTGGGAGAGCTGACAAAGTGAGTACGGAGAAGAACCGGCGTAAGCCTGAAAAAACGACAGAAACCGGCTTCACTCAAAGGATCAGTAAGGAATATTATAATCTGACAGCCGCAGAGAAAAAAGCGGCGGATTACGTGATAGCCCACCGGGCAGAAGCGCAGAATCTGTCCATTACGGAGCTTGCTGCAGCAAGCGATGTTGCCGAAGCGACTATTTCGCGCTTCGTCCGCAGGCTGAAATATAAGGGATACAACGAATTTCGTCTGGATATTGCAAGGTCCGTAACAGCATCTGCGAGTGGGCTTAGTCCGCTTTCCGGAGAGGTAACCGATGGGGACAGCTTTTCGGAGATCATACGAAAAATCTATACAGCAGATGTGGATGCGATGACACAGACGCTGGAACTGATTGATGAGCGAAAGATCAAACAGGCGGCAGATATGATCGAGCGGGCAGATAAAGTGTTTTGTATGGGACAGGGCGGTTCCATGATTCTCGCCCAGGAGGCAGCCCATCTGTTTACTACAACACAAAGCAAGTATTTTGCCGTAACAGATAATCATACACAGGCAATCACTGCATCTACCATGACAGACCGGGATATGATCCTGTACTTT
>JAFQZI010000007.1 GCA_017406005.1 Oscillospiraceae bacterium | reverse complement strand
TTAGGCAAATGAGGTGAAACATGATCTTACTGACTGGTGATATTCATGGAGATGTCAGGTCTCCATTATGGACAATACAGAAACATGGGTTAACTCCAGACGACATTCTTATTCTGCTCGGTGATGTTGGCCTGAATTATTTCGGAGCCGATCAAGGAGATCGAAAAAGAAAGAAGCTGCTCAACAAAGCCGGTGTTCCGATCTTCTGCATACACGGAAATCATGAGGAGAGGCCGTTCAATATCCCTTCCTATCATGAAGCTTTCTGGCATGGCGGAATTGTCTACTTTGAAGATGATTATCCGAATCTTCTGTTTGCAAAAGACGGCGAGATCTACGATCTGGATGGGCAAAAGGCAATTGCGATTGGTGGTGCTTATTCAGTTGATAAGTATTACCGGTTGCAGCGTGGGATGAACTGGTTTCCCGACGAACAGCCATCTGAGGAAATCAAACAACGGACAGAAATGCAGCTTTCAACAATCGACTGGAACGTGGATGTGGTTCTTTCTCACACTTGCCCTCAGAAATATGTTCCAATTGAAGCGTTTATGCCAGGCTTGGATCAGTCCAAGGTTGATCATAGCACCGAAGAATGGCTAGATACAATTGAGGACCGGTTAAACTACAGAGATTGGTTCTGTGGCCATTGGCACATTGATAAACGGATCGATAAAATGCATTTTTTGATGCACGGTGTCGAGGCATTATGAAGCAGTAGCTTTTTTATCTTCTTCTATTATACTGCCAGGCTAATGACAAATGCTTTCCCCTATGGTAGAATAAACCGAAGCTGACAGAAAGGAGTCCTGACTGATGAGGCCATCATTCACCGCGATTATGCGCATATCCAATCCGGAACAGGGGACGCATTCGAATCCGAGATGCGTCTGTTTTTGCGCACGGAATGAAGGTATCTTCAGGGCAGATCAGACTCTGATATAAAGAGAGGGATTCTCTCTGTTTCCGCCCATTCCGTGCGAATGGGCGTTTTCTTTTGCTGCCGTAGCTCAAAGGATAGAGTACCGGTCTTCTAAATCGGAAGTTGCCTGTTCGAGTCAGGCCGGCAGCACCATTTTCTCCGAGTGTGGCGCAGTTGGCAGCGCGCGGCATTTGGGATGCCGAGGCCGTCCGTTCGAACCGGACCACCCGGACTGTGCTGCCGTAACTCAAAGGTTAGAGTTCCGGCCTTATAAGCCGGCGGCTGCCTGTTCGAATCAGGCCGGCAGTACCATTTATCTGGGTGTGGTGCAGATGGTAGCACGCGGCATTCGGGTTGCCGAGGTCGTCCGTTCGAACCGGACCACTCAGACTGTTAATTGATCGCACTTCGGTGCAGGAAAGGAGGAGTTTCCCCATGCTTGTCCCTTTTGTTGATATGAAGCTTACTGGACAGAACATCTCTGCTCTCCGGGAGCAACGTGGTTTATCTGTCCGTGACCTGCAGAATCTTCTTGGTTTCACAACACCACAGTCCATCTATAAATGGCAACGCGGGGAAACTATTCCCACTATTGAGAACCTTGTTGCTCTGGCATGCATCCTCTCAGTTCCCATTGATGAGATCGTGGCATCTGAATGCCGAACTAATGGGACTGTTCCAGAAGAAGCAGGCTAAAGATTGAAAAAATCCATTCTATGTTGCACGGTGTCGAGGTATTATGAAGCAGTCCATCCTATCGCTACATAAGCGGTAGGATGATCTTTTTTTTGAATGCCCGTTGAAGCTTGAAAAACAAGCACTTACGAAAGCTACTCTCACACATAGCTTTCTAATACTTTTGCATTGTTTTCTAATCAATCAACTTTAGCAGACCTTAGAGCCTGGATGCTTGAAGAACTGGACTATGCGAGTACGGTTTTTTACCGTATGATAGTAAAAATGGCGGCAACGCGCCGCCGCAAAAAAGCATCACGGCCAGGGCATCATGCTGCTCTGACCGTGATTGTGATTTCGCCCCTGAAAACAAACTCAACGCATCCGTTCCTCCGAATGATCACCCGTGAGACCAGAAGGTTCCATGCCTGTTCATCCCAATCTTCGAGGTTTTGAGGCTGTGCGTCAAGGGCGGACAGGAATCGGCGGATGCCCTTGCCCCTGGTGAGGTGATCCTCGCGCTCAGCTTTCAATCGGGCAAGTTTCTCATCCGCTTTTTTGTATCGCTCGTTCAGCATTGCGGCACGGGCATCGAATTCTTCCGTTGGCATACCCGTGACAGCCTGTTCCCGGATAAGCCTGCGGTTCTGCTCGACAGCCGTGTCTATCTCTTTCTGAGTTGCCTCAATCTCCTGATCCAATCCAGAGGTGTCTTCAAGCTCCGTAGCCAGTCCCTCGCAGTCCATGATGGCTGATGTCCTTTCCGACATCAGTTTGTTGAATGCCTGGACAAACAGCTTCTTGATGTCTTCCTCGGTTATCGTGGGTGTGCAGCACCTTTCTCCCTGGCCGTATTTCCGATTGCAGCGCCACACGACCCTCCGGTAGGCGTCGTTGGAATTTGTATAGGACGGTTTCCAGCGTACAAAGCTCCAGTATCTGGTTTATTGAATAGGATTCCTCCGGAGGAAAGACCGTTGACTGCAATGCCACGACCTGCTCAAAGCCCTCCATGCTACGCCGGACATCCTCGCACCAAAGAGTGAGTGTATCGAAACGACCCCACGGTCTATCCAAATCAGAGCCGGCTGTATTTCCATATTGAGGATGGCTTCGAAGCTCAACAGCAAAGGGACGCAGGCCGGGGGCTGATATTCGGCGGCAGAGGTCAGCGGGCGCTGCCCACCTGCCAGATGTCGCGGTCGTAGTCGGCGATGGTGCGGTCGGAGGAG
>JAFQZI010000057.1 GCA_017406005.1 Oscillospiraceae bacterium | reverse complement strand
TCTCGATTGTCATTCACGGTACCTACTTTCTGGATTCAGGGCATTTTCAATGTCTACAATCCTGGACTAAGACAATTTGTTTGTCCTCTTCCGGGGTTTGGGACAAATTCCCGTGTCCATTTTACGGGGTACATTTTAATGTGCAGAGTGAGGGCGAGACGGGCAAAAGGGGCGAGACGGGCAAGACGAATCAAGTTTTCCGGTCAATCCGTCAAAACGTATCTGTTGCATTTTTACGCAGACATGCTATGCTTATAAAGAAGATCTTAAGCTGAAAAAGTCTCTGCCGGAGGAGTGCTTACAAATGTCGGAATATGAAATGACACAAAAAGGCGGGAGCATCTGATCTTTCCATTGCCAGATCCATCGGAGTTAGCAATTCAACAAAAAGACATCCGCATTGGAAGTACCTATAAAGACATTCCCTGGCCTGAGGAAGAAAGAAAACCGCTGCATCCGGACAACCTTCAGGATATGACGTTTAGTCTGCTGAAATACACGATGAGCAGGAAGGAAGACGAGCCGGCAAAGGGCTAGCCGATGGAAAAGGTGTTGCGATGAATGACGGAAAACGATATGAATATGACGCAGTTCTCCATGAGATGGATGATAATAACGGGGCCTATGTGATTTTTCCATGGAATATACGGGAAGAGTTCGGAAAAGGCCGGGTGAAAGTGCATGCGCAGTTTGACGGCATTCCCTACGACGGGAGCATTGTCAACATGGGCGTAAAGAATCCGGACGGTTCTGTCTGTTACATCATCGGTGTGCTGAAGGCGATCCGGAGCAAACTGAAAAAACATGACGGAAATACAATACACGTGGTGATTGAAGAAAAGGAGGCGCAGGATGCGGGACCTTGATTTGGATACCCTGATGTTCTTTGATCGGCATCTGGAAGTACTTCCGCTGTACCGGGCTTTTGAGGAGCTTCTCTTTGATTCCTTCCCCGTGGTGAACAAGCGTGTGCAAAAGACGCAGATCACATTTTCCAATCAGCACGTCTTTGTCTGCATCTCATTTGCACGCGTGAAACGGAAAGCCGAACTGCCGGAGGGATACATGGTAATCACGCTCGGACTTCCTTCCTCTTTGGAATCGGAGCGTGTCGCGGTGAAGACGGAACCATATCCCGGAAGATGGACACACCATATCGTCGTCAGCAAGCCGGAGGAACTGGATGAAGAACTGTTTTCATGGATACGAGAGGCCTATGCTTTTGCAGAAGCAAAAGGAGGAAGGTGATCCATGACTATCTGCTTTGTAACTTTGACTGCTCTGTGATCGGTGAAATCGGCGCATGCAATGGTGAAAGGATCGCTTTTTATCCTGGAAATCGCGAAAAGAATAATGATTCCGAACAATCAGAAACAGCATTGACAAGTAAAGAGAACGTGGTAAAATATATACATACCTCGCAGGAGGAACATAAAAAACATAAGGAGAAAAATCATGAAAAAGATTCTCGCAATCGCTCTCGCACTGTGCATGGTATTTTCCATTGGCGCAGTCTCCGCATTTGCAGACGATGATATCACCCTTGATGTTATCATCTGCCAGTACGGCCCCAATACCCAGGAATGGTTCCTTGGCAAGGGCATGAACGGCACAAATTTTGTTGACAAGTTTGAAGCCGAGAACCCGGGCATTAAGCTCAACCTCGAAGTAGTTTCCTGGAACGATGTTTACACCGTTGTCGATACCCGCATTGCTGCAGGCCAGGCACCGGACATCCTGAACATTGACGTTTTTGCAAACTATGCCAATGAAGGCCTGCTGGAGCCTGTATCCCAGTGGTGCCCGGAAGAGCTCTTCAATGACTTCTTCCCCTCCTTCATTGATCAGTCTGTGATTGATGACACAGTCTGGGCAGTTCCCGACCTCGCATCTGCCCGTGCCCTCTTCTACAATGTTGACATGTTTGAAGAAGTCGGCATTGAAGTACCGACGACCTGGGCTGAGCTCGAAGATGCTGCGCAGGCAATTATTGACTTCTATGATGGCGAAGTATACCCCTGGGGTATTGATATGACCACGGACGAAGGCCAGGCAGCATTTGCTTATTACACCTGGGGCAACGGCGGCGGCTTCGTGGATGCTGACGGCAACTGGGCTGTCAACTCCGCTGAGAACGTTGAAGCTATTGAATATGCAATCGGCCTGATCAACAAGGGCTTCACCAACCCGAGCCCTGCAACGCAGACCCGTTATGACCTGCAGGATATGTTCGCTGCCGGCAAGCTTGCTATGGTTATTGCTCCGAACCAGCTCCCGACCTATGTTGCAGATAAGGGTGGCAGCATCAATCTCGCAACAGCCAACATCCCGGCAAACGAAGGCAAGAGCTCCTCTTCCGTCGGTGTTATGGACCGTGTGATGGCATTCAAAGATGAGTCCGCTCCGGACCAGGCAAAGCGTGACGAAGCCATCGGCAAATTTGCACAGTTCTTCTACAATCCTGAGAACTATGTCGGCTGGGTCTCCATGGAAGGCTTCCTCCCCGCTGTCAACTCTGCTGTCGGTGCACTGGTCGAGGCAGATCCGTCCTTCGGCGCATGGCTTGATGTTCTCGGCGGCTGCCAGTTCTATCCGACTGCAAAAGCTGAATGGGATCAGGTAAAGCAGGGTGTTATTGCTGCTGAGCAGAATGCTCTCACCGGCGCATCCGTCCAGGCTGAGCTCGATGCTCTCCAGGCTGCTCTCGTCGGCTGATTTTATTTCTGATACGCCTTCGGGCAAAAACAGGCTTTTTGGGCCCGGTCACACGGCCGGGCCTGTTTTATATATGTCCTTTACCCTTGTTTGAGAAGGAGTATACCGATGAATACGCTGAACAACAAACGCAAATGGGAGCCATATCTCTGGCTGCTGCCGAGCATTGCCCTGATGGCAGTCTTTGTGGTTTTTCCCATTGCGATCGTGTTTAAGCTGTCTTTTAGTGAGATCTCCAAATCAGGTATTGTCGGCGGTTTTATAGGGTTCCGGAATTTTAAGGATGCAATCGGTCTTCCTGCGTTCAAAACCGTAATGATCAACACGTTCTGGTGGGTGATTTCCGTCGTGGGGCTTTCCACCGTGATTGGCTTTGCCCTTGCCATGGTTCTCAACCAGAAGTTTCACGGCAGAAAGATTGCACGCGCTATCGTTGTTTTTCCATGGGCAACGTCTCTTGTAATTCAGGCATCCGTCTGGAACTATATCATCAAAGCAGAGTACGGTAACCTGAATAACGTGCTGCTGAATCTCGGCATTATTAAACAGGCCATCAACTGGCGTTCTACTTATCAGATAGAATTCATTTGGGAATGCTGGGTCGGTATATTTGTCACGATTCCGTTTGTCACATTCTGTGTATTGTCCGGGCTGCAGTCGATTGACAGCTCGCTCTATGAAGCAGCAACGGTCGACGGTGCCGGTTTCTGGGACAAGTTGTGGAAGATAACAATCCCGCTTGTCAAGCCGTCCCTTACCGTCAGCACGGTGCTGAACATCATCTATGTGTTTAATTCTTTCCCGATTGTATATACGATGACGAAAGGGGCTCCGGCCAACAAGACCGATACACTGATCACCTATCTGTATATGCTGAATTTCTATGACAGGAAGAAGGGCCCGGCAACGGCACTTTCTGTGATAGGCTTTGTTATTCTCTGTATCTGTGCCGGTATCTATATGGTTACCGTGATGCAGAAGGAGGATGAACAATGAATCCTGAAGTGCTGAAAAAACAGAATAAAACCGCTTTGCGGGTTCTGGTGGTTGCCGCTCTGCTGGTTGGGATTCTGCTTGCTTTTCCGGCTTATGGTTTCCGCGCCGGGATCTATACCAAGAAATCTTCCAACACGGTTGTCGGGGATGAGAAGTACCTGTCTGTTCTGGAAGAAGTCAACAGTATTGCAGAAGAGTACAGACAAAAAGGGTTTGATGTTGAAGTCGGTGAGACGGTAACAGAACGCACGAATTCCAAAGGGGAAGTATCTTCTCTGGTCACATTCAGTATCAGCCAGGAATTTAAGAAAACGGGCTGGTCATTTCTCGGTGCGGGGCTCCCATCTTCCGTGCTGTTGGCGGTCCTGCTGTCCTGTGTGCTGCTGTCGCTCGCCTGTGCGATTGCGGGTACATTGGGAACAATGGATGAACTCCCACGCACATTGGATGCCCGTTCGTCTCTGCTCAGAACGGCTTCTGGGGTGTTTGCCCTGATTGCTCTGTTGCTCGTTCCGATATTCGTTATGAACAACACAGTCTGCTTTTCCAGAAAGCTCTCGCTTTTTACCAGCGGAACGCTGACGGAAGGAGCGGAAAGCTATTATCAGAAGATAGGGTCATTTTTGTTTGGCAGTGCAGCAGGGGAAGATCCGTCGGGTGCTTTAAAAGGGCTGACGTTCCACAGTACAGCCGCTGTCTGGCTGACAATGGTACCGCTTTTCGGGATGGTGCTTGCTGCCATCCAGCTTCGACACGGCAGTATCAGCAAAACCCTGATGCGCGGGTTACTTTACACGTTTGTTCTTGTTGTCTGCGTTGTGACGCTCTATCCATACTATGTTATGCTGGTCTCGGCCTTTCGGTCCAATGCGGAAACCAATGACATGTATTTCCTGCATCTGTTGCCGACAAAATGGATCTGGAGCAACCTGAGTGATATTATCAGCAGGGGAGTGCTGCGGTATCTTCTGAACTCACTGATGATAGCCGGAGGAGCTACGCTGATCGCTATGCTCTGCGGGATCCCGGCAGCTTATGCCATGGCACGCATGAATTTCAAAGGGAAAAAAGCATTTCTCGGCTTTGTCATTATGAGCCAGATGTTTTCTCCCGTTGTGCTGCTGATTGGTATTGCGCAGCTTATGAGCACTCTGAAGCTCAACGATACCATCCTTGGCCTGATGTTCATCAATGCGGCTTTCAATCAGGCATTTGCCATCTGGCTCCTGAGAGGAACATTCGTATCTATCTCTCCGGAGATGGAGCAGGCAGCTAAAATTGACGGCTGCAATACCATACAGAGCCTTCTGCGGGTGCTGCTTCCTATGGCTGCCCCCGGTATCGTAACAACATTGATCTTCATTTTCATCAATGCCTGGAATGAATATACGATATCTACCGTTCTGATTTCCACTGCATCCAACAGGCCGATCACCGTCGGCATTACGCAGTTCTCCTCGTTTAATATGATCGAATGGCAATATCTGTTTGCGGCATCTCTGCTTGCGACGATTCCGGTTGTGATACTCTTTATGTGCATTGAAAAGCACCTTGTTTCCGGCTTGACATCGGGAGGCGTGAAAGGCTAAAGTTCCAAAAATCTCATATGCTTATAAAAATCTCAGGGTATTCCATACAGTTTACCCTGAGTTTGTTTTTCTGTGTCAGCATCTGGCTCTCCTTTTATAACTGTGGCGCTGCTTTCGGTGCGGGAAGCGTAAATTCCCAATGTGATTCGGCAAAAACGACATTGCGATGTTGAAATTGCCGAAAACATACTGTATAATAGGAGCAACCGAAATGCAGGAGGTTATACTATGTATTATCACAGACAGTTGGAACGCAAAATCCTGGAAATAGCAAAGGAATTTGCGTGCATTACATTATACGGAGCGAGGCAGACTGGAAAATCCACAATGATAAGGAACTTATTTCCGGAATATGAGTATATTACATTAGATAATAGCAAAGAGCGTATTCTTGCTTCCGATGATCCGGAATTGTTTTTAGATGCACACAGCACACCATTGATCATTGATGAAATACAGAAAGTGCTGGCATTGATGGAAAGTATAAAGATTCGGATTGATCAGGCAAAACTGAGAAATATTCAGGAAGGTCACAGCACCTCCCTGATGTACATACTTACAGGATCTAATACTCATGAAATCCGCGAAAAAGCTTCGGAAACACTTGCCGGCAGGACAGCGATACTGGAAGTAAGCTCGCTTTCTGAATGTGAGAAGAATAAAAAAGTAGGGAATGAGTTTTTACCGGTTATTGATGTCTTAAAAAAGAAACAAACGGACTTTCTTGCTAAAAACAGATATGAGGTCTTTGAAGAGATCTATTTAGGAGGTATGCCGGAATACTGGATTATGCGGCCTGATCGCAATATGTTTTTTGAGAGCTATATTTCTACATATTTAGAGAAGGACGTCAGCCGCATGATCAACATCGGAAGACTGGATGATTTCAGGAGATTCATGAGAATTATGGCACTTCGGACATCACAGCAGCTTGATTATACAGAGATAGGCAATGCCGTGGGCATCGACGCAAGGACGACAAAAAACTGGATCTCTGTATTGGAGTCTTCCGGGATTATCATTATCCTTCAGCCGTATGCAAATAATCTTGCAAAAAGAATCATTAAAACACCGAAACTATACTTTATGGATACAGGACTGTGTGCGTTTCTGAGTGGTTGGTCAGACTCAAAGATATTAGAGGCTTCTCCAATGGCAGGGGCATTCTTTGAAACATATGTTGTCAGCGAGATTGTAAAAAGCATACGAAATGCCGGCAAACGGATAGAATACAGCCTTTATTACTATAGGGACAGGGATCAGAGAGAAGTTGATCTGCTCTATATTATGGATCAGACTATTTATCCGATAGAGATTAAAAAAGGTATTGGTAAAGACAAAGCAGACAAGAATTTCAGAATTCTGGAGCAATATAAGATGCCGATTGCAACCGGGCTTATCATAGATACATCCGATAGGTTATTCCCGCTTAACAGAAATACATATTATTGCCCTGTAGGGATGATTGGCTTGTAACAGATCTTCAACGATGGAATGTCGAATAATTGCTGATGGAGTGTTTATCTCGTACTTGGCAGCGATTATTTTTTCCATCCGAACCGTCGAAGTTCATCGTGAAATGCTCTTCGGCGGGAGTATTCATTACGATACTGATTCAGTATTTCTGCTTTTGCATTGCTTCTTCCCAGTGATTCCAGGACTTCTCCGAACGCTGCAATAAATGCAGCACATTCATCATAATAGTTCCTTCGGTTAGCATTCATAATGGCGGCAACACGAATATGAATCCACTGGTCAATCCGCCTGATCAGTTCCTCTTTCAATTGCTCATCCGGTGTTGCATCCTTTTTCCAGAGATTAAAATAATTCGGAGAAACTCTTCCCGTTGTCGTCCGGGCTGAGCTTGTTCAGCCCGGATTGATACTTTTCAATGGAAAATCACATGCAGCTTCCGCTTTCTGCAGCATTATTATCAGACCCGGAGTATTTATTTCGCCACGATTTAATAACAGCAGAAACAAGGCTAACCCCTCTTTCATATAGGTTGCAGACCATCCGATTCCCGCGGTAGCTTTCATGAATTTTTCCAGCACTGTTCTGAACTGCCCGTCAAAAAACAGGATTGTGGCATAGGGTTTTTGGTCATAAGATCTTTGATTTTTGTAATACTCTTCATAACACTTTCTGGCTTCTGCGAGGAAATCCTGCCTGTTTTCTGTTTCGAGATACAGGCGGAGGAAGTTCACCACCGTAGGGCTGGATCGGAAAGCTTCCAGCCAGCATTCTTCTGCTGTCCCTATCTCATTTGCCCCCAAAGCAAGTTCTGCCGTCAAAAGGGCAATGGAAGATCTGCTTTTCCCGTTTGCTGGAACGAGATTCAGCGCATCAAGCCCGATCTGAAGGAGATTCTCTTCCTGAGAGCTGTTTCTCCCGGCTTGGAGATAGTGTTCCAGCAGTTCGGGATGCTTGGCGGCAAAGAATCTGGCATTGGAGAGAGCGATTTCACGAGGGATCATATCCTGGGCTTCAAATAAAAGTTCGAGTTCATATGCTCCGCTCTTGGTTCCGAGCTCTTCAATCCAGGCGGGGAGGAAAGCGCTGACATTTACTTCCCTATTTCCAATCAGGAGAATATTGCCCAGCGAAAGATGTGCTGAGCTGAAGCTTGAAAGGACACGGAACAGCGAAAGTGTTTTTTCGTCTTCCGGCATCCCTATGAGAGTGAGATAAGCTGCTTCTGCAGCCGCTTTTTTGAAATCGGTATCCAAAAGGTCATAGTCAATCAGTTCTCCGATGCTGAGGATCGAATCGACATAATCGGAGTAGTCGCCCTCAACGCTTACATCGAGAGAAGCCAATGCAAGAGCAAGTTTTCCGCCTATTCTGTATTCCTCCCGGTCAACACACTGATGGATCAATTCAAACGCGGAGGAAATATCATCCAGGATATTTTCAGAATCAGAAAACTTGAATTCATCCTCTTCGCTGTCATTCCAGTCATCCCATTCTTCGTTGAGTTCGCTGTCTAGGCACCGGTCTCCATTCCTGATTTCTTCCAGGCTGGTAATCATCTTCTCAACGTTTTCGGAAAATTCAGAATTGCCGGATCTAATATTATGTTCTGATGCAATACCACGCTCTTCAGAGGACGCAAAGCGTTGCAGCGTATTAAGAAAGCGGCTGCGATTTTCCTCAGGGAGCGTTCTGGCAAGCTCATGAATAATGGCGCGGAGAGCTTCCACATCACATTGAAGCACAAGTTTATCAACTTCCTTTAAAAATATGGGATAGTTCAATTATCGGCACTCCTTTTCATCTCTAACGCTCAAATATTATCAAGGAAGGGGCTGTCTCAAAACATAAGATGCCCCCAATCTAAAAAGGCGAAAATAACGGCAGCCGGCTCTGTACAAGAGTCGGCTGCCGGCATATAATTTGGTTGTGAAGACAAACCATATACAG
>JAFQZI010000056.1 GCA_017406005.1 Oscillospiraceae bacterium | reverse complement strand
TTGTTTCTTCCTGCAGATATTCGTCCTGTACCTTGAGAAAGCATTCATCGATTGTACCCGGCATACGAATATTGCAGAGACTCCGAAGGAGCTGTCTCTGCTCCGTCACGTTAGACGGGATCTCCATATTCCGGTATCTTGGTTGCTCATCCAGGAGCCGCCTGATCAGGAACTGACGTTTTTCTGTCTGGCTCATTATTTCACCTTAATTCTTCGGTGCTTTATTCCAGAAGCAGGTTTCTGTCAGCGGTTTGCGATGGCCGCTCATTTTCGCATTTGGCTCAAAATCGTCTGCCGGATAGCCGATGTAGAGCATACATGCGCTTTGCCAGCTTTCGGGCAGCTCAAGCAATTCCCTTGCTTTTTCTTCGTCAAAATATGAGATCCAAACACTGCCGAGATCCAGGCTTGCCGCCTCCAGCATCATGTGTGTGGCAACTATTGTCGCATCCGTAGTTCCGCTGGATTTTCCACTTTGCGGATGTGTCCAGCAGGCAGTGGTATCATAACAAACGAAAAGCACCAGGGGAGCTCCGTAATAGAAATTGACCTTGCCTTGCTCTTTATCGTTGCATTCCTTTGCCAGATCCACATATTTCTGATCGTAGCCGAATGAGCAAAACTGTCTGACCTTATCCAGACTCTCCGGCGTGTTCAACACCATAATCCGCTGGGGCTGCAGGTTGACAGCGGTAGGCGACCAGCGCCCAGCTTCCAGTATCTTATTGATCTTTTCTTCCTCAACGGGTTTCGGAGAAAACTTCCGTACGGTTACCCGCTTCTTTGAAATATCCATGAAGTCCATATGTCACTGCCCCTTTTTTTGATAGAACGATCCAGCAGCTCAGCCATGTTCCGGCCGAGCCTTCTCAAGATGTCCTCTCCGGTTTGATCGTTTCCTATATGCAGCATATTCCAGTAGTCACTGCTTACAATGGGCATTTCACTGTAGGAAAAATACTTATAAAGCCTGTCCAATGCAGCCGTAGATCCCGCCCGCCAAAGCGTGACTGCCGCCGCGCCGATTTTTCCTTTAAACAGTCTTCCGTGACAGCTTCCCGCATAGAACACCCGGTCAAGAAGCGCCAGCAATGCCCCATTTGGTCCGGCAAAATACACAGGTGATCCGATGACCACACCGTCGCATGCAATAATTTTCTCGATCAGCTCATTTGCCTGGTCGTCCTCAAAGACGCAGCGATAGGTTTCCCTGCACTTTTCACAGGCTATACAGCCACGAACAGGCTTTGCTGAGAGCTGAAACCACTCGGTCTGAATGTCACGTTCATGCAGAGCAGCTTCGATGATGCTTAGCGCCTTTGATGTATTTCCGTTCTTATGCGGACTTCCATTCACCAGTAATACTTTCATACATATCACCATTCACAGATCCCACACCATGATTCCGACAGTCGGATCAAATGCTTTTTCAATCGTCTCCGTCACTGTCAGAAGGATTTCAGCCGTATAACTGACAAGCGCATGTTTCAAGTGTCCTGCCAGCATTTTCTGCTCGCCGTCTTCCAAATATGAGAACAGTGCATGGGTGTGCTCAAAGGGCGCATTATCCTCCCGTGAGATATTGCCGCTTAAGGAGATCAGCTCCAGCAAGCCGTCTGCCTCGTGATTCGTAAAATCGTTTTCTTCCGGAATATATGAAGATACCACAGCCTTGCTGCAAGCCCCGATACCGGAGAAAACCGCTCCGTATATCTTTTCGGCTGTGCAAATCTTGCGAATGATATCGAGAATCTCCTCACCCTTGTCTATACGGATCAATATCTGATCGCCGTTTCTTCTGTATTTCATCAATAGTCCTCTCAAATCGTATAGTAGGTATCCCGATGGACAGCGCCGCCAATCACGACATTCCGTATCCGCGCTGTTTGTGGCATAGTCTCTTTTACAAGCAGCTCATGCATCGCAGCCATATCCCTGTGATCACCTTTCGTGAACAGGCTGATATGAGGATGGAAGCTTGTATCAAATGCGGTACGCGGCACAGCGTGTTTTCGCTCAAGAAGCAGGTCCAGTCCGTTATGGATCTCTTGCAGTTTCTCGGTAACGCCTACAGGAAGCCAGATCATGTTCTTGTGCATAATCGGTTTGCCGATATCAATATCAAAGCTTCCGCAGTGCTTCAAATAATCGGCAACGTCTGTTTGCGCTGCTTCAAATCTGTCGCAATCCCAACTCTTTTTCAGAGAGATATGCAGAGGGAACCGGAATACCGTTTCCGGCAGGCCAACCCCCTTGTTCAGTCGCTTGCAAATACCTTTAATCGCCGTTTCTTCCTTTTCTGGAAGGATGGCACATGCCCACATCAGCTCGCTCATTTATGTGCCTGTGTCCAGCGGTGTGTTTTTGCTGAGCGATCCTTCTGCACGCCTCTCGCATACTCGATTTCCGGATAGCCGAAGCCGATGATTAGTCCGGTGTAGTGATCCTTCGGAATGTTCAACATAGCTCTTGCCTCCGGCGCCAACTCGTTGAGTACCTCGGCGGAGTAGCTCATAATCGTCGTTCCGAGTCCATGGGCATTGCAGAGGAGTTCAAAATATGCGGCGGCAAGATGACAGTTAGTTTTGCTGTCCTCTGCCCATTTGCCGGTGCATTTCTCATGAGCAATAAACAGGTGCGGGGCTCCGCAGAAGAGCAGATCACCCTTACGGACGGTCTTCTCGGATTCCTTCATCTTCCCATAGTAGAAATCGCTGAAGCTGTGGGTGTAGATATGCCGCTTTGCGTCTGCATCCATCTTGGCGTAGGCTGCTTTTCGGATTTCATTCACCCGGTTTTTGTCATCGATCACAGTATATTCCACGCCCATAGCGTTGCCGCCCGTGGGGGCTGCCGCCATAGCAGAGAGGATACCTGTTATGATGCCCGGGTCAACGTTCTTGTCGAGGAATCTTCGGCAGGAACGGCGGTTTGTTACGAGTCGTTCCAAATATTCTCCCATTTCTTTGGGAGGCGGTGGCAAGGAATCCTCCGGTTTCTTTCCGAAAATGGAGATCGCACCGACCGGACATACCGCAAGGCAGTGCTGGCACCGCCAGCAGCCACGCCAGCCAAAACGCTCAAACTCCTTCATCTGAGGATATCCGTCTGCGCCGAACTCGATCACCATGCCGGAGCAGGTGTTGATGCACTTCCCGCATTTGATGCACTTAGTTTTATCAATCTGAAACTGTGTTTTCTGTTCTGCTCCCATGGTGTTGCCTCTCAGACTCTTACAATGATTTTTCCATTGACCTTGCCTTCGTCCTGCGCAATAACAGCCTCCCGGATTTCATCGAAACCAAATACTTTTCCGCTGACAGGGACGAGATTCTTTTCATTCAGGAAAGAGAAAATCTCATCCATGATCTGCTGTGTCGGGTAGTTGGAGAAGAAGCCGGTGAGATAGACGCCGTTGGGGATGTCTTTGATGGGATCAAAGCCGTTCAGGGCATATACGCCGCCCAGCAGTCCCGTCTGGCAGACAATTCCGCCTTTCTCCATGGAGGTCAGCGTATCTTTCAGATTGCGGGGGCCAATCAAGTCAAGAGCCTTGGTGACTCCATGTACCTTTCCCGTAAGCCTGCCATCATCAATGACAGCCTCGTGTGCATCTTCAATCAGCGGCAGCTTGTCCTCTCTGTGGGTGGTAGCGATCACCTTGCAGCCCAACGCCCTGGCAATCTGTAACGAAGCATATCCAAGCGCACAGGTCGCCCCTCGGATCAGCAGAGTGTCGTTCCGATTCAGATGCAGGCACTCAAAGAGGCTGCCCCATGCTGTAAAATAGGTTTCGGGAACCGCTCCGAGCGACTCCCAGGGAAGCTCGCTGTCAACCTTGAATACGATTCGCTGCGGCAGCAGTGCATACTCGGCATAGCTGCCGTTGAATGACCGTCCCATGCCGCCCATAAGGGCGGCTACTTTCTGACCGACAGCAAGCCCGCTGTCGGAGGGATCGACGATCTCGCCCACGCATTCGATGCCGGGGATGATCGGTTTTTGGATATAGTCCGCACGGATCTCATTCAACCGCAACAGCTTCTCGGAATGGTTCAGGCCGAAAGCTTTGATCTTTATGAGCACCCAGCCCGGACGAACCTCAGGAACAGGGACTTTGGACAGAATGATGTCTTTTCCTTCTGTGATCTTGTCAAGCACTACGGCTTTCATTTTCATGTACCTCCGTTTTTGGTGTCAGCAGGCCATTTTCTTCACTGGCCCAGCATTGGGGATCATCGCCGTAGAAATCGCCAGTGTAACCTTTTGCCACGGCAGGGCAACCACGGCAGAACTGACGGAGCTTGCATCTGAAGCACTTGGAGAATTCATCGTAGTTTCGGTATGCCTCCATGCTTGTAACCCACACGTCGGCGAGGCGATCCTCAAAGATGTTGCCGACCTTGCTCTCCGCCACTCTGCGGCAAGCGTAGATATCACCGGTGGGCAGGATTGTGATGTGGCAGTTTCCGCAGTTACAGCCGCCATAGATCATTCCGTCGCAGGCGTAAGCAGGGATCTTGAAGGCGCCTGTCTCATATTCGTACAAAGTCCAAAGATGATCCTTCTTGTTGAAGTAGGTATCGCAGCCTTCCGCTTCATATTCCCTGAATTTCTTATCACACATGGCAAGAAGGCTCCGGTATTCCTGCGGCGTCATAGAAGTATCCAGCTCGCCGCCGGAAGGGACGTAGCGGGAAAAGGCGAAGATGTTCGCGCCCGCTTTTACCACGGCGTCGATGATTCCCGGGACTTCCATATAGTTCTGCTTGGAAACGGTAGTCATGATGACGCTGCGGATGCCCGCTCTGTTAATACAGCCAATCTTCTCTAAGGTACAGTCGAAGCTGCCGGGCTTACGGAACCAGTCGTGGGTTTCTCGC
This sequence comes from Oscillospiraceae bacterium, assembly GCA_017406005.1. Lineage (GTDB taxonomy): Bacteria > Bacillota > Clostridia > Oscillospirales > Oscillospiraceae > Limivicinus. The sequence goes on along the minus strand of JAFQZI010000056.1, from coordinate 2,266 downwards.
AGACCGTCCAGCGAGAGCTGGTACTTCTGGCAACCATAGTATTTCAATTCCCGACATACCTGATCGTTCAGATGGAATGGATTACCCAGGATCGTGAAAGGCACGTCATGCTCATGAAACAGCTCCAGCAGCCGCCAGAAATCCGGATGCAGGATGGGATCTCCGCCGGTCAGATAAAAATACGGCAGCCGCCCGTACACCTCGCAGAAATCGAGGCAGTTATAGAACGTGTCCTGCATCTGCTCCCATGTCATGCTATCCAGCTTTCGGCAATGATCGCCGGAGAAGATATAGCAATGCTTGCAGCGCTGATCGCATTCATCCGTGATATGCCATTGAAAGGAAAAGTACTGTTTCATGTCGTTGTCACCTTGATAATTCTTTATTTCTATCATAAATCGGAAAGTCCGAGTAATAAGCGAGGTTCCCGGCAAGATTCTTCCCACCGGGAACGGTTTTAGGTGGGAAGCGGCGATTACTTGTCGCCAGCGCCGCAGGCAGTACCGCAGGCAGCGGGCTTTTCTTCCGGCTTGTCAGCAGCGCCACAAGCTGCGGGAGCCTCAGCAGCACCACAGGCGGCAGGAGCCTCAGCAGGCTTCTCGGCAGCTCCGCAAGCAGCGGGCTTTTCTTCCGGCTTGTCAGCAGCGCCACAAGCTGCGGGAGCTTCAGCAGCACCACAGGCGGCAGGGGCTTCAGCAGGCTTCTCGGCAGCTCCGCAAGCAGCGGCAGGAGTCTTTTTCTCCTCGTCCTTCTTGCCCCATCCGAACAGATTGGAAAGTGCCATGTGATTGTCCTCCTTGGTTGTAGTCAAAGAGCCTTTGCTCTCTGCATTATCTATTATACGGACGCAGAAAGCTCACACAAGTACGCACTTTTTTATAACTCTGGTTACTTTTTTGTAAGTATTGGACAACCACCGGATTTTTGCATGAAATAATCTTTGTATCTTTTTTGTGAATGGGGCCAACCCCATTGATTTTTTGTGGATGTTGCAGTATAATAAGATTGCAACATTCAAATCGAAAGTATTGAGGTGCTCTTATGAAGACGAAAGATGAACTTCCGGATTGTCCGGTCGCAACGACAGTCTCTTTGATCGGCAACAAGTGGAAGCTGCTTATTATGAGAAATCTCCTTGTTCGCCCCTGGCGCTTTAATGAATTGCATAAGAACCTTGAGGGGATCAGCCAGAAGGTGTTAACGGATTCACTGCGGCAGATGGAAGCTGATGGAATTATTACAAGAACGGTTTTCCCGGAAGTTCCACCCCGCGTGGAGTATTCACTCTCTGATCTCGGAGAAAGTATGAGACCGATCCTCATGTCCATGCAGGAATGGGGAAATAACTATAAAGCGTCTCTCAATGAAAAATGAAAATATGCCCTCGACACCGGTATTCGCACCGATGCCGAGGGCATATTTTATATATTTACAACGATATGAATGTCGATTTGCATTCTGCACCTCGCTGCTCAAATAATAACTTTGCCTTTGGCGCCCCTTTCCTTCAGGCCGCTCCGACTCCTATCCTGGCTTTCTGTGCACCCACGGGTTTGACTATCCCACATGCAATTTCGTGGTCACTTCGCAGTTGATACGCCTCTCCGAGCCGCGACCAGCAGATCTTGACTCGCTTGCATTACTCCACCACATCTGGCTCGTTGGGGAATATCCTCTTCTGGATCGATACGAATGTATCCCCATGAGTCGCGGGTTACCACCCTGAACAATTTGCGTTCATCACAGAATTGAGCCGCCACAGATTCAGCTTCCTCTTGTGACAGTCCCAGGGCAGACTGTAGATCCGCTATGGTTATAACGCCTTCCTGTTCAATAAAGGGCATGACAGCATCCCAGAAATCATTATCTTTCATCTTAACCGATTTCCCAGATTAGCCATTTGCAATGTCTTTCTGATTAATAAGGCTCAAATATATCGTGCTGTATTCCGGAAGCCGGATCGTCGTCTTCTACGGCTCCAACTCCTGGGCATATACAAGACTCGGAAGGGTCCAGGGTTTGTCTGCGAGCGAACTGGATGGGTTGCTCGGGAATGGTGCAGTTTCACTGACACTGTATACGGAAGATTAAGCATATTCTCTGGTAAAGAAAAAGACCGATTTCTTAATGAAATCGGTCTTTTTAGTGCTTAATGATGTCCAAAAGATATAAAATCGAGCTGAGTACGCCTGAAAGAACACCAGTGAAATAGCGTTATGCCAACCAAACCCTTGAACTTCCGGGATGGTCGCAAAACGCTTCAGAG
>JAFQZI010000055.1 GCA_017406005.1 Oscillospiraceae bacterium | reverse complement strand
GGTCTCAATATTGTCTTCAAATTCTCCGCCTTCATATTCGCACAGAACGAAGATCTTGATCACGCCGAAAGCATAGTTTTTTACGTTATGCTTCCGCCAGTCCTGTACGGCGATAATCTTCTTTGCGTGCACGGTGCAGCCAGTCTCCTCGCGGACTTCCTTTTCCGTATTGGAGGCAACTGACTGGTCCACATCGCACCAGCCCCCGGGCAGAGCCCATTTCCCACTGTTCTCATGCACGAGCAGAATCTTCCCATCAACAAAAACAGCCGCCCTTGTATCAATCTTCGGTGTCTGATAACCTCTTTCATTACAGAACACGTCTCGTATTATGTCAACCGGCAGGTCTGTCCTGGCAGCCATCATTTCGGCTGCTATCTGCCTCAGCTCCGCATACCGCTCCAGTTCATATGGATTACTGCTGTATTGGAGCCCCGCCTGTGCTATACTCTGTATCCGTATTGCAAACTCCAGCCACGGGTCATTCACCTGATTCTCCCCCTTTCTTTTTCTGTCTTCCCGCCTTTCTGATTCCGGGAACTCGGATTCCTATTTCAGATACTTCGCCAGTCTGCTGTTCACCGTTTCTCTCACCTTCTCGGCGATCTGTCTTGCCGAGGTTTCTTTGATCCCGGCTTTCTTTGCCACTTCAAGGAGTTCTTTTATGCCGGGATTCTTTCCTTCTCCGGCAACGGTTGTCGCATGCTCTCCCCCAATAGAATTGGAATACGTCAAATCATAAGCAGGCGCGAGCCGCCATATTCCCCGGTTGCAAAGGAAACTGAAATTCTTGGAATGGTCATCCCTGTTGTGCGCAAACACATTGAAACACATCAAAGTGTACATTTTCTGCAAATCCTGCGCCTGCTTTGTTATCTGCCAGGTAAGTGCCATCAGAGAAGAATAATCCAGGGCAGGTACCCTGTGGGAAACCTCTAACAATGCTGACGCCGATGCCATGTGAAGTTTATGCTCTTTGCCGTTGACCTTTTCTCTGTCAAATCGCATGCTGCCAAAGAATCCGGAACAGGCGGACGAAGGGAATAAGCGCACCTCCGGAATGTTTATCCCGCATTCTCTTGCACACAGATTATATTCATACTCCATAATGCCGATATCATCCGTATCTCCGGAAGAAGGGAATTTGACGATCCATTCCCTGTCATCCAGCTTCAGTGTAACTTTCGGTCTCGCGCCTCCGGAAGAACCACCCATAGCAAACAGCGTATCCAGATCTTCAGATTCTTCCGACTGGAGAACTTTTCTGCATTCTAAAGCCAATCGATCCAGGTCGCTGAGTGAGTTCGAAGTACTCCATTGGAAAATCGGTTTATATTCCAATGCCCCCATACCTGAACTTCCAACGATAGACAGCCTTGTCAATGAGCCAGTCTCTTCCGGCCGTTCTCCCTCTTTCCGAAGCATACGGTCAACCAGAAGCCTGCCCCATCCATCCGGAAGAGAATCTGCAAAAATCCCGAATATCCCATCAAAGGGATCTGACTTTGCTATCTTTACTCCCGAAACAAGCGGAAGTGAAAAAGGACTGATGGAAAAGCCATCCCGGAGCCATTCCTGAGAATACTCAAAAGCAGTGCGGTATCTTTGATAAGGAGCCATAGTACCGACATGCTTCCCATCATAGTATACTTCCAGTCTATCTACGGTTTCCACGGATAACCTCCTCTATCGATGCGGGAATCCTGTCTGCAAACAGCCGGGTGATCTGTTCGTCCTCCCCGATCGCAGAAGCCATTTTCACAAGGGACAGAAAGGAAATTTCACCGGAACTTTCAAATCTGCGAATGGTAGAATACGGCACACCACATTGTTCACTTAACGCCTTGATTGTGATTTTCTTTGATTTCCTGATTGTCCGGAATCGTTTTGCAGCTTCTGATGCCATTTCATACGGAGTTTCCAAACGCATATTTCATCCGCCCTTTCTAATCAGCTAATATATTAGCATTTTTATCCGATTTTGTCAATAAATCACTAACATATTATCAATTTTAATAAACGGGAACTGTTTTCTCTGTCTCTTGACTCTTTTCCCTGTTTATATTATTTTATATTCGATCCTTGATCATTATTCAAACATGTCCACGGAGGTTAACATAATGAAAGATAATGATGTCGTCAGCCGGTTTATGGCTGTTTATCAGACTGACCCTCAACTGCAGGAGAAGTTTGCAGAGGCAGAAGCTTCCTATCCCGGGAGTCTGGACATCCGCGAGGCTGTGGTGGAAGAACTTCTTCTCCCTCTTGCCGAAGAAGCCGGGTTCTCTTTCACAGTTGAAGATCTGCGCAGATATGAAACCGATCTCTATCTGGAAAAGCACAGGGACGAAGAGCAGGATCCCGATGCACCGGATGACGATACCGTTTTCTTCCTGCTGGATCGGGGCTGGACAAATGACGCCGCAGCCCAGTTCAACACCGAAGGATAAGCAGTGTTCACAGAATATTGCTTGAATCCCTCTGTTTTATCTGTTAAAGTATTGATTAAGTTGATAAAATAGAAAAGGAGAACTATCATGGTTCGTGCTTTACTGAAAAGGCATATGCGGGAACTGATCACCATCGTTTTCCTGTTTGCGGTCGGCATATTGCTCCTCGTCAATCCCACCGCTTTCGCCTCCGGACTTGTCAAAGTAGCCGGGGTGTTTCTGGTAGCCCTCGGCGCATTACGGGTCATCCGTTACTTCCGCACGCCGCCGGAAGCTGCCGCAAAGGGACAGGATTTCTTTATCGGGGTTATTGCTGTGCTTGGCGGAATCTTCTGTATTATTGAAACCAAGTGGTTCCTCTCCGTTTTCCCGACCCTGGCAGTGATTTACGGTCTTGTGCAGCTGGTGCTGGGATTCAGCAAAGCACAGAGGATGGTGGATTTCCTGCGCATGAAGTTTTCCCTCTGGTATCTGCCCGGCATCAGTGCTGTCATCTATCTGGTATTCGGCTGTATTATTGTGCTCAATCCGGAAATGACGTTCATTTCCATCTGGGTGTTTACCGGCGTCACGATGATCCTGGAAGCTGTTTTCAACGCGGTATGTATCTGGATGCTGGAAAAAGGGCATCTGCCGCAGAAAAAGAAAGAGAAGAAAGCCGAGAAATCGGAACCCGCTGCGGATGATTCTGCATCCGGCCAAAATCCCGCACCCGAACAGAATGCCGAACCGCAGACGGCCGACAGTACGGCAGAATAACAAATCAGGACCTGAGATTATGAGCTTTACCATTCTTTGTACCGGTCAGCCGGAGAAATGCGCAAAGGGAAATTATTCCTCTGCCGGTTTTGATGCCGCGGTGCGCGCTGAACTGGAATCCGTGATCCTTCCCTACAGCGGAAGGCAGTATAATCCCGAAGGAAAACAAATCTGGATCGGAGAGGGCATCCCCGCGCAGGATACCGCAAAGAAGCTGCTGCTTTCCTGTTCTCCCGTTGTTGACCCGCTTCTCAATGAAATCCCGCTCCGCTCCTTCACCGACACCGAGAAACTGTATCCGGTTGAAACCTGGAAGCGGAAAGCCGCTGCCCAGCGTAAGCATGCCGATCCCCGTCAGAGCGAATCGAGACAGGACGTTATCGATCGTGCGGAACGGTTCATCGAAAAGATAGCCGGTGTGGATGCTTATGTGATCACATATCCTCTCTTTCTGGAGGAACTCCTCAACCGGCTGCGGATGCACGGCTATGTGGTGCAGCGATCAGGCGTGCTGAAAATCCAGCCGCTGGAGCGCTTCCTCATCTCCCGCAGGGAGGAGCATTGCGGTGGATGCCAGCATAACTGCTTCCTCTCCAATCCCGGCTGTGATATCGGCCGTGACAAAGCCAGGCGTTTACAAAGCAAAAAAACCTGACGATTCTCTGCGATATTCCGAAAAATCGTTCCCGGACAGATCAATGATGTCTGCCCGGGAATTTTGTCATTTTGTCCCATGTTCAACGATTGGTTTTTTCAGATGTACTGCAACATTCTATAGATGGGCAATCTCTTCTGACGGCAGCAATAAAGAGCAGTGCTCCAACAAGAGTAATCGGGATTATAGACAGCAGTGCAGAGTGGACACCGAAAAAATCCAGAAGGAGTCCGCCTATGGATGCCGAAGCAAAGCTTCCTGCTGTATAGGCACTGCCAACAAGTGACAAACGGCAGAGCTGCTCGTTTTTGGGATATTTTTCTCCGATGTAGGTGACAATCCCCGGTGTATAGAGAGCATAGCTGAAGAATTGCAAAGTCTCTGCTGCACAGATAACAGAAGGCGACGAAGCGAGGAAGATCAGCAGGTTTTTAATCACCCATGCGAAAGCGGAGAAAACAAGGATTCTTGCATTTCCAAACCGACTGCTCAAAAATCGGTAACTCTTCATTGCCGGGAACTCCACAAGAGCCGCAACAGAAACTGCGATACCGAGATTTTCGCTGTTTCCTCCGACTGATTGCATAATTTGCAACATGAAATTGTCGATCATGATATGCCCGACCGAGAGGCAGAAAATGCCCAGGAGAAGGAATGCAAAAGAACCGTTCATGACAGAACCGAGCCGAAAATTGCTGCTGAAATCCGCAGTAGGTTCTTCCTGCCGTGCGGAATCCGGAAGGACTGTCAGGAAGAGAATGCAGAACAGCATGCCCATTGTTTTCAGATAGAAGGTAGGGAGAAAGAACGGAGGCATGATCTTCAGAAGGAGTCCGACGCATACTGTCATGATAGCGTAGAGCAAGGAGCTAAATCCGCGTGAACTGCCGAAATCCACGGGAGAAACAGCATTCCACCTTGAAGCCAGCGCATTAATGCTCGGCTGCAGGGCAGACTGCAAAGAAAAAAAGGAGAACTACAAAAACAGCCCTAACCTGCCGGGGAAGAGCCACCAGAAGGAGAAGGGAAGAAAAAACAATAGTATTCCGTAAACGCAGCACATAGCCCGCTCCATGCGCAGCCGCGAACGGAAAAAAATGTCAGAGAGAAGTGGTTGAAGAAGTGCCGATGCGGCATAGGAAAAGCCGAGTATCAGGCCGATTTCCCAGTCGGAAAAACCGAGGCTCTGGAGATAGGTTGATGCAAAAGCAAACATCAGCCCATACGTCAACCAGTATAAAGCCTGCACAGCGGTATAAATGATCTGAACGTTATTTCTGTTAAGGATCAGCATAAGAAAATCACCCACCTGCTCCAAAAGGTACTTCCCGATGGGAAAGCATGCCTTATTTTAGAGATTCAGCGGGTGAAAAAACAGTATTATTCGTGCCGGTTTATATCCATATTCTGCCAATGTTTTCGATACTGCAAAGGAGTACACTCATAAGTTCGGGAAAAAAGCTTTCCGAAGCGGCTGCTGCTTCCGAACCCACAAATTCCTGCCACTGCGGTAACCGTTTCATTTCCGTTCCGAAGCCTTTCACAAGCGATCTGTAATCGATAATTCGTTATGTATTCCTTCGGTGAGCAGTGAAGGGTATCATGAAAAAGACGGTAGCATTCTCTCTCACTTGTAAATGCAGCACCTGCAGGTCGACAGTTCTGATATTCTCCCCGTAGTGCTCATGGACAAACATCATCATGCGTTTCAGCTTATCATCGACATGGGAGACATCTGCTCTCTTTTCCGGCTGCGGCATCTTCTCCAGAATCTTCAGCCACATCTCTGAGATCAGGCTTCTAAGCTTAAACTCATATCCGAAAATTCCTTCTTCCAGGGAAAAAGAAAACTCCAGGAGACTAAGCAGATCAGCTTCCGCAGGATCGTTTCGGGAAAAGGTAAGGAACTCAACGCCGGAAGAAACCACAGGAAAGATATATTTTCTTGCAAGAATGCCACCGGAAGAATCACAGATAAAATAGGGATCGAAAAGATGCAGCAGCTGTCTGGTTTCCCCTTTTTTCAGATTCGGGCGAGTCATATGCAGGACGCCCGAATTAACAAAACCACCGGAACCCTCCTGGAAAAGGATCCTTCCTCCCGGCGTATGATATTCCAGCTCTCCTTCTGCTATATAAAACAGTTCCACTGCTTTGTGCCAATGCCAAGGCGCATGCCCTCCGTTGTATTTGCCGAATACTACCTCACTTCTGATGCAGGGAAAATCTTCTGAGAAACCCGGCAGCAGCTCCTGCCCGGTGGAAGGTGAAATTGTAATGTCAGTAATCTGCATGGAAACCTCTAACCGTCATTTATATTTCAATTCTTTTCGCTCACTTTTTCATTTGTACTCATCAGGTTTTTTATTCCCACTTTGGCAGCCATTCAATTTGAACCTCTCTCTCCTCAAATTGCAGAGGCAGCCAGATATAGCGGGAATCTGAAAGATCGTTCTGCTTCCAGCGATCTCCGTAATAGATCCATTGTCCGTCTTCCCGCTGAAATACACTGGTGCATTGGGTGTCAAAGGAGAGATTTGCTCCGGAACCGCGGAAAGGATTCCCTTTGTTCTTCCACTTCCCGAAAATCTGATCTGATGACCAGAGCCGTGCCTGGTTTGACATCCACCCCGTCGTGCTGGAAGAGAGCAGATAGTATCTGCCGTTATCCCCACGGAACAGCACAGGCGCCTCCCGCATGGAGCTTGGGAAGAGACGGACATAGTCTTCTCCGTATATTGCTTCTTCCGGTGAAGCAGATAGATCCGTGTAGGTCTCATCCAGTTTCGAGATATACAGTGTCTTGTTGTTCTCGCTCGTGTAAACAATATAAGCTGTGCCGTCTGAATCCTGAAAGAGATTCATGTCTCTCGCTTCTCCTTTGGAAGCCGGGAAACAGTCAATCTGCCCCGGTGGACACAAGCTCAGTCTTTGCCTCCGGAGAAATCGGAACGGCCCGAAAGGAGAATCGCTCACAGCAACGCCAGCCATCCCGACGTCGTATTTGTAGGTATTTTTCTCCGTGGCATCATCGCTGTGGAACCAGATCACATACTGATCTGTCTTGTTGTTATACAGCATTTTGGGGCGTTCTATGACAGTTTCCGTATTGAAACAGGACCAGATCAAATCTTTTTCTTCCGGTGTAGTATCACAGTATATTGCCGCAAAATACGGATCATTATCCAGATCATCCCTGCTTGAAGGCGGGCGTAGAACATCTCCCATAAAAATCCAGCGATGCAGATCGTCAGAAATATAAACAGCAACAGGATTCCCCAGATGACCTGTAGTTTTATCTTCTCCTACCCAGACATAACGTTCCTGCACAGTATCCCCATCCGGTACCGGCATCCGCTGTATTTGCCCGCCGTGAGCCTGGATCGGATTTCCGTTCTCATCCAGCCATTTTGCTCCAGGTAAAAAGAGTTCCGTTTCGGCTGATAACTCTTTGGCTTCATTTTCATACAAAATCTCCGGCCCATGGCCGAATGTACTGATCAGCCATGTAAGTGGCTTTGAGGCAAAAGGATTATGGAAGAAATATATAATAACCGCCAACAGCACAGCGAGAACGATACCCTCTGCCAGATTTCTTTTTCTTCCGGTCGGTTTTGCATCAGATGCCGGAAGCCTGGTATTATGCGCCAGCCTGATCCCCTGCAGCAAAGCCAATACAAGAGCATAAAACAGCAGATAAGTGTTTGTGATGCCGCACAGAAGCGCAAAGCAAACCGCGAGAAACCCCACCCAGTCAGAAGCCGCTGAGAGAACATCCACCCGGAATCCCTTTTTTCTCGTCAGAAACAGGTTAATCCTCGACAGCACAATTGAAAGCGCAAGTCCTCCTGCAAAGTACTGCGAGAACCAATCATCCCCTGTCACATACATGATCACTGCCGGGACAGAGAATCCCGCCCCGATCAGATAGAGAATATCCCGCATAACAACGAGGCGAGGCTTCCAAAAACAAAGAAGCTCTGATGCTGTGCAGAGGATGATTCCCGCTGTTACGAACTGCATCATAAAAGACGGGCTGAAAATCGTTTCGTAGACGAAAAAAGCATTCAGCCCGGCCATTCCCGCCGTCCATACAATCAATGCAGTATTCCGTTCTCCTTTTCTATTTTGCTTCATATTCAACATAGACCTCAATGCTTGTAATCTAAAGCAAAAATTCGCAGAAAGGGATTTGTTACCCGATGCGGAAGATGTTCTTCCAGCCGTGTATATCGACCGGTTCAAAACGCCGCTTTAACTCTTTGACCATAAGATCTTTATCAACATCCTTTATAAGAATGTCACATTCTCCGGGTCTGCTGCCGAAAGTCAGTTTCTTATTCACTCCGAGCTGTAACATCAGTTGTTTCTGCAACCCATTTTGAGAGGACTCAGCCGGTAGAATCTTTACGCATTGCCAGCTCCCTTGTGACTGTTCCCGATCATAGGTGATCCTGACTTCAGACGCCCAATCCTCTTTCTCAAGCTTCTGGATGACGGTCTTCAGCTTTTCCGCTTCATCTGCAAGCAAAAAATACAGAACCCGGTGAACATGCTCCCCCTGCAGGGGGGCAAAATTGCGGTAGACGGATAGCCGTTTCTGCTCATAAAGCGTACGGATTGCCTCACTTTTCATTTCTCCGTATCTGACTATCAGCGTGTTGTGCTCTGCTTGATTCAGGAAATAATCCACCTGTTCCTCCTCCAAAAACGCACGGAGCTTCGCCGCAACTTCGGGACGGAGATAAACGGCTTGGAGGATTTCTCTTTTCTTCAAGTCAAACAGAATAGTGCCGTCCGCAGCGATGACGGGCAGAGGCAGATTAACGTCTGGCAGCAGCTCTCTGATTGTAGCCGGCGTCTGAATCGTTGAAATCGTGAAGAGGCACCCGTCTTCTATCAGTCTGTTCAGCTCAACCTTTGCATAATTTGAAATCTGCTTTCTCGTACCGAATATAGTGTCCTGAATTTCGGAGACGTACAGCGTATCCGTGTTGCGCACTCGGGGGAGATGCGTCCGGTTTACGATGTCGGCAATGATTACTCCGATAACAGTGTCCAATGTTCGATGAAATACAAAGAGATACGGATTTGTATCAGAAATATGGTTCATTGTAATGCTCAGGAACACGACAGAGGAAAAATAGGCCATGTCCTGAATCTTCAGGATTACGGTGGAGTAGATCACAATAGCAGTAATGACACTGATCACTAAATAGTGAAGCATCTCATCAGGAACCGTGTTTTCCCGGATCTTCAGTGCAATCAGCAGGGTCAGCAGCCCCCAGGCAGCACCGACTAAAGTGCCAATAACGCGGCGCCGGGCGACGGTTTTCATACTCCGAGTATACTGCTGGATACATTGCAAAGATGCTATTACGGAATAAAATGGCATGCCCTGCCTGCCCCGCAGAGCGTATACCGCGACGCAGAGCAGAATCGCAATGAGGGATCGAAAGATTCTCTGCCCAGGTAAAGGTATTTCTCTAATTCTGTTCATTTTACTCCACCACAAATACTTATTTGTCTACTTTATAAGACAGTTTTCACGTTTATTAATCATAAAATGCCGGGGGTATGCTGCAACTTGTCGTCATGGTATGTATTGTTTTATCCTCTCCGCTTTTCAGCCTCCCCTGCAGCACTTCTCCTGTCCGGAAATTGCGGAATACCTGTGTTTTTTCCTCATATTGTCATTTTTCACAGATATTCAGCCGGTACACAGGTCAATCCCCAAGAGAATACATAAAACTCAATTGAAAACGCTGGAACAGCATGTAATTTTTAAGCGAATCACTGTGTTGTCTGCCCGGGAATTTTGTCATTTTGTCAGTGACGATTATTGATTTTTTAAAAAGCTGTTATCGGTGTTTCATTACGACATCTGTCCCGAAGGTTTGCGCGAAAGCCATACGTTATATGCGATAATGGAAGACACAACAACCACGGAACCGACCACAGAAAGAGGAGATACTCTTTCCCCGTAAAAGGCTGCCACAAGCAACGGATTCAGGATCGGTTCCATCCCGGTAATCAGGCTGGCAGTGACCGGAGGCGTATGCTGAATCCCGATGGAAAACAGAATGTACGCCCCTCCGACCTGGATTAACCCCAAAGCCAGCACGGCAGCGACCACCGGCAACGAGAAATCCGTTTCACGAAAACACAGGGGGGTAAAAATCAAACCTGCAGCCAACTGCCCGATAAAACAGGAAGAAAGTGCATCTGCATTCTCCCCGGTATTCATCATGAAAACACCTGCGTAGCATATCCCGGACAGCACTGCGGTGATATTTCCCAGGATATTGCCTGCCTGTATTCCGTCCACGAAAAACAACACCACGCCGAAAAGCACGGCACAGCAGGTCAGGATATCCACCTTTCCCGGTTTCTGCCCATAAAGAATGGCCATCAGCAAAATGACAAATACCGGAGCAGTAAACTGGAGGACAATAGCATTTGCAGCCGTAGTGAGCTTATTGGATATGGCAAAAAGCGTTGTCACTCCGATCATGGAAAGCGCACCGACCAACACTCTCTTGTTGAAGACGATCTTTCTGTGCGTCACCAGAATAAAGATCCCGATCACCGTTGCCCCGATCAGGTTTCTTGCGCCGTTAATGGCCAGTGCAGACCATGGGATCAGCTTGATAAACAATCCACCGGTGCTGAAACAGAGGGATGCCAGAAAAACACACAGTATATAGCGAAATTCTCTTTTTTCTTTCACTTATTTCTCCTAACCAGCCATAGGCCATTCTATGCTTTCTCCGCCGCTGCTTTCATGTTGTATATCACAAGAGCCGCCAGAATCAGAGCATAACCTATCAGCTTGACTCCGGTGATTGTTTCTTTCATGACCGCAATGCCAAGGATACTCGTCGTAAACGGATTGACTACTGTGAAAACCGCCGCCGTTTCTGCAGGCAGATATTTCTGGCCCAGAGGCTGGAAAGCAAAACCAAAGCAGCTGCAAACAAGCACCAGCATCAGAATCATCCCCCATTGCTGCCCGTTCTGCGGCAGGCCGAAACTGCCCGTAATCAGCGAAATCACCAGGCTAAGAACTCCCATCGTGCCAAGCTGTACAATTCCTATTGTGATAGGGTCCGCATCCTGACTGACCTTTTCCGTTGTTATGATGCAGAAAGCATAGGTAACAGCCGCACAGACCGCCAGAAGAATCCCCAATCCCCCGCCGCTGATTTCGCTCTGTGCAAGAGAAAGAAAGCCCACACCGACAACTGCCAGAAGTGCGCAAAGCATCGTCTTCCTCCTAGGCATCGTTCTTGTCAGAGCGGCGACAAAAACAGGAACAAGCACAATTGCCATATTCTCAATGAGGGATGCGACGCCGGTATCAATCTTCCGCAAGCCATACATCTCGAAGATCATGCAAATGGTATACATCGCACCGAGAATAACACCTCCGCGAAAGCTGTTCCGGTCACAGTGTCTCAGCTTTCCGTTGAATGCCACTGCCAGGATAAGAAAGGCCAGTATAAACCGCACTGCCAAAACACTCATAGGCGTCATGGACATCATCAGGGTTTTGGAAAACAGAAACGACGTACCCCTGGCAACAAACACCGCTATCAGCAGTATACTCGCCTGTGTTCTGCTCATGCCTTGTCTCCCTTCTGCAGATCGTCCTGTTTTTTGCGCATTCTATCACATTGATAACTTCAGGACAAGATTAATTTATTTATAAGCAGGACAAAAGGACATAATTCCTCTCAGGTTCTCAGCCTGACTGATTTAAGGAATATTGTCCTTTTGTCCCGTCGTTTTGTAAAATTATTCTGTTTGCTTTTTCTATTATGTTTTCAGCCCTTATCCCCAGCAGGATCGGCATTCATCACTGCTCTTCCCTGCGTACGATATATCTGGGGCCTTCTTCGCCGATTTCGCCGTTCGGCCGAAAGCCGCATTTCATCAGGACCTTCTGGGATGCAATGTTCTCCGGGTCTGCTTCCGCTTCAACGGCAACAACCTCCGGATGTTGAAACGCCCAGTTCAGCGCAAGTTTCACAGCTTCGGTCGCATAACCCTGACCCTGATATTCTTCCAGAATGCCGTATCCGATTTCCGGATTGCTGTTGGCTTCAATTCCCTTGAAACAGAAATCACCAATCCGCGTGCCGTCTGTTTTTTCAATCGTCCACATGGCATACCAATCCCAGAGTTCCGGATGGGTAAGGCAGCCTTCCAGCATTTCCCCGTATGCTTTCCTGAGTTCTCCGTCCTTTTCGTCGGCAATAAAGTGCTCCATTTGCTCCCTGCCCAGAGGATATACTGTGATTCGATCTGTTTTAAGCATACCAGACTCCATTTCTATGCCTCCGAATCCGGTGTTTTCAACCTGGCCAGGTAGATACAGTAAAGGATCGCCACAACAATCGTGGTTCCAATACAGATCCAGTCTACCAGCTCATTATCTGCGCCGAACAGCGAAAACACATCAATCATGGCATGTGCGATGATACACGGAATCAGGCTTCCGCTCTTGTAAAACACCATTGTGAAGATAAATCCCCAGCTGACTGCAAAGATCACCTGGACTATTGTTTCAAAGCTCGCCTGTCCGGCGAAAAGATTGATGATATGTCCCATGCCAAACGTCAGAGAAGAAATAATGATAGCTGTAGTTACTTTTCCCTCTGACAGCATCGCTTTGAAAAGGAAACCGCGGAAAATCATCTCTTCAACATATCCGACAAGGATCATGGCCAGCACGGCAATCACCTGCCCGATCCCCTGATAGGAAGGAGCAAACCCGTCCCAGAGATTCCCTGTGGCAATGATCCACATCGGAATAAAGTACAGATACTTCTTCATGTTTTCAGGCCATCCCGAAAGACCGTATTTCTTCTCCAGATGACCTGTTTTTACAAACACCGTGATTCCTGCTGCAAAAACCAGCAGCGGAAGCAGCATCCAGATGCTTTCCCACTCAAAATTCCCTTTGATCGGAGCCATTACAAAACAATACGCAAGAATCCATAATACTGCAAAAAGAATCTCGTTTTTTTCATACAGTTTACGCATTTTCTTTTCCTTTCCGGGTTGCGAGCATTCCGAAGAAGACTTCCTCAAGCATCTTCTTACACTGCCCTTCATCATACTCCATTGAATTATTAGCCAGCAGGCTGGCAAGACCGTGTGCCACACAGAAGAATGTTAAAAACATTTCCCTGGCTATACCGGGCTCACAGGCAAGCCCCTTCGCCATGACCTCTATGATGGCCGACAGATTCGGATCATCCAGGAGTGCTTCCACATTCATCCCTCCGAATTTATCCGTTTGAAACAGAAAGCGGAACAGATTCTTTTCCTCATATCCGAACCTCACATAATTCAGCCCCAGTGCAAGCATCGGATCCGTATCGGTTTCCTTTGGCATGATAAATGCCGTATGGTATTGATCCGCTGTTTCATAGGCGGCTTCCCGGATCTCATCCATCGTTCTGTAGCTGTATAGAACAGGCTGTGTGGAGCATCCCAGATATTCCGCGATTGTCCTGGCATTCAGGTTTTCATGCCCGCTCGCTCTGATAACCTCAAAAGATGCATCGGCAACCATCTTTTTTGTGACCTTTACTTTCGGCGGCATAATCCTCCTCCTTACATAATTCTTGTTGTACAACACTTGTTATATATCATTCAGCGTCTGTTGTCAAGTTGTTTTTTACAGGAAAAACGCCCCGCTGTAAAGCGAAACGCTGCCTGATTTCACGACACTCTTTTCTTCACAAACCGCAAAAAATGAAAGGGCTGTCTTGTTTTTTTCTCTCTTTTCAGTATAATACAATATAAAATTATCAAATCAGTGAGATAGTGGAATGAAACGAACCATCCTCAAATACCTGATTCTGCTCTCAACAGGATATGCCTTCTTACGATTGCTGCACTGGCCGATCGGATTTACCTTTTTCACACAGCTTTCAAACCTGTACGTCGCACTGACAGTCCTTTTCCAGCTGATCTTGCCGGATAACAAACTGCTACGTCCTGTAAAGTATACTGCTGTTGTTTCTATCTTCATCACATTCCTGATCTATCTGCTTATCCTCGCTCCGATGATGCCCGGCGGCCTGTCAGCGGCTTACAGGCAGGATCATTACGCAAGTTTGTGTCTTCATATATTGACTCCTGCCCTTTCCATTGCCGATTTCTTCCTCAATGATACCGATTACCCCTGGAAAAAGAGACACATCCTTTATGCGGCTGTGCCTCCTGTTGTTTATTTCGTTTTTATCCTGATTCTCGGCAAAATGGGTGTTCGCTGGGGAACCGGAAACATGGCAGCACCGTACCTCTTCCTGAATTACAGTGCTCCTGCAGGATGGTTCGGCTGGATGCCGGAAACCGCAAGCTACACAACGATGGGAATCGGAGTGTTTTATGCCGTGCTTGCAATGCTGCTTCTTTTTCTCGCAGTCGGAGCTGTTATACTGCGTATTGCCCTCTCTCTCAATAAGACGCAGCATTTTTTACGGTAAGAAAAAAATTATATCTTCATTGACAAAATGACAAAACTCTTTTGTCCGCTCCGGAATATTGTCAATTTGTCAATCAGCTGCAGGTTCCTTTATGGTCAAAAGCAGTGTAGCACTCTCTTTCCGGAAATAAACCGCTTTTGTCGCAAACGGTTCTTTTT
>JAFQZI010000006.1 GCA_017406005.1 Oscillospiraceae bacterium | reverse complement strand
TATTTCTTTCCTGCGTTCTTTGCGCCCGCCTGCATGATGCTCCTGTGGAGCCTGTTTATTGAGCCGGTGTTTACCAAGCTCGGCGGCGGGTTGAAAAAAGAATCCGCTGCGCCGGAAGAAGATCCCTCCGAAGACGATACCACAGAATCTCACTGAAAAGAGAAAACGGAAGCAGTTCCGATTCAAAGTTCTGCTTCCGTTTCTTTTTTATTTTTAGATCTTTATACAGTTCTCATCCCTTAACCGCGCCGCCGGTAACACCTTCCACATAGTATTTCTGCAGGCACATGAAGAGGATGGTAACCGGAATGGCGACGAGGATACCGCCGGCACAGAACCGGGTGAAGTAACCCTGATAGTCATTGGTCCAGACCCAGCGTGTCATTGCTACAGCAACGTTATAGCCGTTTTCATAGCCGAAGGCAACATAGGATGCGAAAATGTAGTCACACCAAGGGGCCATGAACGCTACCAAAGCTGTATAAATAATGATAGGTTTGGAGAGAGGAATGATCATTTTCACCAGGATCTGGGCTCGGGTTGCCCCGTCAATGATCGCAGCTTCATCCAAAGATTTCGGTATCGTGTCGAAATACCCCTTGCACACATAATAGCCCATACCGGAACTGGCGAAGGAGATCAGAATTAACCCCGGAACAGCGCCAGATTCCGTCAGTCCCATTTGCTTCAGTAGGAAGTACAGGCAGATCATAGTCAGAAAGCCCGGGAACATCCCCAATACCAGCCAGATGTTCATCAATGCTCTGCGGCCTTTGAAGCGCATGCGGGATAGGGCGTAACTCACGCAGATGATAATAACCGTCTGCAGTGCCGATACCGCCAGAGCGATGATCAGCGTATTGGAATACCAGCGCGTAAACTTACACTCATCCCCGAACAGGAACCGGTAATTGGTGAGGGAAAACTCCTTCGGCACCAGATAATCCACCATACCGCCGTATTCTCCACGGAAGCTTTGCAGCACCAGCCCCACGAAGGGGAACAACCAGATGATGCTCATAAGGATCAGAATCAGATAAATCAGTGCATCCCCTAATTTTCTCTTCTTAGCCATTATTGGAACCCCTCCTCATCTTTTACCGACGGCATCGTGTTGTAAACCACCAGAGAAATCACAGCGGTAACCAGGAAGACCATGATGCCGATGACAGCCGCAATCTTATAGTTCGAGTCGTTAATTGTCATCTTATACAGCCAGGTGACCAACAGGTCCGTTGAGCCTGCGTTGTTGGAAAGGCTCATCGATTGCGGTCGCCCTCGGTTGAGCAGGAAGATTACATTGAAGTTATTGAGGTTCCCGATGAATTGCGTCAGCAGGAAGGGCCCGGTGATAAAGAGCATATAGGGCAGGGTAATCTTTCGGAAAGTCTGGAACACATTGGCTCCGTCAATCCTTGCACTTTCATACAGTTCCTCTGGAATATTCATCAGAAGGCCGGTTACGATCAGCATCGTATAGGGAATGCCGATCCAGAGATTGATGGCAATGATGAGAATGCGGGCATAAAGCGCATTGTCCCAGAACGGGATCGGTGTGCTGATCCACCCCCATCTCATCAGGTAGGAGTTGACCAGACCGTCGGTAGCAAACATTTTGCCTACATAAAGAAGCGAGACAAACTGCGGCACAGCGATGGTCATAACCAGAATTGTACGCCAGAGCTTTTTCAGCCGGATTCCTTTTTTATTGATCATGATGGCAACAGCCATCCCGAGGAAATATGTGAGGAACGTGGCAAAAAATGACCACACCAGTGTCCAGCCCAGCACATAAAAGAATGTGCCGCCGAAACCTTCACCCCCGATGCCGAACAGAGCTTTGAAGTTATCCAGTCCGACCCAGGTGAAAAGCTTTGCCGGGGGCTGGTGGGTCGCATCATAATTGGTGAAGGCAATGCAGATCATGAAGATGATCGGCAGAACAGTAAAAACGAAGATTCCGAGAACCGGCAGAGCAAGAAGCGTCTTGTCGAAGTTTTTATCAAAAAGGGATCCAAGGTCTTCCCTGTTGGTCGGGAGCCGTTTACCGTGTTTCAGGCGCTGTTCTGCCTCTCTGTTCTGGCGAATGTTCACACGCCAGAGGAAGATCAGCGCACAGATAATCACAATTGTCAGCAGGCCGTACAACAGAATCAGGAAGCTGTTATCACCGTAGACCGTTCGACGATTTTCTTTATGCGTTTCTACCGTGCCAAGGGTGAGAATATTTTTCAGATAATTCCATCCGAAAGATGCCAAATAATACAGGATGCCGCCTTCCAATGCCAGCATGCTGATGCCGCGCACGATCTGTCCGCGCAGGAGCTGCCCAAACCCCATAATCAGGAAAGAGATTTTTGTTTTCCAGTCTCCCTCCGAGAAAGTAAAACCAATCTCCTTCAGGTCTCTCAGGAGCAGTCTAAAGAAGCGGAAAACCGATCCGCCTTTATTTTCTACTTCCATTTTGTTTCCTCCCTTGAAAGGGTACTGGGGCCGTGGAAAGCCCACGAACCCCAGTAACGGTTATTATTCCTTATTTTGCGTAGCCGATGCAGGTATCCTGGAAGGTCTGAAGCTGAGCAAGGAGACCGGCATCATCCAGACTGTCAAATTCGCCGGCAATCACAGAATCGCCCAGAGCCGTGGCAAGACTCCAGTAGTCACCGGGGTACTGACCCTGCGGGATATCAAAGGCGAGCTGTTCGCCAAGGGCAGCCAGAGCTGCATCGGCCTGAACTGCTTCGTCAGCCTTTGCTGCAAGATTGGAAGGCCCCCATCCTGCCGCCTTGAAGCGTGCCAGCTGAGCTTCTCCGCTGGAGAGGAAGAGTGCCAGCTTGTCACAGAGATCAAGCTTTTCGTCTTCTGTCTGCGGTTTTACACCCAGAAGTTTAAAGCCGCCAAAGCCGCTCATCTGGACAGGTGTGCCATTAATCTCGACTGTGGGGAGTTTTGCGCAGGCATAGTTTTCACCGAAGAGCTCTTTCGCTGCACTGGAATCCCAGGTGCCATCAACAATCGCAGCTACATTGGTTGCATTGCCGATCGAGGATCCATTGTGGAAGGCAGGAGATTTGGCCAGAGCAATCATCGCCTTCAGGGCAGCAACACCTGCATCGGAAGCGTAGTCGATGTTGCAGGCTTTAAAAGCACCTGTATCATCGGTATCATAAGTTAATGTGCAGCCTGCACCGAAGAAGAAGGCAGGCTGGTACCAGCCGCTGTTAATTTCCATATAGAAACCTTTTCCGGCAGCTTCACAGGCAGCAACGACGCCTTCCAGCGTGCTGGGATCAGAAATCACGCTCTTGTCATAATACAGGAAGTAACCGTTGTCGGAGGTCAGCGGATACGCATAGACAAGATCACCCATCGTTGCAGCAGCGACAGAACCTGCGTCATTTTCCTCTGCAACAATGGCTGCGTTCTCGTCGCTCAGTTCAATGAGTGCGCCGGCAGCAACAAGACGGGCCAGCTGGTCCTGTGCAAAGTTGAAGATATCCGCACCGGCTTCCAGGTCGGTCAGAACGTTAGATGCAGCATCTCCTTCACCGACAGCCTCTACCGTCACGGCATAATCCGCATATTCGGGGTTGGCTTCCATGAATTTTGCCACCTGTTCTTCCGTAAAGCTCTTTGTGGCATCCGGAACCCAGATTTTCAGGGTTTTGTCCCCTGCTGCAAAGGCCGGGACAGCCAGTGCAAAAAGCAGGCACATTGCCAAAAGAATTCCAATAATTTTTTTCATCTTTTTTACTTCCTTTCTATCTGATAAAATGTTCAGAGAGGATATCCTCTCCTTTAAATATATTTTATCACACCGGTTTTTCTCCTTCAACTGGTTTTTCAAAAAAAGAAGAGCAGGACAAAATCCTGCTCTTTCTTCATTTCTATATAAATGTATTTCTATCTTACTTCTTGTCGAGGCCAAGGGCTTTCAGTGCTTCCTTGCGGCTGACATTCCAGCGGCCCTTCTCATCGATGCCAAGGAATTTAACCGGAGTAACATCGCCGACGTTCAGAACGTCTTCAACCTTTTCGGTGCGCTTAAACTCGAGGTCTTTGATATGGCACATGGCATCCTTGCCCGGCTTGATCTCAATGAAAGCACCGAGATTGGAGATGATACGAACAACCTTGCCTTCATAGATAGCACCG
>JAFQZI010000054.1 GCA_017406005.1 Oscillospiraceae bacterium | reverse complement strand
GGTAGTAAACCTTTACTAACCAGAGACTTCTTCAAGAATAGATTGTGAGGCAAGGTCAAAAAGCGTGTTTATCGTTTCTCTGTTCCACGGAGCGCCCCGATCTACCCGGCCCTGCTTGCGTGGGACACCGCCGAAACGATTATACATTGAAGTAAATGCAGGGCGTGAATCTTCGTTAGGATGAGCGTTGCGCCATTCGTGATAATAACTCCACGCTTGGCAGTATTCTTCTTTTGAAATGATTTCGTGTTCCTGAACGCCGTAATTCTTTTTGACCCTGTAATACACATAATCATCAGTCCGCACGAACAAGCACAATGATTCAAAATGCTGTAAATACTTGACGATTGTCTGCCTTGATACTCCGCGCCCTTCGTTCCGCAAGTATTCCTCCATCATTTCAGCCGGACGCCAGTTGAAATTATCATCACCCATCAGATAGAACACGAAATCACGGAGCTTTCTGAAATCGGTGTTGGGGTTAAATCCAAGAGCGAACACGCAATAGGATTTGAAGCGTTGGAGCGCATCGGGCAGGGCGGTGATTGTGTAGATTCTCTTTGTTCCTGTCCCTGCCGATGTGAAGCTGTAGCCGTAGGCAGCAAGTTTGCGGTCGGTGGCCTGTTTCCCATTCGTTCCCAAAATCCCGGATAGCATACCGATGGGATAGGCCCGTATTTCAAGTTCAGTCATTTTCTAAACCTCCATTTTTGAGTTGAGCTTTTAACAGTACAATAAAGGGGTAATATTGCTGTGTTAAGTGTTTGACTTAACTTTTATGAAGCTTTCTTTTCTGCCTTGTCCAGAATATCAGCAAAGTCAATGAATTCGGGTTCATTATCGACATAGAACAGAGGATTCTCTCTGTACTTCGGGAACTGCTTTTCAAACCAAGCCCGGACTGCCGCATACGGGGCGGCAAGGCACATCTCATCAGCCTTTTCCCGCAAGGTGTAATACATTTCAAGATACTCCGTGCTGTTGGGGAGCGCACACATAAACCGTTCCATCCGGTCATAGGTCAGATTCTTGTACTGATTGTGTTCCGTGATAACGCCGAACTTGTTTCTATACTTTTTGGGCGTCGCGTGAGTCCTGTGTACAACGGAAATATTGGGGAAATCTGCCTTGATTTTCATTACAAGGTTGTATTCTTCGCTGCCGATTTCGTCGGCTGCCTCCGCAAAGGCGGCGGTGATGGTGAGGGTCTGAGTAGCAAAGTCGAGCTTGTAGTCTTTCTTTGTGGTTTTCATTTTCTGTATTCTCCTTTTTTCTGTTGGTTTATTTTTCAGGTCAGGCAGTTTTGAGAATCGCAGGGCTTGCGCTCTCGGTTGCCTGTTCCAGCGCCAGGTTGTATCTGTAATCAGAAACGGTTTTCTTAGCTTTGGAAAAGTCAAAATTGATGTTTCCGTCTTTATCCGTAAACTGCTTCAAGAAGAACTTTTTCAGCAGGGGATACTTGCTTCTCTTGGTGTTATCCGCAAAGGTTTCAACCTGCTTGAAGGTTTTAAGGGCCTCGGTCATTCTCTCCGCGATGAGGTAATCCCGCATAAAGTCGCAATCCATACCCTTATAGGTTTCCTTTTCCTTGACAATCCTCTTGGTCTGTTCTTTGATGACAAGCGCAAAATTGGGGTGCTTTGCGGTCAGGCCAGCCAGTTCCTCATAGATAGGGCCGTTGCCCTTCCCAGCCTTGTCAAAGCTCGCCTTGGTGCCAGAGATTTTCTTGCCGATGAAATCGACGGTGAAACGGGTGCTGTTGGTGTTGTTCTTGTTAGCCATTTTAGTATTTCCTTTCTGGTTTTTCTGACTATCCTTGTCATTATTATTCTTTTTTATCGGGAGGCTTTTGCTTTTGTTCTCTCCCTTACTGTGGTTATATAATAACATGAGACCCCTACAATATAATTGCAGAGGTCAAAACTTTTTTATATTTTTTCTGATTTTCTTTTTGCACTTGGGAGAAAGGAATCACATTCATAGATGTTTGTTAGACGCTTGAAGATGTACGGAGATGTGCCAAGAAGTTCATAGATGATTATTTGATGCTTGAAGATGTACGAAAAGGGTCAAAAGCCTTGTTTTGCGGACACTTTATGTGTATAATCAGGTATGAAAAATGTTGTCGCACTTGGTACGACAACGGAAAACGATACATTATTACGCTAAAATCGAATACAGAACAGGGTATAAAGCAAAAGAGACTGAAAAATCAGGCTTTTACGTTGATGGCGCGAGCGAAGCGAGCTGAGGGAGCTACGGAGTAGCGCCCTCAATGAATGGGGCTTCTCCAACAAGATGCTCGACCTCACCCGTCACATTGACAGCGTCCGTAACGCATAATTCGGCACACAAATCATTGATTTCTGATAGTTTTAGGAACTTTTGAAGCCTCTTATCAAATCCGCAAATTAGTGGTTTGGTATAAAAGACTTCACCAAGTATAACAACTATTATAAAACGCAAAAAGTCTTCCATACCTCTTTCTGTTTCTCTTTTGGAACGGAAAGAGGTTTTTTTATGCTGTCAATGAAAGGGTTAGTCCAAGAATACATTTTTGACTGTAAAGTGAGAAATCTGGCTCCAAGGACCATATGCAATTACGAAAAACAACTTAATTATTTTGTGAAGTTTTTGAAAGAGGCGCAGAGCGTGGAAGAATTGGAAGCCTTAAAGCCAATTCACGTAAAGCAGTTCATGGTGATGCTCCAAGAGAAGAAGAATAAGCCATCGTATATCAATGACTTGCTGAAAGCAGTAAAATGTCTCTGCGGTTATGCGTACAGAGAATGAGGTAGGTAATGGTATCTGGGATTATACTTGTCTGACAATAGAAGAATGTGATGAATGGGAATCTATCGTCGCAGACTATCGCAATGGCGAGGACAAGGAAACACATTACGCCAGAGTAGCAGATTTCAAAAAACGGCTGGATGAAAAACATAAGAACTGAATAGCGGGAAAGAAATACTCTGGATAATCGGGAAACACAAAAGTCAGTTATGCCAACGGAAGCGCGGAGCGGTTCCGAATGAATGGGGCTTCTCCAACAAGATGCTCGACCTTACCCGTCACATCGACAGCGTCCGCAACGCATAATTAGGTACCGATTTCTTCGTTAATTGCTTAGTTTCCAGAACTTCTGAGGTAATTACGAAAACTATGCGATTTTAGCAAAATCATTGTCTTAATGCCCTTTTCCGCTTGAAAAGTTCTCAAGTGGAAAGGGGCTTTTTATGTCGTTAGAGTGGATGATAATTGCTTTGCGTAGAAAACATCCACTTCACCCACCGGGGACGTGGATAGATAAGATTTTATATACCTTATCATCTGCTGTCCGTCCGGGTGGGTGAAGTGGATAAAGTGGACGCTTTTACGCACAACGGAAGAATACCCACTTGATAGGACTTATTTTCGCAATCCATTATGATTATGGCAGATCTGGAGTTGTACTCCAAATCTGCCAGATGATTTTTATATTTTTACAAGCTCTCCCTGATAGAATTCTATCCCGCCGATGTTGGTGACGTTGGTATATCCGGCTTCCTTCAGCATGGAAACAGCGTACCCGCTACGCCTGCCGCGATAGCAGTAGACAAAAAGCGGGGTGCTCTTGTCAGGCACCATCTCCAGGACGGGGGTGGGGATAGCCTGCAGGGAGACAAATGTACTGCCGGGAACGTGGCCGGCGTTGTAATCTTCCTCTTCGCGCACATCAAGCAGCATAGCTCCGGGAGTATTCCGGAATGCTTTGAGGCCGGAAAGAAATGCATCTGTCTGACGATCCTGCCAGGCAGCCTTATCTTCCTCACGCTTTGTCTGCAGGTCGACAATGCGTTTTTTCGTGTCGGATGCAGTGAGAATCAGGCTGACGGCTAACCCTGCAAGTGCGGTGCCGAGTTTAATCATTCTTGTGATGGTCATGAAAATCCTCCAAATTGATGTTCTGCTTATGAATTTACCTGATAGAAAGAGAAAATGCAAGTGCTTTTACTTGCAAAGTATGTGAATCTATTGTAAAATCATCGGGCATGGTTTGGGACGGTGAAGACAGCTTATGAAAGAAAGAACAGCAAAGAAACAGAACTTTATGCATGGCGCCGCGATTCTGACAATCGGCGTTATGATTATGAAGGTGCTCGGAGCAATCTACAAGGTTCCTCTGGCGAATATCCTGGGAGACTATGGATACGGGCTGTTTCTTGCTACCTATAATGTTTATAATATTTTCTTTACGCTCTCCACGGCAGGCCTTCCGGTCGCACTCTCCAGGCTGATTGCAGAGGCGGACGCCAACGGCCTGGAGGCGAGAAAGGAAAAGACTTTCCGCACTGCGATCGGTACCTTTGCGGTGATCGGCATACTCTTCTCCTCCATCATGTTTTTCGGGAATGGATGGCTGGCAGAGAGTTACCTCAGGAAGCCGGATGCGGCACTGAGCGTGAGAGCGATGGCACCGGCAATCTTTCTGGTTTGCCTGGTATCGGCCTATCGAGGCTACTGCCAGGGAAACGGGAACATGATTCCCACAACGGTAGACGAAGTGCTGGAGGTGCTTTTCAAGGTAATCTCCGGGCTGATTATAGCAGGCTTACTGGTAAAGGCCGGTCACGATCTGCCGGTGGCATCTGCCGGAGCAATTCTGGGGGTGTCAATCGGGTCGGTGGTTTCTCTCGGATATATGCTTTTCTACAAGAAAAGGCATTACCCTGCTGTGAGGGACCGGAACGGGAAAACGGAGAGCACCGGGCAGATTATAATGGATATCCTCCGTATCGGGATTCCCATCTCTCTTGGTGCGAGCATTATGGCAATCCTCAGCTCCCTTGACCCGGGAATCTGCGAAAGCCGGCTTGCTGCAGCGGGGTTTTCAAAATACGATGCGGGCGTGTTGTACGGTGTGTATGCAAAAGTACAGACGCTGTTTAATCTCCCGGCTGCTTTTATGACACCGCTGACGATTGCGATTGTACCTGCAGTTGCCGGTGCCATGGCGATCGGGAACAAGGCGGAAGCGGAAAAAACGTCGGAAGATGCCATGCGCATCGCATCCGTGATTTCGATGCCGATGGGTGTCGGACTGGCTGTGCTTTCCTATCCGATTGTCAATGTCCTCTATCCGAACAGCAACGAAGCAGGTCCGGGGCTGCTGAGCATCATGGGAATCGCATCTTTCTTTATCTGTCTTGTACTGATGGAGAATGCCATCCTGCAGGCTTCCGGAAAAGAACGGCTGCCGATGGTTGCCCTGGTCAGCGGATCTCTGCTGAAAATACTCATCAACTGGATCATTATTGCTATTCCGTCGATCAATATATACGGTGCACCGATCGGGACACTGTTCGGTTACTGCTGTATGGCAGTGCTGGACTACATCTTTATCCGAAAGGCACTGGGAGAGAATCCACACCTCGGCAAGGTGCTCGGCAGACCGCTGCTTTGCAGCGTTCTGATGGGAGCGGCAGCGTACGGTGTTTACTCCCTTTGCAGTCGCCTGATCGGGAGTACGGGATCCCTGAAAATGCTTGTCAGCATGGCACTGGCTGTTGCAGCCGGGGTTGTGATCTATGCTGCGGCAGTGATCCGCTCAAAAGCAATAACCAATGAAGACATGAAGCTGATCCCCGGCGGGGAAAAGCTTGGCAGGCTTCTGCACATGAAATAATGAAACAGGAATAACAGTTTAACCTGATGGACAGGAGTGGAAAAATGCGCTTAGACAAGTATCTGAAAGTTTCAAGGCTGATCAAACGAAGAACGGTTGCCAATGAGGCCTGCGATGAATCCTGCATCCTTGTAAACGGAAGAGAGCAGAAAGCCGGTTACCAGGTGAAGGTAGGGGATATCATCCAGCTGAATCTGGGCAGAAGAGTTCTGAAGGTGGAAGTCCTTTCCACAGAGGATAACGTCAGCAAAGCATCTGCCGCAGCGATGTATCGCGAAATACAGGAAACGTAAAGGGGCTGTCTCAAAACATAAGATGCCCCCAATCTAAAAAGGCGAAAATAACGGCAGCCGGCTCTGTACAAGAGTCGGCTGCCGGCATATAATTTGGTTGTGAAGACAAACCATATACAGGTAGATTATATGCTCTATG
>JAFQZI010000053.1 GCA_017406005.1 Oscillospiraceae bacterium | reverse complement strand
GGGACAGATTGTATTTATGCAGTCTGACGGCATCGGCACTTTCCAGACCTATGCGGCTCATGAGCAGGTTGGATTATACGCCGGCGCTGCTATTCTGGTCGGCGGTGCATCTATTGATCGTGCCACCAACCTTCAGGCTCTCATCGGAACATTCCTGTTCCACTCTCTGTTTATTACAGCCCAAAGCGCAGCATCCACATTGTTCGGTGATTCTGCAGTAGGTGAGTATTTCCGTGCATTCCTGTCATACGGCGTCATTGCAGTCGCACTGATTATGTATGCCTGGAGAAGCTCCCAGCAGAAAAAAGCCGGTCAGCTTGATCTTGCAGCGGCACAACGAGCCGCGAGATCATAACACATTTCGAGCAAAACAGCCCGCCTTGAAAAAGGCGGGCTGCTTTTTGTGTTCTTATCCGGTTTTCGATTCTTTTGATTACTTGTTTACAAATGCAGTCTTGAGATACATCATCTGAGATGCATTGATGTAGAAGCCCTGGACATAGGGGTGCATCAGGGATGTGCCGTTCTTATAGTAGAGGTTGAGGAAGACATAGTTGTTTCCGACGATCTCATCTGCTTCCTTGATGTATTCAATCGCCTCAGAAGGATCGGTGCAGAGCTGGACTTTCTCCACCAGTGCATCGTACTCTTCATTGCTCCAAAAAGCAACATTGTTTGCATCATCCGTCTTAGCCAGCGGCAGGAAGGTCATCGGGTGCAGGTAGTCGGCAGACCAGCCCATCGCGCCCAACTGATACTTGCCGGCAAGGACATCATCATAATAGACTGCCCAGTCAGCGTTGTCGATCTTCACAGAAATGTTAAGATTGGTCTCAAGCATGTTGGCAAGGGCCTGCGCAACGAGAGCCACTGTGTCACTGGAATAGAAGTAGAGTGTAACCTCCGGGAAGCCTTCGCCATTGGGATAGCCTGCCTCGGCAAGAGCTGCCTGTGCAGCTTCAGGATCAGCTTCATCAGAGAGGCCGAAATCGCTGCGCTCATCCGTATAATCCACACCGTCTACCACGTAGCCCGGAGCGATAAAGCTGAAAGCAGGGTCTGCATCCGTCTGCAGGACATCATTAATAAGGGTGTCACGGTCAATGGCAAGGTTGAATGCCTTACGAACGAGGACGTTGTCAAACGGCTCGACGGAGCAGTTGAAATCCCAGTACGTCGTGCCATAGGACGGCGTCATCACAAAGCCGTCATCATTTGCCTTTAAACGGGCATAGTCAGATGCGGGGACAACATTCATACCATCAATTTCACCGGCTTCATAAGCCATGAGTGCTGTAGAGTTGTCGGTGATATAGCGGAAGGTAACCTTGTCCAGCTGGACCTTGTCAGCATCGTAATAGTACGGGTTCTTGGAAAGCGTGATGCTCTCCCCGAGCTTCATATCGGTCACATAGAAGGGACCATTGGAAACATAGGTGTCCGGAGAAGAGGTCCACTGGTCGCCGTTGGCTTCGATCGTTGCTGCCTGGACAGGGTCGAACGTCCACATGGTGAGAATATCCGCAAAGTAAGAAGTCGGGTTGTAGAGGGTGATTTCAACCGTTTTATCATCCGGAGCTTTGATGCCGACTGTGTCAAAATCATCCGTTTCACCGGCGTAATATTCCGCAGCGCCGGCGATGTAAGCCGCTACCAGGTCAACATACTTTGCACCGGTTGCCGGATCGAGGATACGCTTGATGGCGTAGACATAATCGGATGCAACATGGTCGCTACCGTCAGACCATTTCAGCCCGTCACGCAGGGTAAACGTGTAAACAAGGCCATCATCACTGACGGTATAGCTCTCCGCTTCGCCGCAGATCAGGCTGCCGGTCTCGGTATCATAGGTCATGAGGCCTTCAAAAGCATTGGCCAGGATGTCAGACGCAAAGCTGTTGTTGGTAATGCCGGGATCGATTCCGTCAGGCTGACTGTAAAGCGAATAAGTGATCTCCTGTGCACCATCTGCGCTTGCGCTGATGGCAGTGAGAGAGAACACCATCGTCAGTGCCAGAATCACGCTAAGAATTTTCTTCATTGGGTTTCCTCCTTAAAAGTATAAAAATTTGGGCTGCGTTTATGGGCACGGCAGTTTCCTGCCGGACTCATCTATTGAATGATACGGTGACAGGCCACAAAATGCCCGGAAGATGCTTCTTTCAAAAGCGGAGTTTCTTCTTTGCAACGCTCTGTGGCATAGGGACAGCGTGTATGGAATCGGCATCCGGCAGGCGGATCAATCGGGCTCGGGAGATCTCCCTCCAGACCGCTCTTTTCCTTTGCCTTTGCGAGCCTTGGATTCGGAACGGGAATGGACGAGAGCAATCCTGTTGTATACGGATGCAGCGGATGGCTGTAGATCTCGTCCGCTTCGCATTTTTCCACAAGCTGACCGAGATACATAACCCCGACATCGTCTGACACATACCGCACCATGGATAAATCATGTGCGATAAAAAGATAGGTCAAACCCAGTTCATCCTGGAAATGCCGAAGCATGTTCACAACCTGTGCCTGGATGGAAACATCCAGCGCAGAAATCGGTTCATCACAAATGACAAGCTCAGGCTTGAGGATCAAGGCACGGGCAATACCAACACGCTGACGCTGTCCTCCGGAAAATTCATGTGCATACCGGTTTGCATGGTCTTTGTTCAACCCGACACGGGCAAGCATATCACTTATCAGCTCATTCTCTTCCTGCCGTGATGTGCAAACCTGATGTGCTCTCAGAGGTTCTGCTATAATATCATGCACTGTCATTCTGGCATTCAGAGAAGCATAAGGATCCTGAAAGATCATCTGCATCTTTTTCCTGATCGGCAGAAGCTGTTTCTGATTCAAACCAGAAATATCTTCTCCGTCAATCAGGATTTTTCCGGCTGTCGGTTCATAGATACGAATGATGGTACGGGCACAGGAGCTCTTCCCACATCCGCTTTCTCCGACCAGTCCAAATGTTTTCCCTCGAAAAATGGAAAAACTGACATTGTCTACCGCATGAACAACCTTCCGCCCACTGACAGGAAAATGTTTCGTCAACCCTTCAACCTGAAGAACGGGTACCTGTTCATTCATTTCAGCGCCCCCTTCCGGTTTTTCAGGGGATTATTGATTGAAGGTGCATCCTCATCCAGAAGCCAGCATCGGCTGGTATGGCTTTCTCCGGCACGAAAAACCGGCGGTAATTCTTCCTGGCAGATCCGGCATGCATACGGACAGCGCGGTGCAAAGGGACACCCGGCTGGCGGATGAATCATATCCGGCGGAGACCCGATAATCGGCTGAAGCTTCTTGCTCTTATCCTGGTTAATATCCGGAATGGATGCAATCAGCCCCATGGTATAGGGGTGAAGCGGACTCTCAAAGATATCATAGATATTGGCTTCCTCCATGATTAATCCGCCATACATCACCAGCACGCGGCTGCAAAGCTCTGCCACTACTCCGAGATCATGCGTGATAAACATGATACTCATTCCAATTTCCTTCTGGATGCTCCGCATCAGCTTAAGGATCTGGTCCTGGATGGACACGTCGAGGGCCGTTGTCGGCTCATCGGCGATCAGAAGATCCGGCTTGCAGGCAAGCGCCATGGCTATCATAACCCGCTGTCGCATGCCTCCGGAAAATTCATGGGGATAGCTTTTCAATCTTTTTTCGGCTTCGGGTATCCGCACCATTTGAAACAGTTCCACAACCCGCGCTTCCCGCTCCGCTTTTGAAAGCGACTTATCATGGGACCACAACATTTCCCCGACCTGTTCTCCGACCGGTATCAGGGGATTCAAACTCGTCATGGGATCCTGGAAGATCATTGCCATTTCTTTGCCCCGAATGCTGCGCATCTCTTTGGATGACAAACCGACCAGTTCTCTTCCGTTGAGCTTTACACTCCCGCTGACGATTCTGCCCGTACCGGCGAGCAACTGCATAACAGAGAGACTTGTTACCGATTTCCCACTTCCGCTCTCTCCGACAATCCCAACAGATTCCCCTTTATCAACAGTAAAGGAAACACCCCGTACCGCCTTGACTTCTCCGGAAGACGTCAGAAAGGAAGTGTGCAGATCCTGCACTTCAAGGATATGTTCCATCATTTCCTCTCCTATTTCTTCAGTTTCGGATCCAGGGCGTCCCGCAGCCCATCTCCGACGAAGTTAAATGCAAACATGATAATACAAATCACCAGCGCCGGAAGGAAAAGCTGGTAGGGATTCGTCCGCAACGTTTCTGTTGCATCGTTGCACATAGTACCAAGAGAAGCCATCGGAGGTGCAATCCCAATACCGATAAAACTCATAAAGGCTTCCATGAAAATGGCACTCGGGATCAGCATTGTAACCGTAACCAGAATAGGCCCCATCGCATTCGGGATAAGATGGTTAAACAGAATCGTCTTTGTTGAAGAACCAATCGTACGCGCAGCCAGAACAAATTCCTGATTCTTCAGGGAGAGCATCTCCCCTCGAACAACACGTGCCATGTCCACCCAATACACACTGGAAAGTGCAATAATGATCGATAAAAGCCCATCATTTAGGCACATCTTAATCAGTATGACATATAGCGTAAGCGGTATAGTGGAGATAATATCCACTATACGCATCATCACCGTATCTGTTCTCCCTCCGAGATAGCCGGATATTCCGCCATAGGCAATCCCGATTACCATGTTGACCAGTGCCGCAATAAAAGCAACCATCAGAGAAATCCTTGTTCCGTACATCAGGCGCGTCAGGATATCCCTTCCGAGCTGATCAGTTCCGAGAAGATAGGTGTGATTCCATTTTTTCTGGCTGATTTCTACCCGGTTTCCCTCCGAATCAAGAATTGTGTTCGGCAGGCGGGAATAATCAAGATACACCAATGTGTCGTCATCCCAGGTAAAGGATGTTCTCTTTTGCTTATTGTCGTCCTTTTTCTTTTTCAGCTGGCGGACCAGATTCCCTTCCCCATCGACCTCAATCAGCTTCAGCCCCTGGGTAATATAAATGTAAGAATCGTCCTCCGGGCCGGGATAAACCGTCAGCAGAGGAGGGATGCTGGCCATTTTGTTGTTCTGTTCCGAATAGGTATAGGGAGTAAAGAAAGGCCCTAAAAGACAAAATATCAGCAAAATCAGTACCAGGACAAGCCCCAGAAGTGCCGTCGGTTTATGCCGGAAGCGAAACCAGACATCCCCCAGAAAAGACCGGGACTTCCGATAAATCCGTTCTGCTTCTTCCTGATTTCCGGAGACACGTTCCCATTTTCTATCTTCTGACATGAGATCCGTCTCCTCCCCTACTCGTATTTAATGCGCGGATCTATCAGGCAGTAAAAGATATCCACAATAAAAATCATTGCGATCAGAACCGTCGCATAAAAAATCGTCATCCCCATGATGGTTGTATAGTCTCTTTGCGTTACGCTGTTTACAAAATATCCGCCGAGGCCGGGAATCGCAAAGATCTTTTCAATCACAAACGATCCCGTGAGCAGATTGGCAATTGTGGGACCGAGAACCGTAATCACAGGGATCAATGCATTGCGCAGGGCATGCTTCCAGATAATGCGGACTTCACTAATCCCCTTTGCCCGTGCCGTCCGGATATAATCCTGCCCCATGACCTCCAGCAGAGAAGACCGCATCAGACGCGCAAGAAAGCTGATGGAATATCCCCCCATCGCTATCATGGGCAGAATATAGCCTTTCCAACTATCCACTCCGTAAACAGGCGTCCATCCCAGTTTAAAAGAAAAGATATACAACAGGCCCGTGGCAATCACAAAGCTGGGAATTGTCACGCCGAGAGTGGCAATGAACATCAGAAGCATGTCTTGCCAGCGGCCGTTTCTCAGCGCTGACACGATGCCCATCGGGATACTCATTAAAAGCACAAAAACAAGCGTCACCAGACCAAGCGTACCGGAATAGGGCATCCCGCTTTCAATAAAGTCGTTTACGGTTTTTCCCGTATACTTATAGCTCGGACCAAAATCAAAATGGAGTACTCCGATCATATAATCCACAAACTGCTTCCAGAGCGGATCATCCAGGTTGTACTTTGCCATTAACGCATCCAACACAGCCTGAGAAACCTGTTTCTGCGAGGTGAAAGGACTGCCCGGAACAATATGCATTAAACAAAAGGTAAGTAATGCTATCATGAAGAGTGTCACAACCATCAGCAGCACTCTTTTTATCAGGTATTTCTTCATGATCTCACTACCTTTCCGTTCCAGCCTGAAACAGTTTTCATAAAAAAGAAATATGCAACGTCATGCAGAATCGTTGCACTGTAGTTGTTTATATTATAAATCAGACCGCATATTTATGCAAGACGTGTCATACAAGAAAGACTCACAAAAATAATACACCTCAATTATTTACAGTTTGTCATCCTGCACAAACGTGCAGGTATCATTACCTTCTTAAAGAACAGGAAATCAGCCCGGGAAATCCCGGGCTGATCAGTTATTCCTTATGGTTTTACTTTTGGAATCAGGCGTCCCAGCCTTCGAAACGGCCATACTGCGGGTCATTATTGCCAGAAACAGTAGTGAACATTTCAAGCATATTAATCGGGTCGTTGAAGTCAGCAATCCAACCTTCACGAGCGAAGTCAAAGTTGCCCTGCTTGCGCTCCTCGAGGAAGACGTTCCAGTCCTGAACCTGAATGGTCATTTCAATGCCGATTGCACTGAAGTCCTGCTGCATGGATTCAGCAATGGCAATATGACCGGAACTCTCGTTGGTCAGGTACTCAATGTTGATCGGAGTCTCGCTGGAGAGAACACCATTTTCAAACTTGTAGCCGGCTGCTTCCAGAAGCTCAATAGCCTTGGCAACAGTGCCTTCATAGTCATTGTTGATAGCGTACGGATCATAGTAGCCTTCTTCAATAGCATCTGTCTTGAAGAAGCCGCCGTTACCGTCAGCCATGCCGAGAGGCAGGTAAGCATTTGCAGCAACCTGACCTGTCTGTCCAATGTTCTCAACGATGTAGTCACGGTCGATAAGGAGGGAGAATGCCTGACGCATGCAAGCTGCCTGAGCAGGAGTCTTGTCAGCAAAGAGCTTGCTGTTCGCATTAAATGCTGCATAGTAGGTACCAAGCTCATCAACAATATGGAATTCAGGATTCTCAGTCTCGAGCAATGTTGCAATCTCATCAGTCGGAACTGATTCACAAAAATCAATATCTCCAGCATTGTATGCAGCATAGATTGCTGTGTCATCCTGGGAAAGCATAAACTCGACTTTTTCAATAGTGACCTTATCTGCATCAAACCAATACGGGTTCTTCTCATAGGTCATGGAAACATCGTGGTTCCAGCCAGTGCAAACAAATGCACCATTAGATACAAAACCAGCTTCCTGGCACCAAGCACCCGGAGCATCCGGAGTGGAGTTTGCTTCTACATAAGCCTTGCAAACAGGATAGAAGGTCGGGAATGCCATCAGGTCTTCCATATAAGCGCAAGGAGCATCCAGAACGAAAACGAGCGTGGTATCATCTACAGCCGTAACATTCAGAGCATCGGGATATCCGTTGAAGCCGGAGAACATGTATTCATAGTCAGCAGCCGTCTCAGGAGCAACAGCGCGCTTCCAAGAGTATTCAAAATCAGCAGCGGTGAGATCGGAGCCATCAGACCATTTGAGGCCGGACTTCAGGGTAACCGTGTAGGTCAGGCCGTCTTCGGAGACTTCATAACCTTCTGCACAGGCAGGGGTGGTAACCCCCTCTGCGTTGTAAGTGTAAAGGCCGGAGAAAGAGTTCGCCGCGAGGCAGGCGCCGTCAACTGAGCTGTTGAGGGCAGGATCAAGATAGTCTGGTTCCGGACCGTTATTGGTACGGAAAGTAGTAGAGCCATTATCCAATTTTGCATACATCCAAAACTTTGTTGCAAACGGGTTGGAATAGACGCCGGAGACATAGTCCTTCTGCATATACTGGTCATTGTAATAGTAGATAGGAATGACACAGTAGTTGGACATAAGGACATCTTCTGCCTGGTGCATCAGTTCGGTGCGCTTAGCAAAATCGGTCTCTGCTTTGATCTGTGCGATCATTTCATCGTATTTTGCCCAGTCATTGATCGGGTCGATGAATGCGTCGCTGACGAGATCATCAGCAGCATCTGCGAATGCAACAGCTCCCATAGAGAAGCACATTACAGCCGCGATAAGAAGTGCTAAAAACTTTTTCATGGGTTTCCTCCATTTTTTATTTTTCTTTAGTCCAAACTATTTAGTTTATTGAACTAAAGTATTTAACGCGATAAAATATAGCACTTTTCGGCAATTTACACAAGTGGAGCCGATTATTTTTGTTATATTAACCAGATTTCCCTTTCGGTATTCTTCTCTTATGCAACGAATTGCCGGTATTTCTCTTTACTTTTCCCAGCAGGCAACCAGATGCCTTGTTCCGCGGTCGGTAAGGGGCGGGCACTGTGCAGAACACCGCTCCGTTGCATACCGGCAACGGGTCCTGAACGGACAACCGGTGGGCATATTCAGGGGAGACGGCACATCCCCCTCCAGAACGATGCGTTTTCTGGCTCTTGTTATATTGGGATCCGGAATCGGTACTGCTGAAAGCAGGGATTCCGTATACGGGTGGATTGGGTGATCATTTAATTCATCCGCATCTGCAATTTCAACTATTTTGCCCAGATACATTACAGCAATTCGATTGGAAATATGATGCACCACCAGCAAGTCATGGGCAATAAACAGGTAAGCAACCCCAAGTTTTTCCTGCAGCTCCTCGAACATGTTGATGACCTGTGCCTGAATCGATACATCCAACGCAGAGACCGGCTCATCACAGACAATAAACTGTGGATTGACCGCAAGTGCTCTGGCAATACCAATGCGCTGCCTCTGTCCTCCGGAAAATTCATGCGCATACCGGGTAGCATGCTCAGCATTCAGCCCGACTGTCTGCATCAGGTCAAGGATTTTTTCACGCCGTTCCTTTTTGTTTGTATAAAGCTTATGCACATCAAGAGGTTCTCCAATAATATCTTCCACCGTCATACGGGGATCCAGCGAGGAGTATGGATCCTGGAATACCATCTGCATCTGCTTGCGCATGCGGGTGATATTCTTCTTTGTAACCTCTTCTCCATCAAAGATGATCTGCCCGGCGGTAGGCTCGTACAAACGGAGAATCGTTCTGCCAACTGTTGTTTTTCCACATCCCGATTCCCCAACCAGGCCAAGCGTTTCTCCACGACCGATATCAAAAGAGACGTCGTCTACTGCTTTCAAAGAGGCAAATTTCCCAACATTTGTGCGAACATTGAAGTATTGCTTCAGGTTTTTTACTTCCAGCAATGTCTCACTCATGTGTCACGCCTCCTTTCCGGCCAATGCCGCTTCTTTGATGTTCATCCAACAGGCCGCCCGGTGATTCTCATTAATGTCGATCTCTTCCGGAACTGCTTCCAGGCAGATTTTCATTGCCGCATCACAACGAGGGCAGAAAGCACATCCTTTCGGCAGGTTGAGCATATTGATTGGCGTACCGGAAATTGGAATCAGCTTTTTCTTCATATTTCCTGCTGTAGGGATAGAGCGAAGAAGGCCTTTGGTATATTCATGCTTCGGGTTATAGAATATCTCTGCCGCCGTCCCCCTTTCGCAGAATCGCCCGCCATACATAACGACAATGTTATCACACATATCCGCTATGACACCGAGATCATGCGTCACAAGGATAACTGCCATACCGAGTTTTTTCTGCAGCGACTGTATCAGTTCCAGAATCTGCGCCTGAATTGTCACATCCAACGCAGTTGTTGGTTCGTCAGCAATGAGAATATCCGGTTCACACGCCAGCGCCATTGCAATCATAACCCTCTGACGCATACCGCCGGAAAGTTCGTGCGGATACTGCTTAATACGCCGTTCAGGCTCATTAATGCCAACAAGTTCAAGCATTTCAATGGCTCTTGCTTTTGCTTCTTTTCCTTTGCGGCTGGTGTGGAGTTCAATGGCTTCCCGAAGCTGGCTACCGATCGTAAACACAGGATTCAAAGATGTCATAGGATCCTGGAAGATAATGGAGCAGCACTTTCCACGGAATTCCCGCATCT
This sequence comes from Oscillospiraceae bacterium, assembly GCA_017406005.1. Taxonomy (GTDB): domain Bacteria; phylum Bacillota; class Clostridia; order Oscillospirales; family Oscillospiraceae; genus Limivicinus. The sequence goes on along the minus strand of JAFQZI010000053.1, from coordinate 83,778 downwards.
GCGCTTCTGACCATGTTGTCAGATCCTGTCCTTTGTAAAGGATATGCCCTCCGGTTATTTTACCGGTGTCAGCAAGGATCTGCATAATGGAATATGCCGTTACCGATTTTCCTGAACCTGATTCTCCGACAATTCCAAGAATTTCACCGGGATCCAGATTAAAGGACACACCGTTGACAGCCTGAACTTCACCGTTGTCGGTAAAAAACGATGTGTGCAGGTCTTGCACGCTTAAAAGATGTTCCTTCATAACTCTCACCTCTTCAGCTTCGGGTCAAAGGCATCCCGCAGGCCATCACCCAGCAGGTTCAGACTCAAAACGATCAGACAGATCGTCAGTGCCGGGAAAACCAGTTTATACGGATAGCTCTGCAGACCCGCACGAGCAGCATTTGCAAGCGAACCGAGAGACGGCATCGGCGCCTGGACACCGAGCCCGACGAAGCTCAGATAGCTCTCCGTAAAAATAGCTGACGGGATCTGGAGTGCAGTAGAAATGATAATGACGGAAAGGCAATTGGGAAGGATATGTTTCCGGATGATTCTTCCCGGTTTTGCCCCGATAGACTTGGCTGCAAGGATGTATTCGTTCTGCTTGATTGAGAGAATCTGGCCGCGGATCAAACGTGCCATTGTTACCCAGTAAAGAAGACCAAACACTATAAACATGGATACCATATTGGTTCCAATTTTAGCCAATGCCGATCCGGATGCAAAAACCAGCACTTCATTCAGCGCAACGGAAAGAAGAATAATAATCAGCATGTCCGGGAGAGAATAAATAATATCCACAATCCTCATCATGATCAGGTCAGTTCTCCCTCCGAGATAACCGGATATACTGCCGTAGATCATCCCGATAATCAGCACAATAATGCTTGCAAAGAGCCCGACTATCAGAGAAACTCGCGTTCCGTAGATTACTCGGATAAAGTAATCCCGGCATTGTTCATCGGTGCCGAATATATGCGGGAAGCGATAGTTCCCTTTCTCTATGTATTGCTGCTCCGCTTTGCTGAATTCAAACGGACGGAGATTTTTAGCGCCTTTATCTCGCTTCCCGTCAATGGAAAGCATTTCCGAATATCCGTAAGGGACAATCAGAGGCGCAACAATAATCGTCACAATAATACAGAACAGCACAATCAGACTGACTACAGCAAGAGGATTTCGAAACAGTTTGCGCATTCCATCCTTAAAAAAGGTAACGGATTCCGACATTACATCCTGCTGACGTTTTTCTTCCTCTGTAGCGGGAGAAAATTTGCTCAGATCGATCTGCGCACTCAGAATACTTTTTTTAGGGAGATTATTATCTGCCATTTTTCTTCCTCCCTCATTCATATTTGATTCGCGGATCTACGACTTTATACAGCAGATCACAAATCAGATTGGCTATTACCATCAGCGTTGCAAGAAATACCGTTGTTGCCATTATCATGGTGTAGTCGCGATTGTTGATAGACGCAACAAATTTGCTGCCGATTCCACCGACCGTAAAAATAGTTTCTACTACCATTGATCCGGTAATAATATAGGCAATTTCAGGTCCCGCATACGTGATAACCGGAATCAGTGAGTTGCGCAGTGCGTGCTTAAAAATAACTTTCCATTTTGCCACGCCTTTTGCTTTTGCCGTACGGATATAATCCTGGCTCAGAGCATCGAGCATACTCGTCTTTGCAAGACGGGTTGTATAAGCCATCGGATAGGCACAGAGTGCAACTACAGGCAGCGTATAGCTTGTTGTATTTGCACTCCATACCGGGAACCATCCCAGCTTGATAGCAAAAACAAGCAGGAGCAGCGTTGCCAGAACAAAACTCGGAACAGCTGTAAACAGTGTTGAGAAAAACACAATGATTCTGTCAGGGAGTTTGTTCCTCATCAGAGCCGCCAGACTGCCAAATATAGTGCCAAGCACCAATGCTATAATGACAGCTGTTAGCCCAAGCCGACAGGAAATGGGGAAAGACTCTCCAATAATTGCCGAAATCTCGCGTCCGTTTTTCAGAGAAACGCCAAAATCTCCATGCAGCATTCCTTTGATCCACATCAGAAACTGCGTCGGGAGAGGTTTATCCAGATTGTACCTCTCGTTTAGAGCATTAATCGTCGCTTCGCTCAAAGCTTTTTCCTTGTTAAACGGGCCGCCGGGAACGGCATGCATTGTGAAAAATGTTATTGCGCATATAACGAAGATCGTTAGAATCGCCAACAAAATACGCTTGATAATATATCTTGTCACATTCTTCACTCCTTTCTTATGTTTTCGTCCACCGCAACAGACAGTTTTCTTATCAATTTACAGTAGTAAAGAAGAATTATACGATAGTTTTATATTTTTAGCAAGCAAATTATTCCCTGATTTCTGCATTCCAGAATATTTCTGTTATACTGTACCAGCCGCTGAGGGTTTTCTCCTCAGCGGCTGTATGGATTGTTTATCTGTTTTTCATCACGTTTTTCATACGCTGGGCATGGTCGAGAATGCTCTTGCGCAGACGAAGGTTTTTCGGCGTTACTTCCAGCAGTTCGTCATCCGCCAGAAATTCCAGGCACTGTTCAAGGCTGAGCTGTCTCGGCGGAATCAGCCGCAGTGCTTCATCGGATCCGGAAGCCCGTGTGTTGGTAAGATGCTTTGTACGGCAGACGTTGACCTGAATATCATCCTGCTTGGGGCATTCTCCGACGATCATCCCGCCATACACCTGTGTACCGGGTGTGATGAACATCACGCCTCGATCCTGTGCATTCCAGATCCCGTAGGCAACCGCTTCGCCCGTCTCATGAGCAATCAGAGAACCTGTGTGCCGACGGACCAGATCTCCTTTATACGGCCGATAATCTTCAAAAACAGAGGCTATGATTCCTTCTCCCTTTGTGTCGGTCAGAAACTCGTTCCGGTATCCGAACAAGCCTCTGGAAGGGATCAGAAACTCCATCTTCATCCGGCTGCCCACCGGCGTCATTTCCAGAAATTCCCCTTTGCGGCTGCCGAGTTTTTCCATCACCGCACCCATGGAATCCTGCGGAACATCAACTACCACACGTTCAATCGGTTCGCATTTTTTCCCGTCAATTTCCCGGTAAAGAACACGCGGGGGCGACACCTGAAATTCATAACCCTCACGGCGCATGGTCTCAATCAGGATGGAAAGGCTCATTTCGCCTCGGCCAGCCACATTAAAGCTGTCCGTACTGCCTTCCACATCCGTTACCCGCAGGGAAACATCCTTGAGCGTCTCCCGGTACAGCCGATCGCTGATCTGCCGGGAGGTAACAAACTTGCCTTCTTTGCCGGCAAACGGGCTGTCATTGACAGAAAACGTCATTTCCAGGGTCGGCGCTCCGATTTTTACGAACGGGAGAGGTTCTGCAAAGCCACGCGCACAGATGGTGTCACCGATCGTCACATTGCCAATGCCGGACATCGCAATGATATTTCCTGCTCCGGCTTCCGTAACCGGAACGCGATTCAGCCCATCGAACTGGTACAGTGAGACTGCCTTTGCTTTCATCGGAACGGCATCCGCGTCGTGGTAGTTGCAGACTTCAATCTCCTGATTCTGTCGAATCACACCGCGTTCAATGCGGCCGATGGCTATACGGCCGACATATTCATTGTAGTCCACGCTGCTGACCAGCATCTGGAACGGTGCATCCTCGTCCATTTCCGGTGCAGGAATATATTCCAGAATCGTTTCAAACAGAGGTTTGAGGTCCGTACCGATAACGTCAGGAGAGTAGCTGGCTGTCCCCTGTCTGCCGGAGCAGAACAGCATCGGGGAATCCAGCTGCTCATCGGTGGCATTCAAGTCCATCAACAGTTCAAGGATCTCATCGATTACATCGTGGATTCTCTGGTCGGGGCGGTCTATTTTATTGACAACAACTATCACTCTGTGCCCAAGCTCCAGCGCCCGGCTCAGGACAAATCTGGTCTGAGGCATCGGGCCTTCCGCTGCATCAACCAGGAGAATAACACCGTTTACCATTTTAAGGATACGTTCCACTTCGCCGCCGAAATCGGCATGGCCCGGGGTATCCACGATATTAATTTTGGTATCGCCGTACCAGACTGCCGTATTTTTGGCCATAATGGTAATCCCGCGTTCCCGTTCAAGGTCGTTGGAGTCCATTACACGGTCTATGATTTCCTGATTTTCCCTGTAAACCCCGGATTGCTTCAGCATTTCATCCACAAGCGTTGTTTTTCCGTGGTCAACATGGGCAATAATCGCTACATTTCTAAGCTTATCCATAAATTCAGCTCTCTTTTCTTCAACATTTCACAACGAAAACGTATTTTAACACTTGAAGAGACGAAAAGCAACGATTATAATAGGAATGTTCGAAAAAAAGGAGCCTGAAATGAGTTACAATTTTTTTGCCTACATTTCCCGTATGCGTTACATCGGGCGCTGGAGTCTCATGCGCAATGCATTGCCGGAGAATATTCAGGAACACAGCCACATGGTAGCTGTGATCGCCCATGCACTTGGCATCATACGCCGTGACGTATATGGTATTGAATGCAATCCGGAGGAGTGCGCAGCCGCAGCACTTTATCACGACTGTTCCGAAATTCTTACCGGCGATCTGCCCACTCCGATCAAATACCACAGCGTCGAGATCAAGGATGCTTATAAACAGGTTGAAAAACTTGCGTGCAGCAGGCTTCTGGAGACTCTGCCAGGTGAAATCCGTTCTTCTTTTGCTCCCTTTGTCGGCGGAGAAACGGAAGACCGCTACCACGATCTCGTAAAGGCTGCCGACAAGCTGAGCGCTTACCTGAAATGCATCGAAGAACGGCGGACGGGAAATGATGAATTCCTTTCCGCTGAAAAGCAGACCCGGAAAATACTGGAAGATAGTCCGCTTCCCGAGGTCAAATACTTTCTGGAGCATTTTGTCCCTGCATTCGAGCTTACCCTCGACGAACTCGGCACTATTGATACTCTGTAAAGCCCCCGCTCCCGCATATACCTGACGAACCCTGTCCATCAGAAGGAGGAACCACACCATGAAGAAAAAGAGACACAGTGCGAAGAGGATTATCGGCGGAATACTGTTTATCGCTGCATTCGTCGTCTTTGCTTACATCAGCTGCACGGTTGCCGTTCACAGCAGCGACCTTGAAAACTGTGAAGACACCTATCTTTACAGAGTATACGGCTACGACCGGAACCGTTATCTCCGGAATCATGGCCGTGAGGCTGAAATTGAAGATGACTATTCCGTCTCCGATGAAACAGGAGAGGTTATCGCACTTCCGGCCGCAGCACCAGCTGCGGCCGTTGTCCCTGAAACGGTTCCTTCTGCCCTTCCCGAGCCGACCCCGGAGCCCACACCTGAACCTACTCCCGCTCCAACCAGGGCTGAGCTCAATGCCGCAGCTCTCGGTCTGCCGGCCCCTCCAAATATTGATATCAATGACTGGCAATATGTGCTTGTAAACGGAGACCACCCGTGCGATCCCATTGATTATGCCCCTGCAAATCTGGTTTATCTCAACATGGTCGGTGATGACACGGATATCCGCACCGGTTATGACGGCAACCGACAGGTTGTCGACGCCAGGATTGCCCAGCCCCTAATTGACATGACACAGGCCTGCAAAGCCGCCGGGCTCCCGGTTTATCTCTCTTCGGGCTATCGCAGCTATTCCGATCAGGCAGCAAATTTCAAACGCGTCTGTGAAAACAACGGCATCTCTGACGGGAAAAACTACGATGGTTATTACATCACCATGCCTGCCGGCAGCAGCGAACACCAGACGGGCCTCTGCTGCGATATCACGGATTATTACCACCAGATCAAGAACGATGCGATTGCCGAAGTTGCCACCGTGCAGTGGCTGGCAGAGCATTGTGCTGATTACGGATTTATCCTGCGTTTCCCGGCAGACAAGCGGGAAATCACCAAGGTTATGAGCGAATCCTGGCACTTCCGCTATGTCGGTGTCGAGGCTGCGAAATACATGAAAGAGAACAATCTCTGCCTGGAAGAATTTGTAGACCTTTACACTACTTGATTTATACTCTGAAAACCAAAAATCCTCCGGTCGTTCCGGAGGATTTTTTGGTTTTGCATCAGAAATCAAATGTATGCGGAAGAAGTTCGGATAGTTTATAGCTCACATATCTCCCGCCCGCTTTGGCACAGAGCACCTCCATGTCCGGGGAAAACTCTGCCAGAAACTGCCTGCACGCTCCGCATGGTGTGCACCAGCTCTGGCTGTCAGCATAAATGGCTATTCTGCGAAACTTTCTGTGCCCCTCACTGACTGCTTTGCAGCAGGCTGTCCGTTCTGCACAGATCGTGCTGCCCAGCGCTGCATTCTCGACATTGCAGCCCGTAAAGATCGTCCCGTCTTCACATTCAAGCGCTGCTCCCACCGCAAAATGGGAATAGGGGATATAAGCGTTCAATGACGCTTCTTTTGCTGCTGACATCAGTTCTCTGTCTGTCATCCTTTTTTACCCTCCTCTTTGAATTGTATTATCCAGTTCGGGAAATTATACAGTGGGTTGCCCATGTTTGCATCAATCCCCCGGATCGCCTGACGATGTGAAATGATCTGCTGCTTCTCAAAGCCGATAATGACCATATGCGCCACATTAGCCAGCACATATTCTGCAAAGGTGCGGTAATTGTTCTTGCGGCTGGAGTCTCCCGAAGCGAGATAGTTGTACAGATAGGTCTCAAAACCGTTCCCCAGAGAATGGGAATAGTTGATGCAGGACCCTTTATTCCGTTCCGATCGCTCCTGAAGAAGCTGAGTGATATCAAAGTTATTACGCAGCTTTACTTCGGCATAATACATATCGAACTCGATTTCTACAAAATTTTCGTCTTCCTTTTGTTCCTTGGTGAGATCCTCATAGTCTGTCAGGGCATTGTAATAGTCCTTCCAGGTGAGCTCCCGGACATTGACTTTCACGCCGATCTTCAGCATGTCATCCGCAAAGCGGTTCACGACGCCGGCTTTCGCAGAGCTATCACTGCAAAGAATGATATTGACGATCAGATCTTCATCATTCCCGTTCATGAGTTCCATGAAGCCGTCTTCATCGTAATCGCGGATACCGTTATTTTCCAGAATGACTTTACACCGTTCCAGGTTGTAGGCAAGCGCCGAATTCAGATCGGACGGATATTCCGCGCACGTCGGATACATCGGTATGGCGGAAGCTACCGCATTTCCGTTGAGCAGTTCTTCCAGGTATGCCCTGTTGAATGCATACTGCATCGCGTACCGGAAACCGCTCATTGCCCCTATTCTGGTCTCCTGATTGAACCCCACAAAATGCATATTGGTCGTGGCATAGGTATGGATTTCATTGGTGCTGGCATAGCCGAGGTTTGTATAGCTGGAGGGGTCATTGATAACTACGTCAATGTAGGAGTCCTCAAAAGCATTGATCACATCCTCCGCCTGTGTATATTCTTTCAAATATACCGTTTCCACCGGAAGGGTTTTGTAGGTTCTGTATCCTTCATAGGCAGTCAGAGACACCAGGGTCTGTGTTGCTTCGGTTACAACATTTCCTTCTTCGTCCAGCTCTTCGGGGGTCTCCTCGAACACATAATCATACGGCCCGCTGCCCAGAGGGAATTTATCATCATAGGATCCGTATTTAATCACCGGGATATTCAGCAGCTTGATAAACTGTGTATCGCCAACGCCAAGGGTGATATACAGTTTGTCGTCTCCATCCTGTGCTGCTCCCTGATAGGTGGAGAACCTGCCGAGAAAACGGTCAGAGCTGACGGCACGGTCAATGGAATAGCGGACATCTTTCGCCGTGACCGGGGATCCGTCATGGAAGGTACGGGTATTATCGATGGTCAGAATCCATGTCGTTCCATTTTCATTATATTCCCAATCAGAGGCAACGCAGGGGATCACATTAAATTCATTATCCACTTCCACAACGTTTTCATAAACCAAAGCACAGACGAGCTGGTTGAAGTGGTTTGTGGCGATGAGCGGATTAAAGCTGTATTTTCTGTTGATGTTCAGGGAAAAAACGCTGTCCGCCGCCTCGCCCATGGTAAGGTCTTTTCCTTCTGTCGACTCCGGAATTATCCCGGCTGAAAGATTCGTGCCCGGCAGAGTACAACCTGCTGTAAACACCATCGCCAGAAGAAGGATCCATATGACAGCTTTTTTAGTGCAACAATTCATATTTACCTCAGTACAATTCCGGCAACCATGCTGCCGCGCGGAAGCTGAAAGCGATTTGTATATCTGGCAGACCAGAACTTCTCATGGCTGCAGACCGTACATTCCTCAGAACAATCAATGTTCTCTTCCCGTACGCCGAGCTGAAGCAGTCTCCTCGCGTTTGCCTTTCGAAGATCTACCATGTATTTCCCATCTGCTCTTTGCGTCCAGATTCCCTCTGTCTCTCCTCCGAGATAAACCGACAGTGCTTCCGGCACATCGCCGTCCGTTTCAAAACAGCATCTGCCGATTGCGGGACCGAGCGCAGCGCAGATATTCTCCGGCTTTGCACCTAAACTCTCCATTGCATGAACGGTTTCCCCGAGGATATCCTTCGCAGAGCTTTTCCAGCCGCAGTGCACCGCTCCGGCTGCTGCCCCGGTTTTATCACAAAGAAGAACCGGCACACAGTCTGCCGTGAAGCAGAAAATGGGAAGATTCCGTTCCGTTGTGACGAGACCATCCGCTTTGTAAGGGACTCCTCCCATGCAGATGTGTCTGTCTTCCCGCGTCACAACACGGACATCTCTGCCGTGTACCTGATTCGTGACACAGCAGTCATCCGGGCCGGCAGCAAACAGTGCACACCATCTTCTGTAGTTTTCCCTTACAGCCTCAGGATTGTCTCCTCTGTTTGCCCCGATGTTGAAGTTTTCATAATCCCCGGTGCTGACACCGCCCAGTCTCGTAGAAAAGGCATGCTCCGCCGGGAGCACGGAAGACGTCAGATAAATGAGACCTTCCCGGGACTCTTTTGTTTCAAACATGTAAAATCATCCTGTCATAACACCTCACCCACCGTTTACAAGCAAGCTGGAAACGTCGCACGCTCCCCGCGCGTCGCGATGTCCCCCTCCCCATGAGGGGAGGGTAAAAAGGAGGCTATTCATTTCTGCCGCAGCACTCTTTATACTTGAGTCTTCTGCTGCCGTCTGCTTTCATTTTTCCGCAGGGGCAAGGGTCGTTTCTGCCGGGTTTCGGCACCTTCTTCACCGGTTTTTTCTTTTCCGGTTCGCCGCCGGCGTTGGTTGCAACATTCTTGGCTACCGCCTTGCGCTGGACGGTCTGCTCACCCCGGATCCTCACAGTATACAGACGTCGCACCGTTTCTTCCCGGATCCCGGCGACCATCGCTTCGAACATGTCAAAGCCTTCCTGCTTGTATGCGTCAATCGGTTTTACAGAACCGTATCCCCGCAGCCCGATGCCGCGCCTGAGATCATCCATCGCGTCGATATGATCCATCCAGTATTCATCGACCACGCGCAGCATAATGACACGTTCCAGCTCCCGCATCAGGGGCATTCCGTCTGGACGTACACCAAAAGCGGCTTCTCTTGCCTGATAGGCTTTCTCCGCGATATCTTCCATCACGCTCGTCAGCTGCTCTGCGTCAACAGAACCGTTGAACGCAGAAATCTTCAGTGCGCCTGCAGGCAGGAAAAGTTTGGTGAAAGGTGCAAGCGCCTCATCCAGCTGCTGCTGAGTCTCTGCCGGTACGCCGCCTAATCCATCCCTCACGGTGGAGGACACGAATTCACGGATCATGCCCATGATCTGCTGCTGGAGGTCTTCCCCGTCCAGCACCTTCCGGCGTTCGCCATAGATAATGCCGCGCTGCTTGTTCATGACATCGTCATATTCTAGAACCGTTTTTCTCGTCTGGAAGTTGCGGGATTCTACCGTTTTCTGTGCCTGTTCGATCGCATTGGAGAGCATTTTGTGGTCAAGCGGCGTATCGTCGTCCACCTTAAGGGCCTCCATCATGCCCATAATCCGTTCCGACCCGAACAGGCGCATGATGTCATCCGTCATAGCCAGATAGAACCGGCTTTCTCCCGGATCTCCCTGACGTCCGGAACGGCCGCGGAGCTGGTTGTCGATTCGCCTTGATTCATGCCGCTCCGTGCCGAGGATAAACAGGCCTCCCGCCTGCCGAACCTTCTCGGCTTCCGCATCCGTCTCCTGTTTGTGGGCTTTCAGCCGCTCAGCAAACATTTTTCTCGCGTTGACGATATCCTCATCGTCCGTCTCGGCAAAGCCGGTAGCTTCCACTATCACTTCATCGGCAAATCCGGCTTTGCGCAGATCCGTTTTTGCCATGAATTCCGGGTTACCGCCGAGAACAATATCGGTTCCGCGCCCGGCCATATTCGTTGCAATCGTCACAGCGCCAAGCCTGCCCGCCTGCGCGACGATTTCTGCTTCTTTTTCGTGATATTTGGCGTTTAGCACCGTATGTGCAACACCCCGTTTTTTCAGGAGAGAGGAGATATATTCACTTTTTTCAATGGAAACCGTACCAACCAGAACAGGCTGCCCCTTCTCATGGCAGGTGACAATCTGTTCAATAATTGCATGGTTTTTCCCGATATCATTTTTATAGACGACGTCGGGATTATCAATCCGGATGACCGGTTTGTTTGTCGGGATTTCGATGATATCCAAACCATAGATTGCCTGGAATTCTTCGGCTTCTGTGGCAGCCGTACCTGTCATACCGGAGAGTTTATTATAAAGACGGAAGTAGTTCTGGAAGGTGATGGTGGCAAGCGTCTTGTTCTCCTTCTGGACATCAACGTGCTCTTTGGCTTCAATCGCCTGGTGCAGGCCTTCCGAATAACGGCGGCCGAGCATCAGACGCCCGGTGAACTCATCCACAATGATGATTTCGCCGTCTTTTACGATATAGTCAATGTCACGCTTCATAATGCCGTGGGCTTTGAGCGCCTGATTGATATGATGGCTGAGCGTAGCATTTTCGATATCGGCAAGGTTTTCCAGTGCAAAAGCTTTTTCCGCTTTGGCGATGCCGCGTGCCGTCAGTGTTGCAGTCTTCGCTTTCTCATCTACAACGTAATCGGCATCCAGATCTTCCTGTTCTTCTTCCTTTTCATCCACCGATGCATAGACAACTTTCTTCAACCCGCAGACAAACACATCCGCCTGGCGGTAAAGATCGGTGCTCTCGTCTCCCTGACCGGAAATAATCAGAGGGGTCCTTGCTTCATCAATCAGAATCGAGTCTACCTCGTCAACGATGGCAAAGCTGTGGCCGCGCTGTACCATGCTCTCTTTATAGAGTGCCATGTTATCACGCAGGTAGTCAAACCCCATCTCGTTGTTCGTACCATAGGTGATATCACAGGCATAGGCTTCCTGCCTCTGTGCATTGTCAAGATCATGCACGATCAGGCCAACAGAAACGCCGAGGAAACGATGCACTTTTCCCATCCATTCGCTGTCACGCCTGGCCAGGTAATCGTTCACCGTAACAATATGCACACCCTCACCGGCGAGTGCATTGAGATAAGCCGGCAGAACAGCAACAAGTGTTTTTCCCTCACCAGTCTTCATTTCGGCGATCCGCCCCTGATGAAGGACGATGCCGCCGATTACCTGCACATAAAAGGGTTTCATACCCAGCACACGCCAGGCTGCTTCACGGGCTGTGGCGAAAGCCTCGGGAAGAAGGTCATCCAGCGTTTCTCCCGCTGACAGACGTTCTTTAAATTCTCCCGTCTTCGCGCGGAGCTGCTCATCCGTCAGAGCAGCATATTCATCTTCCAACGCCATAACGGACTTGGCAATCGGATGCAGTTTTTTCAGTTCCCGGTCTGTATAACTTCCAAAGATTTTATCTAAGAATCCCATTCTATTTTCTTCCTTTTTTGCAGAGATAAATATACATTTTATATTATAGCACAATAGTCAAATCAAGAAAACGTCCACTTTGTAAACTTTATTGATAATTCCCCGCTTGAGGTTTGAGGCGACCTATGATAAACTGTTAAGAAATTTGAAATTTCTGCACGGAGGTCTTCGGTTATGCAGAAGCTTGGATTTGACAGCGAAAAATACAACACCCTGCAGTCGCAGAGCATCAAGGACAGGATTTCCCGGTTTGGCGGAAAGCTGTACCTGGAGTTTGGCGGCAAGCTCTTTGACGACTATCATGCCTCCCGTGTATTCCCGGGATTTCAGCCGGACAGCAAGGTAAAAATGCTTCTGGAGATGAAGGATGATCTGGAAATCGTTCTCGCCATTTCCGCGGATGACATCGAACGCTCCAAACGCCGCGGCGATCTAGGCATTACCTATGATGAAGACACCCTTCGCCTGATCGACTCTTTCCGGGGAATCGGCCTTTATGTGGGCAGCGTTGTCATTACGCATTATCGCGGGCAGAAGGCTGCTGACAAGTTCCGCTCCCGTCTCAACGCGCTGGGGATCAAAGCCTACACGCATTACATTATTCCTGAGTATCCTTCCAATGTACCTCTGATTATTTCCGAAGACGGATTCGGCCGCAATGATTATATCGAAACCACACGCCCGCTGGTCGTGGTGACTGCTCCTGGCCCGGGCAGCGGAAAAATGGCAACCTGTCTTTCCCAGCTTTATCATGAGCACAGGCGCGGTGTCAATGCAGGATATGCCAAATTTGAGACTTTCCCTGTTTGGAATCTGCCTCTCAAGCATCCCGTCAACCTCGCTTACGAAGCGGCTACCGCCGATCTCAACGATGTGAACATGATCGACCCCTTCCATCTGGAGGCCTATGGGAAAACCACCGTCAACTACAACCGTGACGTGGAGATTTTCCCCGTCCTGGAAGCCATGTTCCGGGAAATCTACGGAGAAAGCCCGTATAAAAGCCCGACCGATATGGGTGTCAACCAGATCGGCTTCTGCATCCTGGATGAAGATGTGTGCTGCAAGGCCTCCCGCCAGGAGATTATCCGCCGTTACTATGCCTCCGCCTGCAGCGTGCTCCAGGGGCTTTCGGATCCGGCAGAGCTTCGGAAAATAGACCTGATTATGAATTCCGCAGGAATCTCCGTTTCCGAAAGGAAGGTCGTTGACGCTGCACTTTCCCGTGCAGAGGAAACGGGCGGCCCCGCCGTTGCGATTGAGCTCAACGACGGCCGTGTCATCACAGGAAAAACTACGGACCTTCTCGGTGCCGCCTCTGCCTGTCTGATCAACGCCATGAAAGCCATTTCCGGCATCCGGAAGAAGACCAAGCTGATCCCCAAAAACATTATTGAACCGATCCAGCATCTGAAAGTGGAGCATCTCGGAAACCGTAATCCTCTTCTGCATACTGATGAGATCCTGATAGCCCTGTCTGTCTGTGCGGTGACGAACCCGCTCGTCAGTGAAGCGATTGATGCCCTGGGAGAACTCCGCGGCTGTGAAGCGCACTCCTCCGTTATCCTGTCGCATCAGGATCAGGACCTCTTCAAGCGTCTGGGCGTCAATATAACATTTGAGCCTCGTTACCAGACGGAAAAGCTTTTCCATTCATGAACTTTTTCCAATAAAAAGGGAGACGGATGTATTTACGTACACTCCGTCTCCTTTTTTTGGTTTTTATCATCCTCCTGTTATGACAGAAGAAATGACATTCTCTGCAGTTTTTTCGGATTATTCAGCAGTTCCATGCATACCTCACTGATGCCTTTATCTGTTTCCGCATAGACAGCACTTCCGCTGTCTGTATAAAAATAGCGAAAGATTTTTTCCGTTATGGTCCTGGCAGAGGTAAGCACCAATGGTGTCTGACTTTCTCTGGCTCTGCAGAGGACACTGCTTTCAGGCCTGGTCACCAGAAGATCTGCTCCTGCTATCAGCTCGGCTGCTTTTTTCTCTGCTCCCCAAATATGGAAGTGTGACAGATTTGCAAAGTCTTTCCTGATAACCCTTTCATATTCTTCATCGCCCTTACAGAAAACACTGATTTCTATTGTTTCATCAGCGCAAATATACAATAAATCAAGCAGATCTTTCAATTCCGACAGCGGCAGGCTGTTATCCATAACAAGTATATGCCGATGTTTGGGATTGATTCCTAACGCCTTTTTTGCTTCTCTCCGCAGATTTGTATCGATACTCAACTCACAACACTCCTTTGATTTTTCGATATTGTACAGGAGGAATCTGAAGTTCATTCCATACTATTCCTGAAGAAATCTGAAATTTTACAAATATGACTTTCTCTTGCGTCAAAAATCGGTATAATTTATATCTGTATATTAATAGGACTAAGGGAGATACTCTCTCATGGAACAAAAAAAGATTCTCTACGCAGATGATGACCCGGAAATCCGTGAGGCACTCCAGCTATTACTTAGCTGTGAAGGATATGAAACAATCGCTGCCACAAACGGCGAAGAAGTATTGCAGCTTCTTGATGATTCTATTGATCTTGTTATTCTTGATGTAATGATGCCGGTCATGAATGGTTTTACAACGTGCGCGGAAATACGAAAGCGCTCTGCAGTCCCTATCCTTTTTTTGACTGCAAAATCACAGGAATCCGATATGACGCTTGGCTTCTCCGCCGGAGGGGACGATTATCTGGTCAAACCTTTTTCCTACAACGAGCTGATCAACCGCGTGAAAGCAATGCTGCGGCGTTACTACGTTTACGGTGCAAAAGCAGATGAACAGAATAACCTGATTCACTGTTGCGGCAATATCGAGATTGATCCCAGCCAATGTCTGGTGCTGCAGGACGGAAAGGAAATCCCTCTTACAGACATTGAATACCGTATTCTTTTACTTTTGGCATCCCACCCTAAAAAAATCTTCTCCGCACAAAACATCTATGAAAGCATCTGGAATGAACCGTATTTTTATTCCTCAAATAATCTCATCATGGTGCACATCCGAAATATCCGCAGGAAACTGGGAGATGACCCGCAGAACAGCCGTACAATTCGGACAGTGTGGGGAAAAGGTTATCGAATCGAATAGGTTTCAGATTTCTTCATAAATCATACCAGTACATTTTAATGTTTTCCTGATAAACTGGCCCTGTTGTTTACCGGGATCGTAAGCTATCCCGGCATAACACGACAAAACAACCTGGCTTATCCCAGGAAAGAAAGGAAATGTACTGATTATGAAAAACATACCCCTGAAAGCAAAGCGAGCACTCTCATTCACCATCCTCTTGACTCTGATTCTTATCATGGGAATCAGTGCAATGGCAGAATATGCAGATCCGGAGGAGATTCAACGCTCAGAAAACGGCCAAAAAGCAGAAGATACTATCGAGGTTTTCATGACGGAGGAACAGATCCCTGAATCTCAACCTGAGGACAAAGATAACAATCCGTCCGACAATGCTCTCACGGATGAGGATAAAGCAGAGCTTGACGCCCTGTATAAATCAATAGATGAGATTTATCAGAAGATTTTTCCCGATAATGACAATCTGACAAATAAGGAATACAAGAAGCGAGTCGCCCCTTATGAACCTCAGCTTGACGCTATGGAAGAGCGAATGGTAGAGCTTGAAATCAAAGCTGGTGTAAGGGCTCCTGAAAAAAAGGAGGATGTGATCTACCAGCTTCAAAATAACGAGGGGGAATCGTTTCATAACGATTTAGAGACCTATTTCTTTACAGTTATGTCTCAATCATCTGACGAGACAGAAAGCAGTGACGAGTCTGTGACAGATAGTACTCCTGACCTCGATTCCAGCCATGAGCAGTCTGTTGAAAAACAACACAGACGGAACCATAATCACCACAGTTTCCATGGGTGTCAAGAAGAGTTTCCCGATTTGAAGGATTCATTCTGGAATCGGGAAACAGACGACCGGCCCGGCTATGACCGAATGGAAGAAGACGGTTATCCGGAGGATGACGAATGGAGTGGCAACTGGCACTTTAATAATTCTTTCGATGACTGGGATGAATACCCGGATATATCTTCAAACGACGGCTGCTGTTGTGGAAATTGCAGAAAGTAAGAAAAGAAATACTGTTTAAAAAGAACGCCTCCTGTATTGCAGTACAGGGGGCGTTCAAAAAAGGGGAGAAAGAAGAAATTACCGCTTCCGGTTATACGCCAGGTAACGGTTTTTCCTGGTCTTTTAGTTGTTTGTTTTTGTCTGTTCAGAAGCAGTCTGGGTTTGTGCTGCCTGTGTTTCGGTTTTATTTGCACCGCATCCGGTAAGCAGCGAGAGGGTCAGCAGCGCCGTCAGGCACAAAGCAATCAGTTTGGATCTATTCATCATTGGTTTCCCTTCTTTACAATATTTGAAAGCTTCGAGCTTTCATTGTTTTTGATTTTAGCAGGAAAATCTTAAAAAATAACGACATTTTTTCTGAAGAAATCTGAAGTTTTTTCTCCCATCTTTTCTTTTTGAAGAAATATCGATATAATATGACAGCCTGCCAAATCAACACAAGAAAGATCTGTTGCTATGAAGGATACTTTTTTCACCAGAAGCCTTAGTGTTCAACTCCTTGCAGGTGTTCTGGTTTCTCTGCTTATAGCAGTTATTGCTTTCAACTGCTTCTTCTTTCTCGGAAATGCATTACTGGATCATACCGTTTATGGTCTTCCTTTTTCCAAAAAGATGTCTGATCGGGAATTCTCTCAACTTCAGAATTTCGTCACACGGGAACAGATTACAGCAGAAAAAATTCATCTTCTCAACGCTTGGTTCACCAGGGGAACTCAAGTCTACCTAACGATCTACCTGGATGATACTATCCTTTACGAGTCTCCTGCTATCAAAGATCAATTACTTGATCCGGAAAATTTTGATCCTTCTCTGGAGAATGAGGAACGGGAATATCCTCTGACATTAAGTGATGGCACTGTAGTACAGGCTTTTTTGTATTATATAGCCGGAGAAGCTTTTTATATCTGGATGGTTGCCGTCTCCGGGCTTCTCGCATTTATAGTTTTTTCCTTCTGCTTTGTTTCGATGGTGCATTTGAAAGTCCGTTACATACAAAAGCTGAAAAAGGAGTTGGACGTTCTGGCAGGAGGTAATCTCGAATATCCGGTAACGGTACAGGGGCAGGATGAATTGGGAGAACTTGCTGCCGGGATAGATGAAATGCGCCGTTCCATCCTAAATCATCAGCGCGCTGAGGCAGATATTCGTTCTGCCAATTCACAACTCGTAACTGCCATGTCTCACGACTTACGCACCCCTCTCACTTCCCTGCTGGCTTATCTGGAAATCCTGGATCGGAACAAAATATCTGATGAAGAACAGCGCCGTCATCTGATCAGCCAGAGCTTATCAAAAACACTCTCTATTAAATCCATGGCAGATAAACTGTTTGAGTATTTTCTGGTTTATACTTCAGAGTGGGAACAGCCGGATATGGAGTTGCTGGATGCAGACGAAGTATTCCAGCACTTCTGGCAGGAATATGCCTTTGCACTGGAGAGCCATGGATTTATCGTCAGGACAGACTACAACGAGCTCCGCGGGACTATTGAAGTCAATCTTGAACTCCTTCGCCGGGCTTTTGACAATCTCTATGGAAATCTGATCAAATATGCAGAGCCTTCTCAACCGATCCAAATTGCTTACTGCCGAGAGAGAGAACATATCCTCCTGACAATGGATAATGTGATATCTCAGCAAAGAGATCTTAAAGAAAGCACAAACATCGGCCTGAATACCTGCCGACGTATTCTGAAAATGCATAACGGCAGCTTTGAGACAGTAGAAGAATCCGGTATTTTCCATGCTAAAGTAAAAATGCCTTTGCATCTTGCAACAAAGCAGAATATCGGATAAAATATCAAAAAAGAAGATATTTTGCCGGAGGTATTGCCCTTGCAGAACAAAGATATAGAAATATTCCTCGAACTCATCCAGTCGAGAAATATTACAAAGGCTGCTGAACATCTGTTTCTCTCCCAGTCCGTTATCAGCACAAGACTGAAAAAACTGGAAGAAGAACTGGGTTATGAACTATTTACCCGCTCTAAAGGAATGCGAGAGATGGAATTGACCCGACAAGGTCATGAATTCGTCAGCATTGCTGTCCGCTGGAAAAATCTTTTCGAGGAAGCGGACCTCCTTCGGGAACGCTCACAGTATCTGCTCAGGTTAGCCGCTCCGGAGAGCGTCTATTATGACTTTCTGGAACCAATTATTGTTGCCATGATACAGCAGGTTCCTTCTCTGAAGCTTTCACTCCAGATAAACGACTCTTCCGGTATTTATGACCTGATGGAAAGCAATATGATCGACTTCGGGTTTGCATCATATGAGTCTTCCCTGCCGAACATCATTCATCGTCATATCTATGATCAGGCTTTTTGCGTGGTAAGTTACACTGATTTCGCCGAGCTTGGAAGCACAATTTCACCGTTGATCCTCGATCCCAGCAAAGAAGTGCAGCTCTCCGGCGGGAATTTTTCCAGCCTCACCCTCTGGCGTGAAAAATGGTTTCCTAATCACAGCAGCTGCAGAATTGAAATCAACTCTCCTCACATGATGGCAAATCTGTTGAAAGAAGAAGGTTCCTGGGCACTCCTCTCCTCTGTTTCAGCTGAGCGTATGGCTGAGCTTTACGGCATCCGTATCTATCTGCTCTCAGATCCTCCGGAAAAAAGAAAAATCTATCTTCTCCGCCATGAAGGTATCGCAGCCATGCAGACAGAAGCTGCTTCCCTGTTTTCCAAAATGCTTGCTCAAATGGCAGTTTAATAATTTTGCTTCAGACATTGATGAAAGAAACTGCAACTGATACCGGTTAATAACATATAAACAGTTCTCTCAATACAGACAGGATTTTCGGGTCCTGTCTTTTCTTTTTCCCCTGACGCTCATTTGGGATACATACAGGCTTTAAGATCCGGAATTCAGTGCTTTTCTCATATCTGCACCCCTTTGCAAAGAGGTGCTATTCCTTATAAACCAATTGACTAGCTTTGCATACAGGCTGCTCAGAGCAGCATTGTCAGCAAGCATGTAGCTGATCTCACTTAACAGAATTCCCCCGGCAACATCCATAATTACATGCTGCCGTACCGTCAGTGTTGAAGCGCAAACAGCAACGGCCAAAAGGAATGACAGTGTGCGGATTCCGATAGAGATATCTTTCTTCCCGCGGACCGCAATCCAGCATATCCACCCGAGCATGCAATGAATTGACGGGAACAGATTATCCGGCGTATCTATTCTGTATAAAAAGCGCATAAGAAAAATCCAGATCGAGTTCCCTTTCAACTCCGGACGGGTAATAGTAGTGGGCAAAAAAATAAAGAACAGGAAACTGGCTGTCTTTGCCACTAGCTGTGCACAAAAAAAGTGATTTGATTCCTGTCGCTCGCATCCGGCTACCAGCCAATAGATATAAATCCACCAGATATTGACACCGCCGTAGATCAGGATTGTCCAAGGCATAAAGGGTATCAGTGCATCTGCTGGGAGACTCAGATCAAAATGAAGGGTGTTTCGGCTTAAGAAATGGCTCAGCCAGAAAATAATTCGATTGCTTAACAGCATCAGAAATAGTGAAACGAAATAATATTGCTTTGTTTCTTTTGAGTTCACATTCTTCATAGGGTATACTTTTTTCACTTGCAAGAGCAGATCCTCCTCTGTTATTAAGTGACATAATAAGACACAAATCTTAAAAATGATTCAGCAAAAAAATGAAAAAATCTGAATTCTCATGATTTACTCTTTTCCTGTATCCCGTTTCTATGTATAATGCAGCAGTTCTGCTAATAAGAGCCATTTTGAACCAATGGAGAGTTTTCATGGATTCAGCAATATTTCTTAACACTCCACCGACAAAACTGTTTTTTCGCTGCGCAATTCCGGCGGTAATCACCTCCGTATTCGGTGCCCTCTATTCCGTTGTTGATGGAATATTCGTCGGCCGGTATCTGGGTGAAGACGCCCTTGCAGCGGTCAATCTGATCATGCCGATCATAATGATTGTGGAAGCTATCTCCAACATGATTGCAACCGGTGCTTCCGTCAATATATCAATTCTCCTTGGCGCGCAGAAACAGAAGGATGCGTCAAAGGTCTTTTCGTTTTCCGTCAAGTTTATCCTATTGTTCTCCTGCGCGATCAGCGTCCTTGGCTTTTTCTTTGCCAAGCCGTTCATCAATCTGATTTCTCCGGGGGCAAGTGAAGAAGCGATCCTGCATGGCACAGAATACCTCAAAGTCTATGCAATCTTCGGTCCGCTTATTCCTATTTACTTTGCTACAGATAACTTTCTGCGTGTCTGCGGGAAACAGAAACTCAGCATGAGTATCGGGGTCATCACGCAACTGCTTAACGTTGTCCTGGATTTTCTCCTGATCGCTGTTTTTCATAAGGGTGTAAAGGCTGCTGCAGTTGCAAGCTGCATTTCGATTGTGCTCGGTTCATCCATAACACTGATTCTGTTTCTGAACAAGCGGATGGATGTTTACTACACGAAAGAAAACATACCGGCTGCACAGTTTCTCCGCATTGCTGCAAACGGGTCAAGCGAATTCTTCAGCAGTATTGCCACATCTATTATGAGTGTAGTGATGAATCTGTTTCTTCTTAAATACGGAGGTACCACAGCGGTCGCTGCTTTCTCCATAGTTATGTATGTAGACAGTATTATCGGTATGCTGAATTTCGGGATCTGCGATTCACTCCAGCCTGCCATCAGCTATTGCTATGGGGCAGGTCTTCTGGGAAGGATGAAGTCTATTTTCCAGAGAGTGCTGATCGCTACAATCATCGTGTCCCTTGCTTCTTTCCTGTTTATGCTGTTGATCGGGCCGCATGCTGCAAAGATCTTTATCAAACCGGGTGATACAGAGCTGCTCAACGTCAGCATAACAGCGATTAAAATCTTTTCCTTCTCCTATCTGGTCGGATGGATCGATATGTGCTTTTCCTCTTTCTTCACGGCGCTTGATCGCCCCGTGCGTTCTTTGCTGGTGTCTTTCTTCGGAACACTTGTATTTCCCATCGCATTCCTCTTTGTTCTTACTGCTGTTTGGGGCTTGAACGGTGTCTGGCTGATGGCGTCCGCGGCAGCCGTAGCCAGCGGAATTCTGACCCTGATTCTTGCAAAAACGCTGAAGCTGGAAAACCCAAACCTTTCCGATAATCTGGTTAGCCCGCATTCCCACAGCACATAGTATACAGAAGAAGCGTCTTTCAGAATTCTTCAGAATTCAATCAGGTGCCTTTTAAGATTTATCTGTTATGATCTCTTTATAGGACTCAGTAATATGAGATCCGAATATTAAAAGGAGTATCGATTATGAATACTGAAGAAAACACAAACGAAATCAACGAACTGCTCGAAGACAGCTTCCTCAAAGACGTTATCATTGAAGAAAGTGCACCCGATAGCCTCTTTGACAAATTTAAGAACAGTGAAGTTGGTAAGGTAGTTCTCGGTGAAGACGGCAAGTTTGACATGGAAGACATAGAAAGGCTTGCCGAATCCGCAAAAAGTGCCATAAAGGATGCCGCAAACAAGTTGAAAGATCTTACCCTCCAGGTTTGCACAGATGTACAGGAAGTCAAGCAGGCTGCGGACGACACCCTGGAAATGCATAATATGGAAAAAGAAATTCGTCAGAGCCGCCTTCAGGCAGAAGCAGAACATCAGGATGCTGTCCGGCAAATGAAGATTGATGTTGAGGCTGAAGCAAAAGAATTGAAAGAGCTGATGGAAGGCAAATAAATGTTCAGGGAATGAAAAAGAAACCATGCATCTTTATTTGAGAGATGTATGGTTTCTTTCATACTGTGTAACAGAATAGTGGCTATTCTATTCTTTTGTTTGCTGCGTAGCAATCCAACTGCCCAGTTCTACCCGCACTTCCCGGCCATTGTCGAGCTGCTCTTTTATCTCCGGTCGAAGCTGGATTCTCCCCGCCTCAAAAAGGAGAACAATTGTAGAGCCTGCCAGGTCGAAATACCCCTTTTCACTGCCTCGCAAGAAACGGCTATTCTCGCTTCTGTTAATAATTCCTCCCACAACCAGAGCACCAATCTCAGTCTGTACGACAGGTCCGAAGTTCTCCGTCGCCAGCAGGCACCAGCTTCTCCGGTTCAGCGTAAAAACGGGGTAAGTTTCACAGGCTATGGGCTGAACACTGTGCAGCAAGCCCGGAATAATATGATTACAGCTCTGATAGCCGTCATCGATATAACAGTACCGATGACAGTCCGATACTCGCAGGCGGATAACAAGACAGGTTCCCCCTTCATAGTTTTTCGCCAGAACGTCATCCCCCAGCAGGTCGCTTACCCGATAGTGTGATCCTTTTATACGAAAGCTGCTGTCCTTCTCAATCGGGTAGGCTCTCAGCCAGCCGTCACACGGGCTGATCAGATGAACCGGTGTAATATCAATTTTAGTTATTTCCCGTTTCCGTGCAAAGAAATCCCGGAAGGAGCGGTACTTCTGCCGCTCCTCCGTGGTCAAGGGAATCTTATAGCGTTTTACATACCAGTCAACAACCGGGCGAGACCAGTGTGAACGGAGAAATCGAACAATCAGATGATCGGCACGGGTCTTCTGTATCAGGCTCAACAGAAGTCGTCCTGTTTTTGTGGCATACAGGAAGTGTACCATCCTGTCATTATTTTTCATACATCCATCCCTGCCATCACAACAACCAGCATGCCTAATGCCCCGAGCAACAGCATACCAATCTTTCCGGGAAGGGCTGGCTTTTTCAGCCGGAATGGAGTAAGAAAAGCCCCCGCAGTAATGACTAGTGCCAAAGTGCCAATCTTTTGAGTTTCCCAATGCTGTCTTTCACATAACCCCATTATGAGGGGAAAAATCAATGCAGCGCTTGTCACTGGAAGCCCATAATAAACACGACGGCTGCTTTGTTCCCGCTCCTGTCGTTCCTCTTCATCTACGTTAAACCAGGCAAGCCGAATCAATGCGCAGAGAAGATATAATGCGGATGGAATCAGCCTAAATCTGGCGTTACTGCCCATATAGAGTATCAGCGCAGGCAGAACGCCGAAGCAGATAAGATCGCTCAGAGAGTCAATCTGCACGCCAAAACGTTTTTCCTGGCGGGTTCTTACCATCGTAGAGGCGATCTTTCCATCAAACATATCGCAAACGCCGGCAATCATCAGGCAAATCAATGCCTTTTTTGTGTCACCTCCAGAGGCAAACGTTATACCGGCAAAGCCTGTCAGCATTCCCAGATAAGTAAGAATGACAGTATAATTGTAAATACCAAGCATAACAGTTCCTCCTTACGATTGTATCAGATAAGCAAAAAAGATACTGTAAAACAAGATACACCATGGTTTTGCCAGTAAAATGATCCATGTAAACTTTTTTGCTGACATAGACGTAAGACCGGAAAAGTAGCAGAGGAAGTCATCCGGGGCTAACGGCAAAAGAATTGCAAGAAAAAGCACAATCGTATAACTTTTTCTCTGATTGATCCGATTGATCCATCCTTCATAATTTTCCATAGGTACCATTTTTTGAACAAGGCTGACTCCGAAATGTCTTGCAAGCCAATATGCCATCAGGGAACCGGCGCTGATCCCGATGTAGTTGATCCAGAACCCGCCTGCTGCTCCGAACATCGCCGCCCCTACAATGCAGCCGAAAAATCCGGGCAATACAGGAAGAATGACTTGCAGAGCCTGGATCATTGTCAGAATTATCGGACCAAGTTTACCGTAACTTTCCAGATAAATCCTAAGAGTTTCCATCGATTTAAAATGCCCGCCGATCCAACCGCTTCCAACAAACATTGCTGAGAGAAGCAAAAGAAACATCAGCAGGCACATTGCTGTATGTTTGATCAGGTTTTCTTTTTTGAACTCCATACGCATCCTCCTTTTTTTGTGAGGATACTACTCAAATCTGAAAACCCTTATCAAACAAATATGAAGAAATCTGAATTATCCGATATTGGCCTTTTTTATCCTTTGTTTATCAGCTCCATTATCGTTTTTCCTACGCCTGCGTCGTTGTTGTCGCAGGCGGTTATTTTATCTGCAACGCGGAGTACGCTTTTTTCACTGTTGCACATGGCTACGCCGATCCCGGCAGTCTCTATCATATCAAGGTCATTCGTGCTGTCCCCGAAAGCCACAGCATTCTCTTCCGTAAACCCGAGAGCTCTGCACAGCCGGGCAAGTGCCGGACCTTTGCTGGCATTGGCCGCGTTAATCTCAATGTTCATCGGCATCGATGTGGTTGCTATGATATCCGGAAACAGCTTCGGCAGGAGCGAAAGCTGTCGGGCCCGCTCTTCCATGTCTTTAAAGAAATACTGGACTTTCTGCACCGGCCCACCATCCTGCCTGACAAGATCAGCCAGATCTTCAATCGGCATTCGGATGCTCCTCATATAATCGGCATAAATCCTGTCGCTAACAAATTCATCGATACTGTCATAGGATGCCTTGTCCATCAGCCCCTGATCCCGGAGATAACAGTCATAATAACAGCCTACCTCTCTGGCATGAGCAAACAGAGAAAGTGCCCGGTCATTGCTCAGTTCCGCTGCATACAGCACTTTATCTTCTTTAGCATCATAAACCTTTGCCCCGTTGATCAGAATGTAATATCGGAAATACGGCAGTTCACGAAGCTCTGCAGGAAGCCCGCCATACAGCCTTCCCGTAGCCGGCACGGGAACGATCCCCTTTTCTGCTGCTTTTTCCAATGCGCGCAGGTTTTCCTCCGGGATTCTTTTTTTGCTGTCCAGGAACGTATTATCCAAATCGAAGGCTATCAGTTTTATATCCTGTTTATTATGATTCATAAATCTCACTCCTTTTTCTTTTTTGTATTATCCAACAAAACATGGGTTTTTGCAACCGGTATGTTGAATTTTCACAAAACGATCGTTTCCGGTTTCTTAAATTTTTGATTTTTTGCCGAAAGACAGATAAATTATCAAAAAACTTGATATTTTATGTCTTTTTCCGTATTTTACATTTGGTTCCGAATAGGGTATAGTGCGTGTATCCCAAAATACATTTACAGTGAGGTATTTTATCATGAAAAAGATTCTTTCTGTTGTTCTGGCTCTGTGCCTTGTGATGGCACTGGCTGCAGGCGCATTTGCAGATGCTGCCCCGAAAGACGGCGGTTCCAAGCTCACCTTCACAACCGGCGGTGAAGCAGGCACTTACTTCGGCTTCGGCGGCGTTCTCGCACAGAAGGTCAGCGAAGTAACCAGCACCAACGTCACAGCAATCACCTCCGGTGGTTCCAAGGCCAATATCGACGCTCTGGATATGGGCGATGCACAGCTTGGTTTCTCCCAGTCTGACGTTCTGTCCTATGCCTATGCCGGTGTTCGTTCCTTTGAAGATCTTGGTGCTATCACCAATTTCTCCATTGTCGCTCCTCTGTACATGGAGCAGGTTCAGATCGTTACGATGAACCCGGATATCAAATCCGTTGCGGACCTGGCAGGCAAGTCTGTTTCCATCGGCGCTGCTGGCTCGGGTGTTTACTTCAACGCCATTGACGTTCTCGGTGCCTACGGTCTCACAGAAGAAGACATCAGCCCCACCTACCAGTCCTTCGCTGACAGTGCAGAGGCTCTGCAGGACGGCCAGATCGATGCAGCCTTTATCGTAGCAGGCGCTCCGACCACTGCTGTTACTTCTCTTGCAACGACAAAGAATGTTTATCTTGTCAGCCTGGATGATGAGCATATCGATGCACTGATTGCTGAGTCTCCGTTCTATGCCAAGGCAGTTATCCCGGCAGCAACCTACAACATGCCGGAAGACGCCACCACAGTCGCTGTCAGCGCAGTTGTCATCGCAGCTGATGATGTGGCTGATGTGGATGTGTACAACTTCCTCTGCGGTGTCTTTGAGAATCTGGATGCCATTGCACAGGTTCATGACAAGGCCAATGAGCTGAGCCTTGAGTTCGCTTCTTCCTTCGCCGGTGTTCCTTACCACAGCGGTGCTGTTCAGTACTTTGCTGACAAGGGCATCACGGTAGAAGGCAAGTAATCTTCGTATAAGATAAGCTTTCTCTATACCATGACAAGCCCGCATCCTTTTCGGATGCGGGCAGCATGGTTTTTAGCGTTGTAAAAAATCTGCAAAAAAGGAGCCAGTAATCGTGGCAACGACCAAGAAAACACCCGATTCCGAAGCTGTCAGCGCAGAAGAACTGATGAAAAAATACGATCGTGAATCAAACGTTCGTATCTGGGAGGGAACTCCGGCCAAGGTCAACCGGTATCTCTGTGCCGCTTTCTCTGTTTACTGCATCTGGGCTACTTTGTTCAGCACCATGATGCCGGAGGAAAAACTGAATCTGTTCCTCGGCCTGATTCTGGTTCTCGGTTATCTCAATTACCCTGTCAGCAAAAAACATGTACGCCCTAATTACATCCCCTGGTATGATATCGTTCTGCTCGTTATAGGGGCTCTTCCGTTTTTCTATTGTGCCATCAATGCCCACTCTATCATTAAGCTGGCAGCCCGCGTCACAAAAGATCCGAAGATGGTTGTCATGGCCGTCGTAGCAATTCTCTCATACATAGAGCTCTGCCGGAGATGTGTCGGTATTCCTATCCTCTGCGTTGTCGGTGCTTTGCTGGTTTATGCTTTTGCAAACGTCCGATTTGGTAAAGTCATCTATGACCTGTTCTATACAACCACAGGTATCATGAGCACCCCGATCAACGTCTGTGCAAAATACATTGTCGTGTTTATTATCTTCGGTGCCTTTCTGGAACGGACGGGAATTTCAGCCTTCTTCATCAATCTGGCCAATTCCATCGCCGGTGCTTCCTCTGGCGGGCCGGCAAAGGTGGCTGTTATTTCCTCAGCTTTGTGCGGCATGGTTTCCGGATCTTCCGTGGGCAACACCGTTACGACCGGCTCTGTTACCATCCCGATGATGAAAAAAACCGGCTATAAGCCTGAATTTGCCGGAGCAGTGGAAGCTGCGGCTTCTACAGGTGGACAGATCATGCCTCCGATTATGGGCGCAGCAGCTTTTCTGATGGCAGAGTATATGGGCATCCCCTATGGCCAGGTGGCACTGAAAGCTATTTTACCTGCCGTGCTCTATTTTACGGGAATCTATATTGCCGTCCATCTGGAAGCAAAGAAGCTGGGGCTGCGAGGTATCCCGAAAGAAGAACTTCCTAAGCTGCGTTCTCTGCTTCCGAAAATCTATCTGCTTCTGCCTTTGTTTGTTCTGGTCTATCTGGTTGCCACCAACAAGCGCACGATGCAGTTCTCCGCTGCCGTGGCCATCGGCATCACCATCCTGGTCGGCCTCTATAATAATCTTGTCACCATTGCTACCAAGAGTCAGGATAAGAGTGACAACCTCACCTTCGCCCGCTTCATCGATGCGCTGGAAGCCGGTGCCAAAAGTGCCATTACGGTTTCAGTTGCCTGCGCAATGGCAGGGCTTGTAGCCGGGTCCGTCACTTCGACCGGCCTTGCTTCCAAGCTGATCACCGCCGTTGTTACCATCTCCGGCGGCAAAGTCATGATTGCGCTCGTGCTGACCATGCTATGCTGCATCGTCCTCGGCATGGGTGTGCCGACGACAGCGAATTATTGCATTATGGCCTCTACCTGTGCCCCTATCCTGATCACCATCGGTGTTCCGCAGGTCGCTGCCCATTTCTTTGTTTTCTATTTCGGTATCGTGGCAGATATTACTCCGCCTGTCGCGCTGGCAGCCTATGCGGGTTCTGCCATAGCAAAGGCTCCCCCGATGAAGACGGCTTTCAATGCCTCCAAACTGGCGATTGCGGCTTTCATTGTGCCTTACATCTTTGCCATGAACCCGGCTATGCTGCTCGTTGACACAACGACTGTTCAGGTTATCCTCGTCGTCGCAACTTCTCTGATTGGCATCTTCGGTGTGGCAGCAGGGCTCAACGGTTATCTGTTCCGGCCGATCAATCCGCTGTTCCGCGCTGCGCTCGTCGCTGCAGGCCTCCTGATGATGGTTCCTACCACTTCAACGGATATCATCGGGTTTGCTGTCATGGCAGTTGTCGTCGCCGCGCAGTATCTCCTGTCAAAGAGAGCCAAAACTGCCGTGTGAGCTTTGGGTGCAACCCCTGAAAGACGCATAATAGTCTTTCCTGACAAAATGACAAAAGTGCATCTGCACCGGGAGTTATTTCCCTGCAGATGCACTTTATTTATGGTGCTGTAATCCTTATCCTTATTCCAGCTCTTTTTGCCGTTTTGAAACGCCCTTCTGTCTGGCAAATCCGCCCGCAATCTTCCCGACGCCCTTGAAGAATCCTCCGGCATGACCGTTGACGATATCCAGGATCCCGTCGCACATTTCCTGACTGACAATTCCTCCGGTCATCTTTCCGATGGCACGAATCGGCATATTGTAGACAAATGTAATGTTCAGATCCGGCTCGCCTTTTTCAAGGCTCTTATTGAGCATGTTGGTCATCACTTTCCAGGCGAGGCGGGCTTTCAGGCTCTTCGCGTAATAGAGCTGCGCAATTGCGTCATTCGCCTGAATGGTGCCGCTCCAGCTCCCGTCTGGAATCTCATGGCCGAGCAGCTCCCGGAATTCCTCGTCAGAGACAGCTTTAATGTCCCCCTTTGTATAGCTTGGCAGCTTGGAAAGGTCTTCACAGGCCGGGGCATCCGTTCCTTTCACAGTGACTGTTCCGGTCAGCCGGATATCTTCCACGGAAGCGCCGATTTCGATGTCATATTCTCCGCCGTCAATCTCGAAGCGGTTGGTTTTGCAATTCCAGTAACGGAAGGCTTTGTCATCCAGCGCAATTGTAACCTCTTTGCTTTCGCCGGCTTTCAGGAAAACCTTGGCAAACCCTTTCAGCTCTCTGTTCGGGCGATAGACGCCGGGATTCTTTGCATGCACATACAGCTGGGCAATTTCCACCCCGTCAACCGCTCCGGTATTCTTCAGGGTAAAGGTTGCCTCTTTCTCCGTAACCTTCAGATCGCTGTAGGCAAAAGAAGTATAGCTCAAGCCGAAACCAAACGGGAAGAGGACCGGAACCTTTGCTGTGTTATAATACCGGTAGCCGACGTAAAGACCTTCCCGGTATTCCACGCTGCGTTCTTTCGCCGGGAAGTACGGTGCAGAAGAACAGTCTTCATATTTCAGCGGGTAGCTCTCGCTAAGCTTTCCGGACGGGTTGACCTCTCCGAGGATCACACGCAGGACAGCTTTTGCACCGGCCTGCCCGCAGAGATACCCGTGCACCAGCCCTTTCACCTTGTCAATCCAGGGCATCTCAACCGACGACCCGGCTGACATCACAACAATCACATTGCTGTTTGCTGCTGTCACAGCATTTATCAGCTCTGTCTGGCACTTCGGCAGAGCAAGCGTGGAACGGTCAAGCCCTTCACTCTCGGAGATTTCATCCAAACCGACATACAGGAGCACAATATCCGCCTTCTTCGCCAGTTCCACTGCCTTTGCCTGCATTTCCGCATCTGGTTCACCGTGGCGCGGATAACCAGGTTCAAATCCGGCAACATCCAGATCAAATTCTCCGATTACATCCATAGTGTGATCCAGCTTCGTGCAGTTGACAACCGAGCTGCCTGCTCCCTGATACCGGGCCTTCTGCGCAAACTCTCCGATCACGGCAACTCTGCTGCCCTTCTTCAGCGGCAGAATATTATTCTCATTTTTCAGCAGAACAATGCTCTGCTCGCTGCACTTCTGTGCAAATGCATGGTGGGCGTCCACATCGAATGGTTTGCCCTTGAGGGGATCCACTGCTTTCCGCGTAGTAAGCATAACATCCAGCAGCTCATCGACGCGTATATCCACTTCCTGCTCGGTAATGCGGCCTTCCTGTACGGCTTTCATGAGCTGGTTCGGGCCATCCCCGCCGGAAGAGGGCATCTCCAGGTGGCTGCCTGCCCGTACACCTTCTACAAAGTCATTGTTTCCGCCCCAGTCGGAAACCACAAAGCCGTCAAATCCCCATTCATCCCGGAGGATTTCCTGCAGAAGATGAGCATTTTCATTGGAATAAACACCGTTGACCATGTTGTAGGAGGACATGATAGATTTGGCGTGGCCTTCCTTAACCGCGATTTCAAAATTGGTGAGATAGATCTCCCGCAGCGTGCGCTCATCGACCACCGAATCGGACGCCATGCGGCGAAGTTCCGTATTATTGGCTGCAAAGTGCTTCGGGCACGCGGAAACACCGTTTGCCTGAATACCGCGGATATAACCCGCAGCCATTTTCCCCGCAAGATACGGATCTTCGGAGAAATACTCAAAATTGCGCCCACAGAACGGGTTGCGCTTAATGTTGAGGCCGGGCCCCAGAAGGACGCATACATCCTGGCTGGCCGCCTCTTCTCCGAGGTAACGCCCGAGCTCTTCCCCGAGCGCGGGATCCCACGAATTGGCCATGGTGGCCGCTGTCGGATAACAGGTCGCCGGAAGAGAGCCGTTGATGCCGAGCTGGTCTCCCGCTCCTTCCTGCTTGCGGATTCCATGAGGGCCGTCGGACAACGTCATGTTTTCAATTCCGAGCCGCTTCACACTCTGGGTCTGCCAGAAATCCCGCCCGGAGAGCATATGGCATTTTTCTTCCAGCGTCATCTGCCGGATCAGATCTTCATGTTTCAAAGCATTTCCTCCTATATATATTCGAAAGATTCTGCAAAGATTTTATCAGTTCCCATGTTTCTTGTAAATGTCTTTTTCGTATTTGGTTTGTTTTTTGGCTTATTCTGTATCGAAAAAGTGGGCTGCCCCTGAACCGAAGGGCAGCCCGAGGAAGGGAATCAAATTTATTTGCTCTTTTTATACTTCTTCCAAATCAGATATGCTCCTCCGAGGAGAAGAATACCTGCTGCGATATCTGCTCCGACGAGAATCTTCTGCCATGTCGGCATGCCGGTCTGGGTATGTTCTTCGTCATAAGCCCAGCTGTTGACTGTGGTATAGAAGATGTTGTGGGTCGCTTCACGCATATATTTTACGTTGGAAGCTGCTGTCTTGTCCGTGACCTGGTTCGGCCCGCCGGCAAAGGTGGAAAGCATTGCATCAACACCGTTTGCCAGTGCTTCGTCGGCATTCATAAAGCCATGACCGTTGTTGCGGAAGAAGTCAGACACCACAAATCCTCTGAAGCCCCACTCGTCACGGAGAATCGTCTTGTTAAGAGCGCTGCATTCACCAGCCCAGATGTTGCCGATATAGGCCCAGGATTCCATAGCTGCGTTCACATCCACTGCTTTGGTAGCAATTTCAAAGGGTTTGAGATAGATCTCGCGCATACTCTGCTCGGTCGCCCAGGCGCAGACCATCTTGCCGTTACAGTCATACATAGCAAAATGCTTGATTGTTGAATAAACGCCTTCCTTCAAAGCGCCTTTGACAGCATCGGCTGCCATGAAGCCTGCCAGCACGCCGTCTTCGGAGAAATACTCGTAGTTGCGGGCGGTGAAAGCGGAACGGTGAGTATTCATAGCCGGAGCATACCATCCGGTTGAGCCCAATTCTTTTGCCATCTTGCCCATCAGTTCGCCCCACTGTTCTGCCAGCTCATGGCTCCACGTGCAGGTGATGACAACCTCGATCGGATAGCCTACAGACCCGCCGCCGGTGAAGTTGTTGTTGATGGCAGCTGGCCCGTCGGAATCAACGTTCTGAAGCTTGCCGACTGAGGGGATTGCCGGTGTCTGGTAACCGGAGAGGGCGATCATATCTGCCATCTCGTCGACTTTAAGCTCATCCAGAAGCTTATCCCACATCGGATCATCATAAGCCTTCCCGCGCAAATCAGCAAGCTTGATACCATTCTTTGCTCCGAGGGTGGGCATGGTATCATTCGGATTAATATATTTCGTCGGGTCGTAGTTGGAGTTGAGATGGTAGCCCTCGATATACTGTTCGGGCATATCCAAATCAACTGGTGCCGCCGTTGCCGTGACATAGTTGGCAAATCCGTCTTTACGAGAGAGATATTCGTATACACCGTGTGCATCCTGCAGCACATTTACTGCTGCCTTGTCATCTGACGGGCGGGGATTGGATTCATCATAGCGAACTGTCTCAGCAACCGTGTAGGTTTTACTGTCGAGCTCGACATGGGAGTCCGCCTTGACAGAGATGATATAGTCCCCTGCTTCAAGGACATAACAGCCGTTGCCGCTCTCATCGTAGGAAGCCATATCTTCCAGATCGAAGGTGATGGTCACTGTCTCGCTCTTGCCTGGCTCCAGCATTCCGGTCTTCTCATAGCGGACGAGATTCGCACTGGCTTTCTCGATTCCACCGTTCGTATAAGGTGGATTGAAATAAACTTCCACTACGTCTTTACCTGCCACATTTCCGGTATTAGTAACCGTGACATCAAAGCTCAGAGTTGTACCATCTTCCCGAACATCGGACATCTCCTGAGTAAAGGTAGTATAGCTCAGGCCATATCCGAAGGGATATTGGACAATGCTGTCATAATCGAAGAAAAACGGTGCCTCTTCCGCTGGTTCAGTTTCTTCGCTTTTTTCCGTTTCTACATTGTTTGCTTTCTTTTCTTCAGCATAGCGAAGAGCCTCCGTATAGGCTGTCTCATAGAACTTATATCCGACATATATGTTTTCTACATAGTTGATAAATGAGGGAGAATAGTTTGTAGGAACACCGGCATTCATCCCTTCTACTGTCATATGCACCATGTTGGTATAATCCCGCTTCTCAGCATTGTGCCAATATGGAGTCTGCTTCATGTCATAGACAAAGGTATCGTTGGTTCTGCCGGAGGGATTCACGGTGCCATTTATGATCTCCCCGAGTGCCGTAAAGCCCACGTTGCCCGGCCCGGCTGCCCAGATCACACCCTTAATCTGCTCATACTCCTCAGCAAAGCCGAGCTCAAAGGCATATGCACCATTATAGACGACTATGACATTCTCAAAGTTGTCACACACCAGCCTGACCATGTCTTTCTCGGTGTTGTTGAGCTGGAGATAATGCATGCCTTCATCCCAGTCGGAATAATCTTCAGAGTTATCTGTGTAAATCTCACAGGTTGACATATCCTGAGGAATGTCGTTGTGGCCTTCACCGGCAAGGCGGGATATTACAACAACAGCTGTATCGGAGAAGTCCTTTGCATTCGCAATCAAATCATCACTGTAGTTTTTAATCGGAGGCTCGGGAAGATTCCAGTTCTGTGATGTGATAGAAACCGCAGCGCGGCTCTCTGCATAACCAAGATAAAAATCAATCAGCTCCTGATTTACTTCATAGCCGGCATTCTGAATACTTTCGATCAGGCTCACTTTCGGATACAGGTCGTTTATACCGCCAGAGCCCGCCCCACCATAAATCGGGTTAGTGGATGCCCATCCGAAGAGGTTAACCTTTTTAGTATCTGTTAGGGGTAGGATGTCCTCATTTTCCAGCAAAACGAAGCCTTCTTCTGCAATCTTCAGTGCATTGGCAGAAGCTTGCTTTGCCAGCTCCTCAGAGACAACCGTCGGAGTCGGTGCAGCACCGACAAGATTCAGCAGGGCAGACATTGGTCCGATACAGATCAGATTGATCACAATTATGATAGCCAGCAAGGCTGTCATCCAGGTTTCGCCACGGATAAATTTCTTTCTTGCTTGAGGCAGCTTCTTCACTGCAACTGTAATGACAATAGCAGCAATAAGTGCTGCGCCGATGGCGATGAAGTAAGGGGTGAGTCCTTGCAGCACGCCGATCAGGTCTTCCATTTCAAATGAGATCATGGTAGATTTCCTTTCTTTTATTCCCGAATTGCCGGGTTTTTCTGATACAACACTACCAAAATACAAAAGGAAAAGCCAATACACATTTTGATTTTTTTGTAAATGGTAGACAAGTTCTGAAAAACTGTCTATAATATTATTAAAAACAAAAGTGGAGGAGTCTAATGGCAGATAAACGGACCCTGATTACAAAAACCGCTGTAAAAGAGGCAATGCTTGAGCTTCTATCCCAAACGGCATTCAACTACATCACCGTTTCCTCCCTCTGCCGGGAAGCCGGCGTCGGGAGGGCAACTTTCTATACGCATTACACTGGGCTGACCGATGTGGTCGACGAGCTTGCCGACGATGCCATCAACGCTACAAAACGGGCAAAGACTGATGGAATTTCGAGTATTGTTCAGCTTGCAGAAAAAATGCGGAAGAGTACAGAACCATCTGCACTGGAGCCGTATATGGATCTTCTTCCTGTGTGCCAACGGGTCGCGGATAATCCGAAGTACAAGGTGCTTTTCAAAGATGCTTTTGTCTCTGAGTACATTATTATGCGTATATATCGCAAAGAACGGGACGCCAACATTTCCTGGCTCTGTAAAAACTACAGAATCTCGTCTGAACAGGCTGACAAACTATTTCTCTTTGCCATCATGGGTGCATTTGAAGTCAACCGGGCAATGGGCTGGAAAAAAGACGATTCATGGTACAACGTACAAAAGGTTCTTTTAACTTTTCTCGAAGGCGGTTATAATGCTCTGAAGAAGCTGTAATATCGGTATAGTCATTATAATATTTTGACAAGTAAGGAGATTGAGTACTATGGCAAAAGTATTGGTCTTAAACGGCAGCCCCAGAGCGAGCGGGTGCACTGCCACAGCACTGAACGAAATAATTGTAACGTTGGAAAGAGAAGGCATTGAAACAGAATTGATCCAGGTCGGCAAAAAGAATACGCGGGGCTGCATCGCATGCGGCAGCTGCAGAGAATCCGGCAAATGCATTTTTAATGATCTTGTCAACGAAGTCGCACCGAAGTTTGAAAGTGCCGACGGGCTGGTCATCGGCAGCCCGGTTTATTATGGATCTCCCAACGGGGCTCTTCTCTCTTTTCTGGACAGGCTCTTCTACAGCACCCACTTCCCTAAGCAGATGAAAGTCGGCGCTTCCGTGGTAAGCTGCCGCCGCGGCGGGAATACGGCTTCCTTTGATGTGCTGAACAAGTATTTCACCATTTCCGGTATGCCGGTTGTCTCCAGCACTTACTGGAATCAGGTTCACGGTTTCTCCGCCGAAGATGTGAAAAAAGATCTGGAAGGCTTGCAGACCATGCGGAACCTTGCCCGGAACATGGCGTTTCTGATCCGCGCTATTCAGGCGGAAAAAGAAAAATCCGGGCTGCCGGAAGAAGAACACACCTTCTTCACCAGCTTTCCGGACGGGAAATAAAACAAAGCTTTTAGAGGCTATCGGCATCCGGATACAACTCCGGATGCCGTTTTGCACCTTTGTCAGCCTAATTCAGACTCATAATAGGTGATCCTATCGAAATACCGTTTCATCGTGATATTTCGCGTATCTCCGCTGTGGGCACCCTCCTCTCTGACAAATGCCACATCCGGAAGGAAAAAATCTATCCCGTTGTCCGGACTGTTGTATAGCTTCATAAATGTTTTATAGTCTTTCCAACTTAGGACATCGCAAATGAAATCATCTGCATCCTTGTTGCCGTAGCTGCAGAAATAATAATCAAGTTCCAGTTTTTTGTTTTTAGGCATATTCTTCCTCCTTTCTGAAGCCCTCCTTGAGCCTCAGTCCATTAATATAATTACATTGTTTGGTTTTCTTTCTGGTAAATCCGGCGAGTTCCAGCGCTGCAACAAAATCCTGCGAGCGTTTTGGATATTCTCCTGTACGCATACAGTAGCCCCGGTATTCCTGATAGACGTCTCCGGATTTTTCCCGATATTCTTCACCGATCTCACAGCATTCCTGCAGGAAAGCCGACAGCCAGTCATTCGTCTCCCTGTATCGGTGGATTGCTTCCCTGACACAGGCCGGCAGCTCCAGACGAAAGTGGTTTGAAATAACCTTCTGTGCCCCCTCGATGATCCATTTCATAATCGCCGGTGCCGCATTTTCTATCAGATAGTCGCTGTAGTTGCCGACATCCTCTGAAGGCAGGATCCGCGCGTGGAAAGGGATAACGATCAGCCTGCGCCAGGTTCCTTCATCCGAGGCAGTCACTTTCGGCAGATGGTTGGTGTAGAGCACCAGGGTGTGCGTCGGTGTAAAGTGGAAAGGATCTTTGTATTTTTTCTCTGCAGTGATGTCATCGGTGGAACAGAGCTGCTTGATCATGGATGTGTTGAGCCGCATCCCTTCCTCCAGTTCCGCTGCTATGACCAGACGCTTTCCTTTCAGTTCCGCCATTTCCGGTTTTACATTCCGTTTGCAGCCGACGGTGAGAGCATCTGCCGAAAACGTTCCGCTGTAGGTTCCGAGGACTCGCGAGACGGTATTCCAGAATGTGCTTTTGCCGTTTCGTCCCTCTCCGTAGGCTATGATCAGCGCTTCCTGATAGATCTTGCCGATCGCTGCTAAACCTACGATCTGCTGCACATACTCCATCAGTTCTCCATCTCCGCAGAAAAAAGTGTCCAGCGCTTTGGCCCAGAGCTCAGATCCCTGATCCCCCGGGCTGCAGAGAGTCTGCTTCGTGATATAGTCGGAAGCCTGAGGTTCCTTCTGATTGTTCAGGCCCTCCCGCAAATCATACGTCTGTCCCGGCGTGTTGAGAAGAAATCCGTCTCTGTCGAGTTCTGCGAGATCCACTTCCAGCATCGGTTTTGCGGCCTGCAATGTTGAGCAGACATACCGCATATCCCGGTAGCGCATAACAAACTTTCGGTAAGCAAGGGCGGATTCCATCTCCAGCCATGCATCCCCTCCCAGCTCTTTGATCTGTTTGCCTCCGATCCGGATTTCTTCGGAAGAAAAGCCCATCGTTTCAAGTTTCTCTGCTGCGAGTGCCATACAGTCCTCAGCATCGGCAAGCTGCAGATCGAGGAACTCCTCCATCGTCCTCGGAGCTCCCTGCCGGGATTCCGACCAGTAAGAGCCGTTATAGCGGAGATAGTCCGTTGCATCGGTATAGAGCAGCTCCTCCCGGTAGTTCTCTGCGAGAATTTTTGCCTGCCCGATATCCGAGTAATCCCCCGGTTTCAGATAGCCCGCTTTCTTCAATCCGTCAAATTCTTCCGGCTGGATATATCCGGGCTGATTTTGCATTTTTTCCAGATAGCCAAGCCCGTTTTTCCAGATGGTTTGTACTTCCTTCTCGGGCAGGGGCGGTACACACTTCGCAGCTTCCTTCCGAAACAGTTCTTCAGACCGTTCGCACTTCCCGTATCGCTTCAGCACCTGCAAGGCGAAATGAAACAGCGTGGCATTTCTGCTGCCTTCATAAATCAGCCTCTGTTTTACTTCGCTCTTTGCAGATACAGCCTGTCGCAGGAATGACGTAAGGGTAAGTTCTCCCCGGTGGATTTCTACGGCAGGATCCGGGGTTCCGAAGAAAAACCTTGCTGCATCCAGTGCCTGATCGTCGAAAAAAGGAAAATACATAAGTACCTTTTTCTTCAGTTCTGCGTATTCTTCTGCTCCACAAATCTCTTCAATCGGAAACAGCACATGAAAGCGTGGCCGTGCACATCGACCGTGTTTTTCTTTCCCGTGGTTTCTGCTGAAGTGGACAGCAAAAGCTACATTCGGGAAGCTGGCAGCCACATCATCCGGCGTCACCCAGTCATTTGGCTGCTCGGAATGGTCGTTGTCGCAGTCCATCATCAGACAGTCGGAGCGGAGAAACCCTTCCTTTCTTCTGCTCCCCTCCGCATATTCCGCTGCGACATAATCATGACTGACTGCCTGCCGAAGAGATGTCTCATCGGAAACCTCAATCTTCTGTGCGTATACATTGTTTCTTGCCTCTCCTGTGAAAGAAGAAGCATATAGTGTGAAAATAGCTGTCACCTCCGTAAAAAAGAAGACAGATGTTCTCCGTCTTCTGCACAAATTCAGGTTTTCTTCTTTTACTATGATCTTATTTCTGCATTTTGAACACCACCTTTTTATGTTCCAGCGAGTCCGAAAAACTTCATTCCAGAGAATGCGCATAAAAAAAGAAGGCGGAGATATTCCGTCTTCTCATTATTCTGCCATTCTAATAATATCACATAATATATGTCCGGTCTCGTTCACCTCAGTCCACTTTAATCCGGAACAGTCCGAATTCGAATAAAATATTACAGTGTATACTTTTTGATAGTTTACATTATACATATATTGCCTTATAGACTCAACTACCAAAGCGCATACAAATTAGTACGAGGGAATATATAAAGCGATACAAAAATATGTGCGCAGTCGAAATATTATCTTCTCATTATTCTGCCATTCTAATAATATCACATAATACGCGTCCGGTCTCGGGCGGATTGGGGCGGATCAGATCGGGTTGGGTCGGATCAGGTCGGAACAGTTCGGATCAATCCGAATCAGTCAGGATTCGTCCGACTTTTCTTCAGTTTACATTATATCTTTTATTTTAACTGCATGCAATCTGAAAAGGGGATGAAAATTGCATGAAAACAGCATGTAATATCGTGTCTACATTTTTTTGCTATTGTAATAATAACACATAACACATTTATAATCTCGTATAATTTCGTCTAATTCTGTCTAATCGTGTTTATATTTCCCACGACCGCTTTACCCGTTCCCTATCCCCTCCCGCAGGTGGAGGATGACGGAAGCAGATTCCAGAACTTTCTATAGAAAAGTTTTCGTCTATGTTCTCCCTATGCGAAGTTCTATATTCAGCCTCCTCTATCCTCCACCCAGCTTCCCGTTTTAAGCCTTGACCTTTTCATTCTGTTACACTATATTGTAGTTAACAAGTTGGCGAAGGAGTAGTTTTCATGATGGCTGTCAGTATGTTCGAAGCAAAGACAAATCTTTCCAGATATGTTTCTGCGGTTGAATCAAAAGAGGAAGCGTATATTGTTATTATGCGCAATGGCAAACCTGCTGCAAAAATAGTACCTTTCGAAACCGGCGAGGAAAGAAGAATCGGCATCGCGAAAGGAAAGCTTCCTCTTATGGAGGATCTCCAGGTATTTAACAGCATTTGTATTGATTTCTAATCTGCTTTTCAGTCTGTGCGTTCTGCATTAAAAAGGCTGACGGTTTAGTGCGGGCAGCCTTGCTTTCATCTTTGATTATTCTTCCTCTGTGTTCTTCCATTCCCAGGTGGGAGGCGTCACGTCTGTTCGGATGATACAGTCGGCATTGTTCTCAATAGAAAAATGCCGGAAATAGTTCTCCTCCATCGGGATCCAGATTTCTTCGAAAGCCTTATAATGATCGCCTTCCCTTGCCTGAAGGCGTGCTTCCTGGATGGATCTTTCTGCCGTAACGAAAAGCTTTACATCATAGGCGTCTGCCAGAAACGGGTGCTGGGAATAACTCCCCTCGACAATGTTGACTCTCTTAGGCGGGAGTCGTTTTTCCTGGAGATACCTTCTCTGCGGACAGGAAAACGCACGGTACAGGATCTCCTGTCCGTTTAACGCCGGTTCCAGCACCTCTGTAAGGAAACGGGTCAGATCCATGTTTCCTGCCGGTATTTCCTGCCAGTTCTCTACTCGTTGTCGAAACGGCAGGTAGAAATCATCCATATGAAAGAGATTCGCATCAAGGCATTCTGCCAGCTCTGCCCCCAAGCTGCTTTTCCCGCAGCCGCATCTCCCATCGATTGCAAGCAGTAGGCTGTATTTCTCATCCAGAATTTTCTGTATCTGATTCGGAATGCTCTTCATAAACAATTCCTCACTGGTTATAGTTTTATTTTCCTGCCAGCATATCCGGCGTATAGCCTCGGTTAATCATACAGGGAGAGTTGTTTATAATGTTTTGAAACAGCTGCATATAATCATTCAGCTCGTTTTTCTTCAAATCAAAGTCTTTCAGGAAATCAATAATATCCTGAACTCTTCCGCCCAACGCAACTTCCCGATGAATCTCTGCCAGGATCAATTCTGCTTCTTTTTCCGAAGTCTTCCATTGTCCCATCAGTAGTGCTTTAAGTCGATTATGCCAGAATTCTTTCACAGGATAACCATAAGCTATCAACTCTTCCAGTTCCTTCTGCCGCATAATATAAAACGGTTTTTCTCCCTGAAGGGCAAGCAGCTCCTTTTTGTCTTTTTCATGCAACCTGTAATAGTCAGAGACAACAAAATCTCCCTCCACAGAAGATCCCGTATACCTGTCCGGAATCTGTTTTGCCAATGTAGGCACTTCTTCCGGCTTCAACGCAGGACTGTCTTTTCTCCGGCAGAGCCTGCTAAACTGCTGCAGAGGGATCACCCCGTAGTAAATCGGAACGATTTCGTTCATGATTTTCATGATCCATTGAATCTTGCTGCGTTTCTCCCGAAATGCTTCGCTGTTGGCAAGGGGATAAATTTCCTTCAGCTCCTTTGGAATTCTCACCCGCATTTGACCTCTGGTGAAAAAAGCATACCCAAAATAAGCCAGCTTTAAAAATGTATCTTTCTGCTCTTGAGAAATCGGATAGAATCCCTCGTCCGAGGAATTTGCCTCTTCAAAAAACTGTAGATCTTTATCGTCCAGAAAATAGAAATCTTTTCGGATAATAACCGGTTCCAGCAGAAGTATAGAGAGTTCTCTGACAAGAGAAGCTTTTCTCATATTTGTATAACCGGGCAAAGAAAGCCTTTGTGCTATTCCTTTGAGGCTCTTCAGATCATATGCATCCAGAAGCTCACTCATGGAAAGGCGGGGAATATTTTTTGTCAATAAATCCACATCGGTATTCACAAGTTTATTATTTTCCGGTCTTTTTTCGTTCGGAACCCTTGTAGATTTCTTTTTCAGGTTTTCAGAGTCCTCACCACTATTTTCATCCTTCGGTTGATAACCTTTCATTCTACTTTCATCTTCTTTCCCTGATCTATTCTGTCTGTAATATTGCATGATTTTTCTACGAATTGCAAGCTGTTTTTCTATCACGCAAGCTTTTTGTTCGCTTTCTTCCTTGCATTCTGAAAGTGCCTGTATTATAGTAGCGGCAACATTCTTTCTGAGAGGATTCCTATGGAAAAGAATTATAACAAGACAATAATCGCCTGCTTTGTGGGTTACATTGTTCAGGCTATCGTCAATAATTTTGCTCCGCTCCTGTTTTTGACCTTTCAGCGCAGCTATCAGATTCCTCTTTCGAAAATCACCCTTCTGGTAACCATCAACTTTGCCGTGCAGCTTCTGGTAGATCTTGTGTCCGTCTCTTTTGTGGACAGGATCGGCTATCGGGCATCCATGATCCTTGCCCACGCCTGTTCAGCTGCAGGTCTGGCTCTTCTGACAATCCTTCCGGAAGTATTTCAAGATCCCTTTGCCGGCATTTTGTGTGCCGTTATCGTTTATGCAATCGGCGGCGGCCTGCTGGAGGTTGTCGTCAGCCCCGTTGTAGAAGCCTGCCCTTCCGAGAACAAAGAAAAAGCCATGAGCATGCTGCACTCTTTCTATTGCTGGGGGCATGTAGGCGTTGTGGTAATTTCTACACTGTTTTTTTCAACAATCGGTATTGCCCACTGGAAGATTATGGCTCTGATCTGGGCGCTTATTCCACTCGCCAATATGTTTGTGTTTTTTAGGGTTCCTATTGCTCCGCTGCTGGCAGAAGGGGAAACCGGCATGAGCCTCAGGGAACTCTTTCGTGAAAAACTGTTCTGGCTGTTTCTCGTGATGATGATCTGCGCCGGTGCCAGTGAACAGTCAGTCAGCCAATGGGCATCCACCTTTGCAGAAAAGGGGCTGGGCATTTCCAAAACGGCCGGCGATCTTGCAGGCCCGATGGCTTTTGCCATCCTGATGGGCAGTGCCCGTGCCTTTTACGGTAGATACGGAGACCGGATCGATCTGAACCGCTTTATGATCGGCAGCAGCCTGCTTTGTATCCTCTCGTATCTCTGCATCTCGCTTTCTCCCTCTCCCGTTATCAGCCTGATCGGCTGCGCAGTTTGCGGGCTGTCGGTGGGTATTATGTGGCCGGGTAGCTTCAGCAAAGCATCCGCCTCTCTGCCACGCGGCGGCACAGCCATGTTTGCTCTGCTCGCACTCGGCGGGGATGTTGGCTGCTCCGGCGGTCCGACGCTTGTCGGTATGGTTTCCAGCGCTTTGGGGGATGACTTGAAACGCGGAATTCTTGCCGGTATCATTTTCCCGCTCCTGCTGCTGACAGGGGTACTACTGGTAAAGAAATCCGGCTCTGTAAAAAAGCATTCGTAATCTTCACATCCTCAAACAGCAAAAGGACAAAAGCCAACTTCGGCCTTTGTCCTTTTCTTTTGCTTTATAAGAGCAGTTTCCCGGGGATATTACTGCAGGATAGCTCCCTTGTCTGCAGAACTGACCAGCTTTGCATAGCGGGCAAGATATCCGGTCTTGATCTTCGGCTCCGGGCATACCCAGTTTGCTCTGCGAGCAGCAAGTTCCTCATCAGAAACCTTGAGCTCAATTTTGCAGTTGGGGATATCAATCGCAATAAGATCCCCGTCCTGTACCAGTGCGATGGTGCCGCCTGCATCAGCTTCCGGGCTGACATGCCCGATGGATGCGCCTCGCGTCGCGCCAGAGAAGCGTCCATCAGTAATCAGTGCCACACTGGAGCCAAGCCCCATGCCGACGATTGCCGAGGTCGGGTTCAGCATTTCACGCATGCCGGGGCCTCCTTTCGGCCCTTCATAACGAATTACGACTACATCGCCCGGGTTGATCTGCTTTCCGTAAATGGCAGTGATGGCATCTTCTTCGGAATCAAACACACGGGCAGGTCCCTCATGCACCATCATCTCAGGTGCAACAGCAGACTGCTTTACCACACAGCCGTCCTGTGCCAGGTTGCCGCGCAGCACTGCAATGCCGCCGGAAGCAGAATACGGCGCATCAATCGGGCGGATAATCTCGGGATCAAGGTTTTTGGCTCCCGCAAGATTTTCTCCCATCGTCTTCCCGGTAACCGTCATAACGCTGAGATCAAGCAGGTCTTTTTTCGTCAGTTCATTCATAACGGCATAGACACCGCCAGCCTGATCCAGATCCTCCATAAAGGTATCGCCTGCCGGAGCGAGATGGCAGAGGTTCGGGGTGTTGGCTGAGATGGTGTTGGCCGTGTCGAGGTTGATCTCCACACCGGCCTCATGAGCAATTGCCGGAAGATGCAGCATGGTATTGGTGCTGCAGCCCAGAGCCATATCCACTGTTTCCGCATTGTGGAAAGCAGCAGGGGTCATGATGTCGCGCGGGCGGATATTTTTTTCAACAAGCTCCATAATCTTCATTCCTGCATGCTTGGCAAGCCGAAGCCTTGCGGAATAAGGTGCAGGAATTGTTCCGTTGCCCGGCAGCGCCATACCGATTGCTTCCGTCAGGCAGTTCATGGAATTTGCAGTATACATGCCCGAGCAGGATCCGCAGGAGGGGCAGGCGTTCTCTTCGTAGTCACGCACACCTTCTTCATCCAGTGTTCCTGCATAGTAGGCGCCGACAGCCTCGAACATGTGGCTCAGGCAGCTCCGTTTGCCATTTTTCAGATGTCCGGCCAGCATCGGTCCGCCGGAAACAAAAATAGTCGGGATATTCAGGCGGGCAGCCGCCATCAGAAGCCCGGGAACGTTCTTATCGCAGTTCGGAATCATGACAAGCCCGTCAAACTGATGGGC
Source organism: Oscillospiraceae bacterium (assembly GCA_017406005.1). GTDB lineage: Bacteria > Bacillota > Clostridia > Oscillospirales > Oscillospiraceae > Limivicinus. The sequence goes on along the minus strand of JAFQZI010000053.1, from coordinate 40,253 downwards.
AATAGCCATTGCCTCCGTAGAATCTGCGATCAGATCTCTCGTAACGAGAGAATACTTCATTCCGATGTGCCCCATAGCAATACCGTCACATACGGCAATGGCCGGGAACAGAATCGGCGTGCCGCCTGCAGCGGAAACACCGGCCTTGACGGCCTCTGCGATTTTATCGAGATTCATGTGGCCCGGAATAATTTCGTTGAAGGAGCTTACCACGCCAATCAGAGGGCGGCGGATTTCTTCGTCGGTATAACCGAGTGCATACAGCAGGCTGCGGTTCGGTGCCCGCTCCACTCCTTTTTTAATAAGGTCAGACTGCATTATTTTCATCTCCATTTTTTGTTTATTTCATCTGGTATTCGGCAGCCGATTTACAGCAGACCGGGAACGAACAACGGGAAAAACACAATAAACAAGAATACGATGATCAATCCGATCAGATAGGGTATTACCGCCTTCGCAATTTTCTCAATCGGAAGCCCTGTGATGCCAGTGGCAACAAAAAGGTTGATGGCAACAGGCGGTGTAATCATGCCGATGGCGATGCCAACCACAAACAGAATACCGAAATGCAGTGTAGACACGCCCAGAGCACGGACAAGTGGGAGAAATACCGGCGTCAGAATAATAATGGCAGAGGATGTTTCCATGAACACGCCGGCTATCAGGATAATCACAGAGATCAGGAGCATGATGATATATTTGTTCTGTGAAATGGAGAGCACTGCTCCTGCAATTGCCTCAGGGATCTTCCAGTTTGCCAGAACCCAGCCGAACGGTCCGGAGCAGGCAATAATAATCATGATAACTGCACTGGTGCGGGCAGAGCCCTTCATGATTTCATAGAGACTCTTGAGCGTTAGATCCCGATAGATAAACGCAGACACCAGGACCGCATATACTACCGCAACTGCCGCTGCTTCAGAAGGCGTGAAATAACCGGAAAAGATACCGCCCAGAATAATCAGGGGCATCAGGATTCCGGGAATTGCCTTGAGAAAAGACTTTGCAACGTTTTTCCAGGAAAAACCTGTTCCTTTGGGATAATTTTCCCGATATGCCTGAACAAGTGCAATCGCAATCAGCGCAGTTCCCATCAGGACTCCCGGAATGAACCCCGCCTTGAAAAGGCGGTTGACGCTCTCTTCCGCAATGACCGCATACAGCACCATCGGGACTGACGGCGGAATTACGACTCCGATAGTACCTGCAGCAGCAATCAGAGCTGCAGCGGAAGCTTCAGGGTATCCGCGGCGTTTCAGTTCCGGTACAAGCGTGCCGCCGACAGCTGCCGTCGTTGCAGCGCCGGATCCCGAAATAGCCGCAAAGAACATCCCTGCAAGCACTGAAACGACAGAAAGCCCGCCCCGAATCATACCGAGCAGAGATTCGCAGAACTCCACCAGCAGTTTGGAAATCTTGCCTTTGGACAGAAGATCTCCCGCAAGGATGAAGAAAGGTACGGCTATCAGGGAAAAGGAGTTGCACGCCTCAAACATGCGCTGGATCAGGATTAACAGCTTTGCCTGGCCGAGCCCGGATAGAACCGTCACTCCCGCTGCCGTGCAGATCGAAAAGGCAACCGGAACGCCGATGATCAGAAGGCCAATAAAAACGCAGAAAAGAATCAGACCCATATTTACGCCTCCTTCTGCGGGAAGAGCTCTTCCAGTGTCATGACAAATGCGTGGTACATACAGATCCCAAGCCCGATCGGGAGACACATATAGATGTATTTCATCTTGATCGGCAAAGCAGCCGCAGTACGCACCTGCTTGTTGCAATACTTGACTCCGTAATACAGCAATACTGCAAACAGGCAGAAGCAGACAACATGGACCAGGATTCGAAGCACTTTCTGCGCTTTCTCAGGAAACAGACCCTGCACAGCCGTAATGGCAATGTTTCCTCCCCGCCGGTACACACATGTTGCACCAAGAAATGTCGACCAGATCAGAAGGAAGCGTGTAACTTCTTCCGACCACGACAGTGCCGTAAACCATATGCGGCAGATAATCTGCGCTGTTGTGATAATTACCATAGCGCCGATGATAATAACAATCAGAAACCCGCAGATTTCATCCAGCACACTGCCGATTTTTTGAAGGACTTTCATTGAATCTCAACTCCCATTGTACAGGTAGCAGGGCATTGAGCCTGCCGGAACCAGCAGTACTCAATGCCCTGTGAATAATAATCAGAAAATGGTATTACAGGAATTGCTTACGCAAGCTCAGCCTGAATGCGGGCGATATAGTCTGCGTACTGGGGATATGCATCGTAAACCACCTTCACGGCTTCACGGAAGGAGTTGACATCGGGATCTTCAACAACTTCAATGCCGTTGTCTTTGATCTCCTGGAGCTGGCCGGCTTCCTTGTCGGCAACCCATGCGCGTTCATATTCTGCTGCTTCCTGAGCGGATGCGAGGAAGATCTCCTGTGTTGCCTCATCCAGGCTGTTGAAGAGATCCAGGCTCATCGTAATGATTGCAGTGGAGTAGGAGTGGCGGTCAAGCACTGCGTACTTCTGGTTGTACTCCCACATTTTGTAAGACCAGATAACGTTGATCGGGTTCTCCTGGCCTTCCACGGTGCCCTGCTGCAGAGCAGTCAGGGTATCCTGCCAGTTCATCGGAACAGCATTGACGCCCAGTGCCTTGAAAGTAGCTGTGTAGACTTCGTTCTCCATCACGCGAAGTTTCAGGCCTTCAACATCGGCAGCGCAGGAAACAGGCTTTACGGAGTTCGTGATGTTGCGGAATCCGCGTTCTGCATAGGCAAGGCCCTTCAGATTTGCTTCTTCCAGTGTATCGAGCAGCTCACGGCCGATTTCACCGTCAAGAATCTTGTATGCTTCTTCGCCGTTGGCAAACAGGAACGGCATATCAAGCACACCCATCATAGCAGAGTAGTTGACGAACGGGCCGGCAGTGATAATGCCCATGTCCAGCATGCCCATGCTCATACTCTCGAGCATGTCTGCTTCGCCGCCCAGAGTGCCGTTGGGGTAAATCTCAATTACATATTCACCACCGGTGCGCTCTTTGACCAGCTCGGCAAACTTTTCAGCTGCGACCTGGAAAGAATCCTGCTCGTTAACGGTTGTGCCGAACTGCAGCACGGTCTCTGCGCTCGCACTTACGACGCAGCACAGGCACATTGCCACTGCCAGAACGACAGCAAACAGTCTTGCGATCTTCTTCATGTTCTTTTCTCCTTAAATAAAAAGATGGTTATATTTCAAAAGCCCGAAGGCATTTGAACGAAAAACAGGCCTCCTCTGCAGAGGAACAGATTCTCCCCCGTCAGAGTAGGATACATGATATAACAATACCCTCCTGATTGTCAATAAAAATTCATCTGTTTTGAATTTTTCTTTTTGGTTACTCTGTTTTCTGCGCCTCTTCGAGGGCAGCATAAGCCCCTCCCAGTGCCAGCAGTTCAGCGCGTGTTCCCTGTTCTGCGATATGCTTGTCTTCAATCACCGCAATCCGGTCCGCATTGCGGATCGTAGAAAGCCGGTGCGCGATCACTACACAGGTCTTTCCTTTGCTCAGCCGATCAAGGCTCTGCTGGATCTTCTGCTCCGTTACACTGTCCAATGCGGAAGTCGCCTCATCAAGAATCAGAATCGGCGGATTCTTCAGAAATACCCGGGCAATGGAAATCCGCTGCTTCTGACCGCCGGAGAGCACAACGCCCCGCTCCCCAACAAAGCTCTGATATCCGTCGGGCATGTGCAGAATCTCTTCATGGATTTCTGCCTGAATCGCTGCTTCCACCACTTCACGGTCTGTTGCATCTGGACGCCCGTAACGGATATTCTCTAGAATAGTACCCGCGAAAAGGAATACATCCTGTTGAATGATGCCGATATTCCTGCGCAGGCTCTCCTGCGTTAGGGAGCGGACATCCTTTCCGTCAATCTGCACCGAGCCTTCGGTCACATCATAAAAGCGCGGAATCAGATGACAGATGGACGTTTTTCCTCCGCCTGACATCCCAACCAGTGCAAACGTCTCCCCCGGGGCAATGTGGAGCTGGATATCCTCCAGAACGGGAATTCCTTCCAGATAGGAAAAGCTTACATGTTCGAAGCGAATATCTCCCTTTACATCCTGCAGATCCTCTGCGTCCGGTGCATCGGAAATATCCGGCTTTGTGCGCATCAGTTCCACAAAACGTGCAAAACCAGCACTTCCCTGTGCATACACTTCCATAAACTGCACAAGTTTCCGTATCGGTGTGGTAAAGGCGGACACATAGAGGGTAAACGTGAGCAGGTCGACAAAGCCAAGCTCTTCCCGCATGATCAGCAGGCCGCCGAAGCTGACGACCGCCACCTGCATGATGCCCACAGTTGCTTCAATCCCCGCATTGAATAAACCCATCGCCCGATAATAGCGCACTTTGCTTTTCTTAAACGCTTCATTGGCACGGTCAAATTTTTCATCTTCGGCTTTTTCCGCCGCGAAAGCTTTTGAAGTTCGGATCCCGGAGATGCCACTTTCGATCGCTGCATTGATCTCCCCTGTTTTCTCCTTCACATCTCTGTTCGCCTGCTGCATATTCAATCTCTGCCGAATGGAAAACAGAACACAGATCGGCAGAAGCACCAGCAGCACTAATGTCAGCTTTGCATTGATGGTAAAAAGTATTATCAACGCTCCGATCAGCGTCACTCCGCAAATCAGAAGGTTTTCCGGCCCGTGATGGGCAAGCTCCACAATCTCAAACAGGTCGTTGGTCACATGTGCCATCAGCACCCCGGTCCGGTTTCGATCAAAAAACGAAAAGGAGAGTGACTGCATATGCTGAAAGACATCCCGGCGCATATCTGCCTCGACAAGCGTGCCCATGCGGTGACCGATAATCGTAACAAGGTATTGAAACCATGCCCGCAAAAGATAACAGGCAAACAGAAGCCCCATAACCAGGAAAAAAGTTTTAAAGAGTTTTTCCGGGAGGAGCGTGTTCATGGTATGTCTTGTCATATAGGGAAAAATCAGATCCACCAGGGCAATGGAAAGCGAAAGCACCATATCAAGGACAAAAGCTTTCCAATGCGGACGGATATAGGAGGCGAAGACGGAGAGATTGCTCCTGTCGAAATCAATTTTCCTGTTCATAAACGTTCATCCTCCTTCGGATTTTTCTATTATGCCATATCAGCACAAGCATAACAATCTTTTTTTCTGAAACCTGCTATCTCTCCATTCTTTCAGGCAAAATGCGCGCTTGACAGGCGTTCCCTTTTGCTTTAGAATTCCTGATACACAGCTTCCTGTGGTGTAAGGACGTCCTGAGAAGAGAAAGGGCCCGGTATAGGAATGGTACTTCAGGAACAGAAAAAAACTACAGCGCGGAACATGACAGTCGGCCCGATTTTCGGGCAGCTGGTGCTCTTTTCTCTCCCACTCATGCTCGGCAATGTTTTCCAGATGCTCTACAACACGGTTGACTCGATCATTGTCGGCAATTTTGTGAGCAAACAGGCCCTTGCCGCTATCGGTTCCACTACAATGATCACCAACATGATGGTGTTTTTCTTTAACGGTTTTTCCATCGGTGCAGGGGTGACGATCGGGCAGTATTTCGGGGCACGCGATATGGAAAAGCTGCACCGTGCCATTGAAACCACCATGGCCGCAACCTTTCTGCTGAGCCTGATTTTCTCTATTGTGGGGGTACTCCTTGTTAAACCGTTTCTCCGGATGATGAGTACTCCAGAAGATGTGTTTGCGGATGCCACCGTTTATCTGAAAATCTATATCGGCGGTATTTCCGGCCTGCTGATATACAATATGGGCAGCGGCATTCTCCGTGCCGTCGGGGATTCCACCCGCCCTCTCTATTTTCTGATCCTTACAAGCATTCTGAACATACTTCTGGATCTTTATTTCGTCATTGTTCTGAAAACCGGGATTGCCGGGGCTGCAATTGCTACGATCCTTTCACAGTTTCTCTCCGGCACGCTGATTCTGGTGCTTCTGACCCGAACAAAAGATATCTATCGGCTCAGCTGGCGGGAACTCCGTCTGGATTTCCCGATTCTCCGCAGAATTGTTGCCGTTGGCCTGCCTGCTGCGGTTCAGTCCGTGCTGACGGCATTTTCCAATATCTTTGTCCAGAGCTATATTAATTTCTTCGGGTCAGACTGTATGGCAGGCTGGAGCAGCTACAACAAGCTTGATCAGTTTATCATGCTGCCCATGCAGAGCATGGCTATGGCCGCCACCACTTTTGTCAGCCAGAATGTCGGTGCAAAAAATGAACGGCGTGCCGACCGCGGCACGATCTCCGCTCTGATTCTGACATGTGGTATCACAGGTGCCATTATCGCTTTGCTGATCCTCTTTGCTCCGTCTGCCGTTCGCCTTTTTTCTCCGGATCCCGCTGTTATCTCCTACGGTGTTCTCTTTATACGCACCAATGTGGCATTTCTGCTGTTCAACTGCATCAACCACGTGTTGGCCGGAGCGCTGCGCGGACGGGGTGATTCCCGTGGGCCTATGATCATCATGCTTTGTACTTTTGTAGGCCTCCGTCAGATCTATTTGTACGTTGTCACACACTTCATCGCCAACACGCCTCGTATTGTGGGGTTTGGCTACCCGGTTGGCTGGGTCAGCTGCTGTATTCTCGAGCTGCTGTACTATGCACATCGCCGGCGGCAGCGTCTGACTAAAATTTAAAGCGATAGAAAAAAGCAGTGCAGGAAAAAATCTTCTTCCTGCGCTGCTTTTTCAACTATGTGGTTTTTTTATTCTGGTTTTGCCTGTTCCTCCGCTTTCTTTGCGGCTTTTGCTTCTTTTCTGGCCCGGCGTTTTTCTCTCCGTTTCGGATTAAAGAAGATTGCACGGATGATTGCTATCACGGCAATCAGCAGCACCAGCAGGAACAGCAGCACCGGGAGTGCTTCTACAAAGCTAACAAAGACCTCACCCAGGTTTTCAATTCCATATTGGAAAGCTTCGGCAATCTTTTCGCCGTAGGTCTTCGTTTTTGTGGGAGTATACTCGCTCACTTCATTGATCGTCAGAGAGATGGTAGACCAGCTTACGCGCCTGTCCCAGCCGCGCAGTGAGGTCTGCAGGCTTTCAATCCGATAGCGTACGTCTGTGAGTTCATTTTCAATTTCAATCACATCCGACACGGTTTCTGCCTTATCCAGCAGCTCCATCAGCCGCTTCTCCTGTGCCTGATAGGTTTCCAGGCGTGCCTTCGTGTCATAGTACTGCGCTGTTACATTCTCGGTATATACATGGCTGTAGGGAATGTTCCCGAGGGAGGAGAGTTCTCCCATCATACCGTTAAACTTTTCGTTCGGCACACGTACCGTATAGCTTGCACTGCGGTTGGTCTTGTTTCCTCTGGAGATGTTGGAGTATTTCGCCCCATTGACACTGCTGGACTCCACCCAGCCGCCATAGCTGTCAATCATTGCCTCCAACGCAGAAATGGTGGCATCAAACTCCGTAGTTTCAACGGTTGCATCCCCGGAATAGATGATTTTCTCCGGATTCAGGTCAGATGAAGTGTCGTCTTTTCCTGACTCCGAATTGTTTCCTCCTGCTGCAGGTTTCGCATTGCCGGCAGTTGCGGAGGCAGCAGCCATAGGCGCCGGAGCAAATCCTCCGTACTCCTCCATGGCAACAGCTTCTTCATTATAGTCGTACACTGCATAGCTGTTTTCCCGATAAGCTGTTGTTCCGGTGGAGTATCCGTTGTCCGTGCTGCGGTTCTTTGCCGTCCCGCATGCACAGAGGGAAAGCAGCATAACCAGGCACAATGCTGCCGTCAACAATCGTTTTGCCTGTTTCATGGTCGATAATCTCCTTTATGTTTTTGATTTATGAGACTCAAAACAATATGCTGGCTCAGCAGCATACCCGCTGTCGCCGTCACCCAGACAAGGGACCCCGGTACGCTTCGTCTTCCGGGAGGGGGAGCTTCAATCTGCAGCAGCTCCATCGGTTCTTCCGGAGAAAAAACAACGGTATGATGTTCAATTCCTCTGTTTCTCAGTTCCTTACGCATAACGCGTGCAAGCGCATCCCCGTATGTTTTGGAGATGTCCGTAATTTGCAGGAGTTGTGCATCCTGCTTATTTCCGGTTCCCATGGACGAAATAATCGGGATTTCTCTCTCCCGGCAGGTTTGAATCAGATCCAGCTTGCAGGATACCAGGTCAATACAGTCAGCAACAAAAGAAAACTGCCGTCTTTCGCCGAGGAAAAACTTTTCCCTGCTCTCGGCGTTGTACAGCTCTTCCCAGACATGAAGCTGAATCTCCGGATTTATCTCCCGCAGACGCTCAGCCATTACCAAGGCCTTTGCCCGGCCGGTGTTTTTCCACAATGCTTCTGACTGCCTGTTGATATTGGTAACAGAATAAACATCACTGTCCACCAGTGTCAGCGTCCCGATGCCTGTCCTTGCAAGTGCCTCTGCACACCAGGATCCAACCCCTCCCAACCCGAAAACAGCCACGTGGCTATCGGCAAGTGTTTCAAGGGCTTCTTCTCCGAGGAGCATGCCTGCTCTAAAGAACTGTTCTTTCATAACTGTTTTATACTATACCTTAAAATATTCTTCTTTTTGTGAACGAATTTTTTCCCGTACTATAAATTTCTGTAAATTGATCACATGATCAGTCCCGTTCTGCCGCCAATGCTTTCTGTGCACTGGAAAGCATCAACTTGATGCGGTTGAGCTGATTCACTTCAGATGCGCCGGGATCATAGTCTACAGCCACCACATTTGCCTGTGGATACCGGGTCTTCAGCGCCTTTATTACGCCCTTTCCCACCACATGGTTCGGCAGGCAGGCAAACGGCTGGATACATACAATGTTTGGTGTTCCCGCAGTAATCAGTTCTGCCATCTCTCCGGTCAGGAACCATCCTTCCCCGTACTGGTTTCCGATGGAAAGCATCGGTTTTGCAAGTTCAGCAATTTCCTGGATGGAAGGCGGCGGCGCAAACCGGCGGCTCTTTTTCAGGGCATCCAGTGCAGGTTTACGCAGAGCGTAGATGGCTTTCACTCCGACGTCTGCTATCATCTGTGACAGCATCCCTTTTCCGAGATATTTATGCCTGTAGTCAGAGTTGTAAACGCTGTAGTTCAGAAAATCCATCAGATCCGGAACCACTGCCTCTGCCCCTTCTTTTTCCAGAAGCTCCACAAGGTTGTTGTTCGCAAGCGGCATATATTTTACAAGGATCTCTCCGACAATACCCACTTTCGGTTTGCGGATCTCTTCATGGATTGGAAGTGTGTCAAAGGCTTCCACAATCTTCCTGCAGGTATCGCGATATTCGTTCCACCCTGCACGGGGATTCGTAATGGAATCAATGGCTTTCTTTTCCAACTCTCGGCAAAGCGCATTGGCGGAACCTGCTTCCGTCTCATATGGCCTTACGTGGTAGAGGCACCGCATCATCAGGTCTCCGTACACAATCGCTTTCCCTGCATCTGCAATCAGAGACGGAGAGAGCTTGAAGCCCGGATTCTTCTCCATGCCGTTTGCATTCAGAGAGATAACCGGAATATGGCTCATTCCCGCTTTATCCAGCGCCCGACGGATAAAGCCCACATAGTTGCTCGCCCGGCAGCAGCCGCCCGTCTGCGTCATCATAATCGCAAGCCTGTCGGTATCATATTCCCCGGATAGCACGGCATCCATGATCTGTCCAACCGTGATAATGGAGGGATAGCAGGCATCGTTGTTCACAAACTTCAGGCCCATGTCAATTGCAGGGCGGTTGGCATTATCCAGGATAACCAGATGATATCCGTGCTTCCGGAAAACAGCCTGAAGAATTCCGAAATGAATCGGGCTCATCTGGGGTGCGAGTATCGTCCATCCTTCGCGCTGCATTTTCTCACTGAAAACCGATCTGTGATAGGCGGCATCGGTCTTCTTCGGTACAACGCCCTTTTCCTGTCGCTGTGCCATAGCCGACAGCAGGCTTCTGATCCGGATTCTGGCAGCTCCGAGATTGTTGACCTCGTCAATTTTCAGCACTGTATACATTTTTCCGCTGCCTTCAAGGATTTCACTGACCTGGTCTGTCGTAACGGCATCCAGCCCGCACCCGAAGGAATTGAACTGTACAAGTTCCAGGTCTTCCCGCGCACGCACAAATTCCGCTGCGTTATACAGCCTCGAATGATAGACCCACTGATCCGTCACACGCAGGGGCCGGGCCGGCTTCTCCAGCATCGGCAGGCTGTCTTCTGTCAGCACCGCCAGCCCGTAGGATGTTATCATCTCCGGAATACCGTGGTTGATCTCCGGGTCAACATGATAAGGCCGGCCCGCCAGTACGATTCCCGTTTTTCCGTTATTCTGGATCCACTGCAGGGCTTCCCTGCCTTTTTTCTTTACGTCGTTTTTTGCCCTGGCCTGTTCCTGCCAGGCTTCCCGCACCGCTTTTCTGACTTCTCCCTCCGGGATATTCCACTCCTCTTTGCATACCTCGATCAGCCGTTCTGCAGCGGTCTTTTCACTGGTAAAGGCAATAAACGGCCTGATGAATCGCACCTCACCGCGGGTGATTGGTTCTACATTGTTTTTCAGGTTTTCCGCGTAGGACACCACAATCGGGCAATTGAAGTGATTCTGTGCCGTAGAGCTTTCCTGCCGCTCATAAAACACACAGGGGTGGAAAATCGTGCCGACTCCATGGTTGATCAGCCACTGAACATGCCCATGGGACAGTTTTGCCGGGTAACATTCCGATTCTGACGGGATACTTTCCATCCCCTTCTCGTACAGCCTGTGGCTCGAAGCCGGAGACAGCACAACGCGAAAACCAAGCTTCGTAAAAAATGTTGCCCAGAAAGGATAGTTTTCATACAGATTCAGGACGCGCGGAATACCGATTTCTCCGCGAGGTGCGTCTTTGAGAGGCGGGTACCGGAACATTCGATCCAGCTTATACCGCATCAGGTTCGGTACATCGTCTTTTTTCGTGTTTCCCCCGGCTCCGCGCTCACAGCGGTTGCCGGTAATATGCCTCTCCCCTGTGGGGAAGTGGTTAATCGTCAGCATGCAGTTGTTGGCACATCCCCCGCAATGGCGTGACTCCGTTGTATAGGAGAGATTCAGAATCTCTTCCATTGGCAGCATCGTCGTATCCTGCCCGTGGTAATGCTTTCTGGCAATCAGCGCAGCCCCGAATGCCCCCATAATGCCGGAAATATCCGGGCAAACCGCTTCTGCCCCGGCGATTAGTTCAAATGCCCGAAGCACCGCTTTGTTGTAAAATGTTCCGCCCTGAACAACCACATGTTTTCCCAGTTCTTCCGGGGAAGAAAGTTTGATTACTTTATACAGGGCATTCCGGATCACGGAGCAGGCAAGCCCGGCAGAGATATCCTGTACGGAAGCACCCTCTTTCTGCGCCTGCTTTACATTCGAGTTCATAAACACCGTGCACCGTGTTCCGAGATCGATCGGATGCGGTGCAAACAGTGCTTCTTTTGCAAACTCTGCCGCTGTAAATCCCAGTGACTGGGCAAAATTCTCAATAAACGAGCCGCAGCCGGAGGAGCACGCCTCATTGAGCAGGATATTGTCCACAGACCCGTTTTTCAGCCGGATACATTTCATGTCCTGTCCGCCGATGTCCAGCACGCAGTCTACTTCCGGATCAAAAAACGAGGCAGCGGTACAGTGGGCAATGGTTTCCACTTCTCCCTCGTCAAGCCGGAAAGCCGTTTTCAGCAGACCCTCTCCATACCCGGTCGAGCAGGATCGGACAATCTTTACTTCCGGCGGCAACTTTTCTCTCAGCTCCGCCATGGCACGCATCGCCGCATGAATGGGAGACCCCTGATTGCTGTCGTACCAGGAGAAAAGAAGCTCTCCCTTTTCCCCTACCAATGCCAGCTTTGTCGTGGTTGACCCGGCATCAATCCCGAGAAAACACGTTCCGCGGTATGTCTCAAGTGCAGCCTTTGGCACTACGGCATGGTCATGTCTGGCACAGAAAGCCGCATATTCTCTCTCATCGGCAAAAAGCGGGGCCATTCTTTTCAGCTCAAAAGCCATTGGCACGCCTTTCCGAAGTCGGTCGATGAATTCTTCAATCGGCCGTTCTTCGGCATCTTCCGCTTCCAGCGCAGCTCCGATCGCCGCAAACAAATGGGAATTATCCGGATCTACCGTGGTCTCTTCCGTCAGCTTCAGTGTACGGATGAATGCCTGTTTCAGCTCCGGCAGAAAATGCAACGGTCCGCCGAGAAATGCCACACAGCCACGGATCGGTTTCCCGCAAGCCAGACCGGAAATGGTCTGGTTAACCACCGCCTGAAAAATAGAGGCAGCGAGATCTGCTTTTGTGGCTCCCTCGTTGATCAGGGGCTGAATGTCACTCTTGGCAAACACACCGCACCGGGCAGCTATCGGATAAATCTGCTTGTAATCGGCTGCTTCCGCATTCAGGCCGGAGGCATCTGTCTGAAGAAGGGATGCCATCTGGTCGATAAACGCCCCAGTTCCTCCGGCACAGATCCCGTTCATCCGCTCTTCCAGGCCTCCGGTAAAGTAGATGATTTTTGCATCTTCCCCGCCAAGCTCGATCGCAACATCAGTCTGCGGTGCTGCCTTCTGCAGTGCTGAAGCAACTGCCACAACTTCCTGCACAAAGCCGATCCCAAGGCTCTTCCCAAGATTGATGGAGCCCGATCCGGTAATCTTTACTTTCAACAGGCACTTGCCCACCCTGGCTCTCGCTTCTTCAAGAAGCGCGCACAAGGTAGGCTGTATTTCCGCGCAGTGCCGCCTGTATTCTCCGTATAAAATTTCGTCCTTTTCATCGAGAACCGTAAGCTTGATTGTTGTGCTTCCGATATCGATGCCGGCTCGAAAAGTTTTCATGTTATATCTTTCTCCGCTCTTCTGTTATCTGCTGCGTTCATTAACAACTTCTTAACCCGCTAACACAAAAGCTGCCATGAAATCATGGCAGCTTTTGCAATTCATACCGGCTATTATGCCGTTTTGCCGACGAGGCGATAGAAGAATCCGGTTTTTGCCTCCATGCCTTCCGTCAGAGAGGAGAGCCATTCGCTCATCTTCTCACTCGCAATATAGCTTCTTCCGGTTTCGTTGTTTGCAGGATCGCCTTCGCCCACAAAGTACATCACATGGTATCCGGCATAGCTTCCGCTCTCTCCGTAAACAATCGCGGTGTCCCCGCTCTTGCGGCTCTCGTCAAAGCAGAAAGCGTCAAACTCTTCCACCATCTGACCCTGCATTACACTGTCATAAAGGCCGCCGTTTGTATTGGAGCCGGGATCTTCGGAATACTCTTCCGCAAGGGCTGCAAAACTCTCTTCTGTCTTGTCGCCCTCTTCCCACTCTTTGAGGATCTCTTCTGCCTTGGCTTTTGCTGCTTCCTTTGCCTCATCGGTATAGGTTCCGTCTTCTGCGGCTTCCGCTTTCACCAGAATATGGCGCACTGCCACCGTGGGATACTGTTCTTTGATTTCATCCAGCGTAACTGCTTCGCTCGTCTCTTCCGAAACCTGCTTATACACTTTGCTGGCCAGTTCCATTTCGGTTGCGTACTTCTTTACGGTCTTCACATTGTTGCCGACGCCGTAATTGGCAGCGATAAACTTATCTGCACTGCCGTACCCGTAAGATTTTGCCGTCTCTTCCAGGTTGGCAAAGCTGTCTTCAACCGTCTGCTTTTCCTCATCCGTCAGCTCAATGCCGTTTTCCGAGGCATACTTCCCCAGAGCGATGTTCTGCTTCAGTGCATTCAGTGCCTGATCGAGGAAGTAATCTCTCCACGTCCCCTCACCAAAAGCACTCTGCTGATCGCCAAGGCCTGAAAGGCCGTACTTCGTGTCAAGCCCGAACATGCTTGCATAGCTGCCGTAATTATTTACAAAGGTCTGATACTGATTTGCATAGGTATACGTCACTTCAGAGGGGCTGTATTTCCGGCCGTCGATGGTTACTGCCGTGGTTTTCGTATAAAGAAGCGTGGAGTTGAGGACAAGCACCAGTATGATCAGCGCTGCAATGCCGATCAGTGCCCATGTCCACCGTTTCTTGCTGATGGCCTTCTTTTTTGCTTCTTCCTGTGCTGCCAGGGTCTTCTTGTCCGTACCGGCTTCCCGTGCTGCCTGACGAACTTTCTTTTCTGTTGATGCGCTCATGTTGATTTCTTCCTTCTAAATTCATTTTTATACCCTCCCCTCATGGGAGGGAGACCGCGCAAGAGGTAGGTGAAGTATCTCCTGCCACTTCGCGGCAAACTACTGTTTACGCCTTCTCTGCAGCCTTCATGGCAAGATAGGCATTGATAAAGCCGTCCAGATCTCCGTTCATAACATTGTCTATATTCCCGTCCTCATAGTCTGTCCGGTGATCTTTCACCAGTTGGTACGGCATAAACACATAGGAACGAATCTGGCTGCCCCATTCAATTTTCATCTGTACGCCTTTGATATCACTGATTTTCTCAAGGTGCTCCCGCTCTTTGATTTCTGCGAGTTTTGCGCGCAGCATGTTTTTGCAGTTTTCCAGGTTCTGGAAGTGGCTTCTCTCTACCTGGCTTGCTACAACAATCCCGGTCGGAATATGCGTCAGGCGAACTGCCGAAGACGTTTTATTGACTTTCTGTCCGCCGGCGCCTGAGGAGCGATACACATCCATTTTGATGTCTTCATCGCGCAGCTCGATTTCGCTGTCATCCGTTATTTCCGGCATCACTTCAAGGGCAGCAAAGGAGGTGTGCCTCCTCCCTGCAGCATCAAACGGAGAAATGCGCACAAGCCGGTGGATCCCGTTTTCGCTTTTAAGAAAGCCGTAGGCATTCTCACCCTCTATCATAATCGTGGCGCTTTTCAGCCCGGCTTCATCACCGTCAAGATAGTCCATCAGGCGTACTTTATAACCGTGCCTGTCTGCCCACATATTATACATGCGGTAAAGCATGGAAGCCCAGTCCTGTGCTTCCGTTCCGCCGGCGCCGGCATGAAAGGTCAGGATAGCATTGTTGGCGTCATATTCTCCCGTTAAGAGAGTGCTCAGCCGTGTGGCTTCCAGTTCTTTCTCAAAAGAATTGTATTCCTCCTGCAGCTCTTCCAGCATGGAATCATCGTTTTCTTCAATCGCCATCTCGCAAAGAGCCATCATGTCATCCCAGGAGGAGCAGAGTGCAGCATAATTCTCCGTTTTGCTTTTGAGTGTCTTCAGCCTTTTCTGGACTTTCTGGCTTTTTTCCACATCATTCCAGAAGCCTTCCATCTCACTGGCCCGTTCAAGCTCCTCAATCTCTTTGCCTGCCGCTTCCAGTTTCAGGGCATCTTTCAACGCATCAAGCGCAGGGCGAATATTATTTAGTTTTACCTTATACTCTTCAAATTCAAGCATTCTTCTTCACTGCCTTAATCCGGTACTATTCCTCTTCTCCGACCTCAAGTCGGCAGATTGGTATTATACACAAAAAATCTCTCGTTGTAAATCGGTTTTTTCTTACTTTATTTTTCTTAGTCCTTTTATTTTTCAAACGAACGTGCTATAATAGCTTGATCTTATCTTTCATAATGGAGGAAAAAGAAGCAATGGCAATGCACTCTCAGGAGCTTAAAATCTTTTCCGGCAATTCCAACCCCGAGCTTGCAAAGGATATCTGCAGCAATCTCTTTATGGATCTTGGCAGTGCTACTGTTTCTCAGTTCGCTGACGGAGAGTGTTCTATCTCCCTGCAGGAAGCCGTTCGCGGTTGTGACGTCTTTATAATTCAATCCACCTGCAACCACGTTAATGACAATATGATGGAGCTCCTTATTATGATCGATGCCTGCCGCCGTGCCTCCGCGGGCCGCATTACAGCCGTTATTCCCTATTTCGGCTATGCCCGGCAGGACCGCAAGGCCAGAAGCCGCGATCCGATCTCTGCAAAGCTGGTGGCCAATCTCATCACTGCTGCCGGGGCAGACAGAGTCCTGACGATGGATCTGCACGCAGCACAGATTCAGGGCTTTTTCGATATTCCTGTTGACAATCTTGCCGGCGGCAATATCTTCGTTAAACATTATCGCAACATGATTCGCAAATCTCCTGATGATTATATTGTTGTTTCACCCGATGTCGGCTCTGTTGCCCGTGCACGTAATTTCGCTATGAAGCTCGGGCTTAACCTCGCCATAGTCGATAAACGCCGTGAAAAGGCAAACCAGTCTGAAGTCATGAATATCATAGGCAGTGTCGAAGGCAAAAACTGCATCATTCTGGACGATATTGTAGATACGGCAGGGTCTCTTTGCGGGGCTGCTGCTGCCATTAAGGAACTCGGCAAGGCTGCCAACATCTATGCCTGCGCAACGCATGGTGTCCTCTCCGGTCCGGCCTTAAGCCGTATTGAGGAAAGCCCGATTACAGAGCTTCTCCTGCTTGATACGATTCCCTATCCCTCCTCTGCTGATCCGGTGGATAAGATTTCCTATCTGACCACCGCTCCGGTCTTTGCAGAAAGCATCCGCCGGATTCACGAAGAGCGTTCCCTCTTCACCGTCGAAAATAACTGACGATGTTTTTTCGCAAGCCGTCCGGTATCTCCTGGCTGGTCGTCTTTCTCGGTAATCCCGGTTTGAAATACACCGGAACGCGTCATAATGCCGGCTTTCTCACTGCGGATGCCGCAGAAAAGCGATTTCATGTTTCCATCAACCGCTCCCGTTTCAAGGCTTTGACCGGCTCCTGTGAGATTTGTGGAGAAAAAGTACTCTTTATAAAACCGCAGACATACATGAATCTCTCCGGAGATGCTGTGCAGCAGGCTGTTTCTTATTATAAAATCCCGGCAGACCATGTGCTTGTCGTGTCGGATGAAATGTCTCTTCCTGTAGGAAAAATCCGCATTAAACCCAAAGGCTCTGCCGGCGGGCACAACGGTTTGAAAAGTATTATCTCTGCGCTTGGCACAGAAGATTTCCCCCGCATTCGCCTCGGCGTCGGCTCTCCTCCCCCTGAATTTGATGTGAAGGACTGGGTCCTTTCCACCTTCCGTGACAGGGATGCCGAGGAGATCTCTGTTGCAGCCGACAAAGCGGCTCAGGCAATCGAAGCCTATATCACCTTTGGTCCGGAAAAAACAATGAACCAATATAATTAACACGGAGGAAAACCACCATGAGCAAAACATGCATCGCCATGCTCCTTGCCGGCGGGCAGGGCTCTCGCCTTTATGCCCTTACGCAGGATGTGGCAAAACCCGGCGTCCCCTTTGGGGGGAAGTACAGGATTATCGACTTCCCTCTCTCGAATTGCACGAACTCGGGCATTGACACAGTCGGCGTCCTGACGCAGTACCGTCCACAGCAGCTCAACAGCTACATTGGCAGCGGCCAGCCCTGGGATCTCGACGTTGATGATGGCGGCGTCTATATCCTTCCCCCTTATCAGACTGCCGGTGAAAAAGGTTCCTGGTTCACAGGCACCGCAAACGCAATCTACCAGAACATCTCTTTCATCGAAGACTACGATCCGGAAAATGTTCTCATCCTCTCCGGCGACCATATTTATAAAATGGATTACGCCGAAATGCTCCACGAGCATCTTGCTCACAATGCTGCGCTTACCATCGCTGTGCAGCAGGTCTCCATGGAGGAAGCTACCCGTCTCGGTATCATGAGCACCGGCGGTGACGGTTTTATTAACGAATTTGAAGAAAAGCCGGCCCACCCCAAAAGCGATCTCGCCTCTATGGGTATCTACATTTTTAACTGGCAGAAGCTCCGCGAATACCTGATCGCTGATGAAAACGATCCTAATTCTAGCAAAGACTTCGGCAAGAACATCATCCCCGCTATGCTCGCTGCCGGCGAACGGCTCTGGCCTTATCGTTTCAGTGGTTACTGGCGGGATGTCGGCACCATCACTTCTCTGTGGGATGCCAACATGGATATGCTCTCCACTACACTGATCAATCTTTACGACCCTGCCTGGCCGATTTATTCCCGCAGCCCGGTCTGCCCGCCGCATTTCACGGGTGAGAGTTCCTCGGTTGTCCACTCTATCATTTCCGAAGGCTGTGAGATTTACGGCCGCGTGGAGAACTCCGTTCTTTCTCCGTCTGTCAAAGTTGGGAAAGGCGCAACAGTTCTCTACAGCGTGCTGATGCCCGGTGCCGTTGTTGAAGACGGTGCAACTGTAGAATATGCCATTATAGGCGAAAGAACTGTAATCCATCAGAGAGCCCGTGTCGGCTCAGAGCCTGATGGGTCTGAAACCTGGGGTGTCGCAACCTGCGGTCCCGACATCCAGATAAAAGAAGGCGCAGCAGTTCCTGCCGGCGCCATGGTCTATACGGGCGAGGAGGTCTGAAACGATGAATAACTATCATGGCATCATTTTTGCATACAAGTCCTATCCCGAACTTCGAGAGCTTGTTGCGGAGCGCACGGCGGCATCTCTTCCGATCTGCAGCCGTTACCGTCTGATTGACTTTGCTCTCTCTTCCCTGCGCAATGCCGGTATTGTCGACGTTGGTGTGATTATGCAGCGTGACTATCAGTCTCTCCTTGATCACCTCGGCTCCGGCAAGCCATGGGATATGAGCCGCCGCGCCGGCGGGCTGCGCATGCTGCCCCCGTTCGGCCTTCCCGCTCACCACAGAGGAGACTATTCCGGAACCATCGAGGCTCTCAACGCTGTTTCCTCCTATATTGAAGACATCCCCAAAAAATACTTTGTCCTCATGATCGGCAACCTCTGCGCAAATATCAATCTCCGTGAAGTCTGCCGTGTCCATGAGGAATCTGATGCCGAAATCACCGCCGTCTGCGCAAACTACGAGCCCGATGTTCTGCATAATCGCTATGTGATCGGGGAAGACGGTTATGTCATGCAGGTCCTCTTTGACCGTTCCGGTCCCTCTCAGGGCAGCATCCCGGCGCTTGAGTGCTATGTCATCAACAAGGATACGCTTCTCCGTCTGTTGGATCGTTGCCGCGCGCTTGACAAATTCCGTTTCCATCAGGATGCCATCACCATGTTCCTGCGGGAAGGCGGCAAGATGAGCACATACATTCACCGTACCTATGCCCGTATCATTAAAGATGTGGATGGTTATTACGCCGCCAATATGGATCTTCTCAATCCTGTCAATCGCGCTTCCCTCTTCCCGGCCTCCCGCCCTGTCCGCACCAAGCTGGAGAGCGGCGTGAGCACATATTATGGCACGGAAGCCACTTCCAAAAACAGCCTCGTCGCCGACAACTGTATCATCGAAGGCACGCTTGAAAATTGCGTTGTCTTCACCGGTGTGCATGTTGGTAAAGGTTCTGTCCTGAAAAACTGCATTATCATGAAAGACGGTGTTGTCGGCAACGATACTCATCTGGAATACGTCATCGCCGATAAAGATGTTACGTTCTCTTCCAATCTTACCATCACCGGCACGCAGCGTCTTCCGATTGTCGTACCAAAGGGGTCAGAAGTGTAAATTCCTTTCTTCCGGCTTTTTCTTCGCAAAAACCCTTTTCTTCCCGCGGCTTCCTCTCTGCCGCGGGAAGAAAAATCTTATCTTTTTGTAAGGAGTAATATAAACATTGAACAGCTATATTTCCCGTGATGAAATTCGTTCCGTTATTGAAGACAAGTTGTGTGCCATTTTCAGCGTGACCAGCGAGGCCGCCACCAATGACCAGATTTTCCAGGCCTCCGCCATTGTCATTCGAGAGCTGATGAGCCGTTTTCTTGCTGTTAAGAACCCCAGTGACCATCAGAAAGAAGTCCACTATCTGTCTATGGAGTTCCTTCTCGGCAGAAGCCTCATGAAAAATGCTTTCAACCTCGGTGTTTCCGAGGCTCTGATCGGTGCCTTGAAAGACATGGGGCGGGATCCCGCCGATATATTTGAAGCGGAACCTGATGCCGGTCTCGGCAATGGTGGCCTTGGCCGTCTTGCTGCCTGTTATCTGGAGAGTTTGACAACGCTCGGCCTTACCGGAACGGGCTATTCCATCTGCTACGAACTCGGTATTTTCCGCCAGCTCTTCCGTAATGGAAAACAGACGGAAGTAGCCGATAACTGGCGCACCGCAATGGACAGCTGGCTGATCCCCCGTAATGAGGACACTGTCGAAGTTCGCTTCGAAGGGCGCATCGAGCCGCATTGGGATAATTTCGGTCATTACACGGCTGAATATACCGGCTATACGGCTGTAACCGCTGTCCCGCGTGACATGCTCATCGCAGGTTATGGCTGCAACGATATCAACACCCTCCGCCTTTGGGACGCTCATTCTATCGACTCGCTGGATATGTATCTTTTCTCAGAAGGCAAGTATGTTGCCAGTATGGAAAACCGCACCATGGCAGAGGTTATCACCAAGGTTCTTTATCCGGCGGATGATCATATCGAAGGCAAAACACTCCGCCTGAAGCAGCAGTATTTCTTTGTCTCTGCTTCCGCGCAGGACATTGTGCGCAAGCACGTTGCCCGCTGGGGCGATATCCGCTCTTTTGCTGAACATCACGTCATCCAGATCAACGATACGCATCCTACCCTGATCATTCCTGAGCTCATGCGTATCTTTATGGACGATTATTTCCTCGGCTGGGATGAAGCCTGGAGAATTGTTTGTTCCTCCGTTGCCTATACCAACCACACCGTTATGAGTGAGGCTCTGGAACGTTGGCCGCAGGATCTTCTGGCTCGTCTTCTTCCTCGTGTCTGGGAGATCATGTGTGAAATCAACCGCCGCTGGTGTGATTTTCTGGTCTCACAGCTCGGCGCCGGCGAGAGGACAGGCCGTAACCTCATCATTCGCGACGGCCAGGTCCATATGGCCAACTTGTGCCTTGCCGCCTGCTTCAAGGTCAATGGCGTTTCCCGCCTCCACGGCGATATTATTAAAAACGATCTGTTCCGTGATATCGCTTCGTTCCGCGGAGAGCGCTTCACTTATGTCACCAATGGTATCGATCACCGTCGCTGGCTCGCCCAGATCAATCCCGGCTTGCATTCCCTTATCTGCGAATTGCTTGGTTCGGATGCCTATCTCACAGATGCTTCTCAGCTTGCCCGTCTCGTTCAGTATGTGGATGACGAAACAGTCCGTCAGAAGATGCTCGCCATCAAAGCGGAAAATAAAAAGCGTTTTGCCGCTTTCGCCAGCCGCAATGATAAGGTCACACTCAATACCGACGCGATTATGGACGTTCAGATCAAGCGTCTCCATGAGTACAAGCGCCAGCTTCTTTGTGCCATGCATATCGCAAAGCTCCAGCTCCAGTTGCACGCCGATCCGAATCGTCCCTTCGTGCCGCGCACTTATGTGTTCGGTGCAAAAGCCGCTGCAGGCTATAAAACTGCAAAGCGTATCATAGAGCTGCTTCTCTCCATGCAGGATGACATTAACAACGATCCTCTCTGCAAAGATAAGCTCCAGATCTACTTTGTGGAGAATTATCGTGTCTCTGCCGCCGAAGCCATTGTTCCTGCCGCCCAGGTCTCTGAACAGATTTCCACCGCCGGTAAGGAAGCTTCCGGTACCGGTTGTATGAAGCTGATGATGAACGGAGCCGTAACCATCGGTACGCTGGACGGCGCAAATGTCGAAATGTTCGAGCAGCTCGGTCCCGAAAACATGTTCCTCTTCGGTCTCCATGAAGATCAGATCACTTCTCTGCGTGCTTCCGGCTACAACCCCGGCGAAATCTCCCGTAATGACCCGGATCTCAGCAGCGTCTTAGACCGGTTCTCCAACGGGTTCCGTGACGGCAAGTCTTATTCCGACCTTGTTTCCGGCCTGCTCTATGGCGGTGACCCGTACATGCTTGTTGCGGATTTCCGCTCTTATACCGATACGCAGGACAGGCTCTATACCCGTATTTCGGATCCTTCTGAGCTCGGTCGCCTCTCCATCATGAATGTCGCAAAGTCCGGCATTTTTTCTGCCGACCGTGCCATCCGCGAATATGCCGATAATATCTGGCACGTCTGATCTCAACGCCCTTAATAATTTATCTGCCGGCAGAGAATCTCTCTGTCGGCTCTTTTTTCTAAAAAAACAAGAAAAATATCTTTTCAATTACGTTTTTATATTGTATATTATTATATATGTAAAGTTAAGATGTTTTGTTCCGTACCGTTTCCGGTTAGAGGCAGACTTGCTCGGGTTTTCCACCGGCATGCTCTGGAATTCTGCAGGAGGGCAGCAACTTGAAGCAGCTTACATTACCGGTTTTTAATTCCATTAAAAATCCTTTTTGGCTGCGACTGTTTGTTGCGCTCCTTTTCTCTGTTCTCATCCTTTTTTTTATTTCTATTGGCTGGCTGGATGCTGCTGATCAGTTTGTCTCCGACCGGTTTTACCAGAAATCTGGAGCTGGTAGCCACGATATCATTGTTATCGGGATCGATCAGGCTTCTCTTGATGTTCTCGGTCCGATGCCCTGGCCGAGATACTACATGGCTGACGCGATAACATACTTAAATAATGCCGATCCAGAGGCACGCCCTGCTGTGATCGGGGTTGATGTTCTCTATTCCGGAGAAGGCTGGGACCCTGTTGCTGATCAACAGTTATCAGATGCCGCAGCGCAGTATGGAAACGTCGTTGTTGCTTCCGCAGCAGTGTTTGGCAGTCAGGTTGTTGATTCGGCAAATCAGGTTTATTCTCTTGAACAGCGTTCAGTTATCGGATGGGACGTTCCTTATGACGCGCTGTTACAAGCTGCGGATACTGGGCATGTCAATGCCATGGCGGATACGGACGGCATCTTTCGTCATGCACTTCTCTATGTTGATAATCCGGATGGTTCCAGGATGGCATCTTTCGCCCGGGTTATTTATGAGAAATGGTGTGATGCGGCTGGAGAATTGCCTTCTCCTCTCCCGCAAACCACGTCGAACGGTTTCTACTATCTCCCTTTTTCCACCGCCGGAGGAGGTTACTGTGATGGCATAAACTTTCTCGATTTACTGGATGGAGATGTAGATCCGATATTCTTCAAGGATAAAATCGTCCTGATCGGGCCTTATGCTTCTGGAATGCAGGATGCCTGCCCGACGTCTTTGGATCATGCCTCGCAGATGTATGGCATTGACATTCAGGCAAACACGATTGAAGCATTCCAGAAGGGTTTTTATCCCCGTGAAGCAAATCGGAATATGCAGGCATTGCTTCTCTTTTTGATCAGCGTATTTATTGCTTTTTTCTTCTGGAAACGGGATTTGCGAACGATTATAATCACCTGGTTGGTAGTCTGTCTGGTCTGGATCGGAAGCTGTGCTATCTTCTATCATATGGGTATTATCCTGCATTTACTTTGGATCCCCGTCAGCGTAAGCATCCTTTTTCTGGCTTCTGTTTTATTGAATTACATCCGGATTCGAAAGGAAAAATTACGCATCAGTGCTGAGTTAGATATTGCTCGGCGAATTCAGGTCAATATGCTGCCAAGTCAGTTCCCTCCTTTTCCTGATCGGAAGGAATTCAGCCTCTTTGCCAGTATGACCCCCGCGAAGGAAGTTGGAGGAGATTTCTTCGATTTCTTCCTGATGGATGAATCACATCTCGGGCTTGTAATCGGAGATGTGTCCGGAAAGGGGGTCCCTGCATCGCTTCTGATGACGGTCTCTATGTTCCTGATCCGTGATCATACCATGCAAACTTCTTCCCCTGCTGAAGTCCTCCGTGCTGTAAACGAAATGCTCTGTTCTCGCAATGAAGAAAACATGTTTGTCACCGTCTGGCTTGGCATTTTGGATCTCCGCACAGGGGAACTAATTGCAGCCAGTGCGGGGCATGAGTACCCGATTCTGAAAGACCCGGATAATGGTTTTCAGGTCTTCAAAGATCGTCACGGTCTGCCAGTCGGTGCTTGTGAAGGGGTTTCTTATCGGGAGTACTCACTTCATCTGTCCCCCGGATCCGTTCTGTTTGTTTACACGGATGGGCTCCCGGAAGCAACTGATCAGCATAACGTACAGTTCGGGCTTGAACGAGCAATATCTGTCCTTAATGCAGCACCCGATCTGGATCCGGAAGTGTTGATTCATACGATCCATGATGCTGTCGACTCTTTTGTTGGCAGTGCTTCTCAATTTGATGATTTAACCATGCTTTCACTCATCTGGCTTGGGCCAGCGAATCTCCTGTAAATCTATTTATCTGGCAGGAATACTTCTGACGATCCTGCTTTAGTGTGACAGTTCTGTGATAGTTCCTGTGTTATACTGCTCTCGGAAAGAAAAGAAGCGTAAAAACAAAACAGACAAACAAATTATTGTTTAGGAGGTAACTAAAATGAAAAAGTCTGTCGCATTCTTGTTGATCCTTGCAATCGTTTTCAGCTTCAGCAGTTTTGCCTCTGCGGATGTTCAGAGTATTACCTCTGCGGAAGCATCCACCATGCGCCTCATGCGCGCCGACGGAAAAGTCTCACTCATGGATGAATCTGAGAAAACTCTTCCAATTCAGGAAGGCATGCGTCTTGCCAGCGGCAATGTTCTTTCAACTGAAGACCGAAGCCGTGCCGGCCTCATGCTCGACGATTACAAAGCCGTTACGCTTGATTCTTTCAGCACAGCAGCCCTGCTCAGTGCAGGAAAAAACCTCGAATTGAATCTTCGTCATGGTGCCATGTTTTTTAGTGTTTCCAAGCCTCTCGACGCGGATGAAAGTTACAGCATCCGTACTTCCACTATGATTTTGGGGATCCGTGGGACTTCCGGTTACGTGGAAACGATCAGCGATACGGAAAGTGCAGTTACCCTGACAAGTGGTAATGCGGTTGTTTCTCTTCTTTCCGGCGGGGAACTTCCTCTTTCTCGTGGCCAGAGGATCGTCATCAGTTCCTCCGGTGGTGCTACGCAGTTTTCCTCTTTCCCTGTAACACCAGACGACTATCCAGGCCTTCTTCTCGCAGAACTGATTTCCAACCGAGAGATTCTGGATGAATGCGAAGCCCAGAACGGTGATGGATTCCAGGCGAAAGTCTTCGACGCCGCTGTTTACCACACCCTTCTATCCGGGGACTATTCTCTCTTTGCTGGCAGGTATTTTCCCGCTTCAGGTTTTGGTGAATATTCCGAACTTACTCTGAATCCCGATGGCAGTTCTGACGGCGGTGCAAGGAAAGGCTTCCCGGCCTGGAGGGGTACTGCTCCCGTTTCGGTCAGCAGAATTTCTGGCGGCGCTTTCCATTGTGTGGTGCGTGGTTTCGGCACTGAAACTCCCGACACATCTCCCTCCCAGCCGTTTGAATACTTTGATCTTTATCCAAACGGCGTTCCCTCTTCCGCCTCAATCGCCTCCTCCGATCCTGCCCTCACCTCCAATGTCGTTATCAATTATGTCTCTTCCCAGGGCAGCGCTGTCGAGGATGTCTGGTTTATCGCTGGAGGCGACACCAATGCCTCTTATACGTCCTTTATTGTCGCTTCTCCGGAAAGTGTCTCCTCTTCCGTCGCTGAAGAAATCACTTATTCCTCTTCGGTTACCGGAACCTACCCCGCAACCACTCCTGACACCTCTGTATCTGGTACGCCCGGCACCACTCCGGGTACTACTCCGGGCACCACTCCGAGCACTACTCCAGATACTACTCCGGGTACTACTCCAGATACTACTCCGGGTACTACTCCAGATACTACTCCGGGTACTACTCCAGATACTACTCCGGGTACTACTCCAGATACCACTCCGGGTACTACTCCGGGCACCACTTCCAGCGAAACTCCTGACGGCACTCCCGGAGACTATACCGATCAGATAAATGAAATACAGGATCTGATTAATTCTATCAATGACGGCTCTTACTTTGATGGGCTCAACAACGGGACTCCTGATAACAGCCAGACCCCCGGTACCACGAATGACGGTGGAACGACAGCTGTTCCATCCACCAGTCAGAATGTTGATCCTACCGGAGCAAATCCCACCGACGGTCTCACGGATGCTGAAAGGGCTAAAATCACTGAACTTCCTTCCGATACCGGTTCAACAACTTCTTCCGATAATGCCAATACAACACCAACTACCAACGCGAATGAGACTGTAGGCACTGCACCTTCCAATGATAATGGATCCGCTGCTCCCTCAAACAATGGTCAGAACGGAAATAACGCTTACGATTCCGCTGCTGCAGATTACTCCTCTGCTGTTAATAACGCTGTTAATGATTATAATAACTATGTAAACAGTGTAAGCAGTGCTCTTAACGCTCTCCTCGGTGGCTAAAACTCTCTTCTCTGGATATAGGACATGGACAATGCTATTACCATTCTAGGTGCACGTGGTTCTGTCCCTGTGAGTGGCCCCGCCTTCTCTCGTTACGGCGGGGCCACCACCTGCATTTTTGTAAAGCTCGCAGGACAGCTCCTTGTGCTCGATGCCGGAACGGGAATTATGAATTTGCCGGAAGAAGCCCTCTCCGTCAGTGAGCTTCCTCTGATCCTTACGCACGCTCATCTTGATCATCTGATTGGACTTCCGATGTGCCCTTATCTGTTTCGGCGGGAATTACACATGATGGTCTTCTCACAGCCTCGAGCCGGGCTGACCGGGAAAGAATTTCTCGATAGGCTCCTCTCTCCGCCGTTCTGGCCTGTAAAGCTGGAAGCTCTCCCTGCAA
The DNA here is from genome assembly GCA_017406005.1 of Oscillospiraceae bacterium. GTDB lineage: Bacteria > Bacillota > Clostridia > Oscillospirales > Oscillospiraceae > Limivicinus. Next base: position 13,637 of record JAFQZI010000053.1, on the reverse strand, counting down.
AAGTTTCTTTCCACCCCCTGCTGCAGACTTTTCAGCTTGGTGACGTCCTGGTGGAAACAATCTCCGGCATCCATCCGGACGGAGTATCCCTGATTCGTTTGACGGGTGGAGGGAAACGCATTGTTTTGGCTACGGATTGCACTCTGACGCCCGAACAGTCTTCTTCTCTGGCAAGATTTGCACAGGATTGTGATCTTCTCCTGTGTGATGGCCAGTATAGCCAGGAGGAATGGGAATTCCGCAAATCATTTGGTCACAGCACTTGGATTGATGCGGCAAAGTTCGGTTTAACCTGCCGCGCAAAGCAGATTCGTATCCTTCATCATGATCCTTCACATACTGACGCCTTGTTGGATGCTGCCCTGCCCTCCCTTTTATCCATTCATCCGCAATGTTCCTTTGCCCGCGAAATGGAGAAAATTGTTCTATGAAAAAAGCTGATATAGAGAAATTTCTTGATATTTGCCTTGCTATCACCGCCGAAAGGGATCGGGAAGCACTCCTGAGCAGGATTCTTGATACAGCAATGGATATTTCCTGTTGTGATGCTGGAACGCTTTACCTCTCAGAATTGGACGGTTTGCACTTTTGCCGTATGTCCACCCGGTCTCTTGGGATTCGTCAGGGCGGCCATGGAGATCCGATTACTCTTCCCCCTGTTCCTATGGAAGAAAAATATGTCTGCTCCTGGGCTACGATCCATAAGGAATCCCTGAACATTACGGATGTACATACGGATCTCCGTTTTGATTTCACGGGTGCTTTGAAATATGATGCAATGACAGGTTACCATACAGTAAGCATGCTGGTCATTCCTATGACAAATGACAGAGGCAGGGTCATTGGGGTAATGCAGCTGATCAATGCTTTGGACGACTCTGGTCAGATTATTTCCTTCCACCCCGATTTGGAGATGCTTGTTTCTGCTCTCGCTTCACAGGCAGCCATCAGCATTACCAACATGCAGTACGCTGAACAGGTTACTGCTCTTCTTGATTCTCTGGTGAATGCTCTCTCCAAGGCAATTGATGAACGGTCGCCATATACCGCTAATCACACGCAGAACATGGCCGGGCTCGCCGGGCATTTTTTGGATTATTTGGAGCAGACCGGAAACCCCTGGGCTTTTTCTGCGGAAAAAAGACGGGCATTTTTAATGAGCATTCGCCTGCATGACGTAGGAAAGCTCGCCGTCCCTTTGGAAATCATGGATAAGGAAAGTCGTCTGTCTTCTTCTCTTTCCGTTATAAAGGAGAGATTCAGGATCATCGGTCTTTTGGATCGTATTGCCCTCTTGGAAGGCCAGATCTCTTCTGAGGACTTCTCCCGCCAAACGGAAGAGCGTGAAACGGCACTTGCTTTCATGGAGCGCGTCAACCGCGCAGGCTTTCTTCCCGACGCGGATCTTGATGAAGTCAGCCGTCTCTCAAAACACACTTATATAGATGAAACCGGAAAAGAAAATCCCTGGCTCACAGATCAGGAGCAAACTTGTCTTTCGATCCGCAAAGGTACCCTGACCGACTCAGAACGAAAAACAATTCAAAGCCATGTGGAAATTACCGAACGCATTTTAAAAAATGTCTCTTTTCCGGAAGCTTATTCTCAGGTTCCTGTTTGGGCTTCTTCACACCATGAATTCCTGAACGGGAAAGGATATCCGAAACACCTTGCTGACGCAGAAATTCCTGCTGAAACCCGGCTTCTGACGATTCTCGATATCTTTGAAGCCCTCACCGCACGCGACCGTCCTTATAAAAAAGCCATGCCTGTGGACAAGGCTCTCTCTGTTCTGCAGAGCATGGTTCAGGAGGGCAGTATTGACGGCAATCTGCTGGCCTTGTTTGTCGAAAGCAAAGCATGGGAGGTTGTCTGATGAAGCACCGTTTGCTGTTTGCCCTCATTGTTGCGATCGTGCTGACAGCCCTGTCCTCTTTTAGCTGGACAGACAAAACCTATAACAAAGCCTTCCAGCGGCTTAACTTTGCTGACAACGCAGTCTCCGATATGCTCTATCAAAAAAGTGGGCAGGGAAGTTCTGACATTATTGTGATTGGCCTCGATGACTTATCTATTCCCGTCTGGTCTCGAAAAAGTATGGCGGAGGCGCTTGATCTTTTAAATGCTGATCCTGATAATCGTCCCGCTGTGATCGGGCTCGACATTCTTTATACCGGAGAGAGTGTTGACCCTGAGTCTGATCAGTTGCTTGTGGATGCTGTTGCCCATGCTGGGAATGTAGTTGTTGCTTCTGTTGCTGTTGTGGGGAATGACTATATAGAAGACGATAATGGCAACTTCCATGTCGCTGAACGCGTAGTCCTTGGCTGGGAAGACCCCTTTCCTGCTTTGGCACAGGTTACAGGCGCCGGCATTATCAACTGCATGGAAGACCCGGACGGAATTATCCGCCACGCTATGCTCTATGCGGAAGACGATTCCCGTGGCCGTGTTTATTCTTTTGCCCGCGTTATCTATGAACTTTGGTGTAAAGCAAACAACATCGAACCATCTGCTTTTCCTGATGTTTCCTCTCGTGGCTTGTTCTATCTCCATTTCTCTGCCGACCCCGGCGGGTACAGTGACGGCTTCAATTTTGCTGATCTTCTCAACGGCAACATTCCTCCTGATTTTTACCGCAATAAAATTGTCCTTATTGGGCCCTATGATGTCGGTATGCAGGATGCTTATCCTACTTCCCTTGATCACGCCAGACTTATGTATGGCATTGATATTCACGCCAATTCCATTGAAGCCTTCCGGAACGGATTCTTCCCTCGCGAAGTAAAGCCTGTTCCGCAGCTGATTTTCCTATTTGTCCTTCTTTTTTGTTCAGCTCTTTTCTTCTGGAAAAGGCACGCTGTCCCGTCCCTGCTTCTCTGGCTCGGATTATTGATTGCTTGGCTCGGTCTCTGTAAATTCTGTTATCTTCAGGGCTGGATTCTGCATGTCCTGTGGGTTCCTCTCTCTTTATCGATTCTCTTCCTGTCCTCCGTAATCTGGAATTACATCCGCACCGGCAGTGAAAAGCGCCTTATAGAGGAAACATTTGGTCGCTATATTGATCCCTCTGTGAAAAACGCACTTCTTAAACAGGGCATATCTTCTCTGGAACTCGGTGGAGAAGTCCGTGAGATCGCTGTCCTCTTTGTCGACATTCGCGGCTTCACCTCCATGAGCGAGGTGCTCGAAGCCCAGACGGTTGTAGAAATCCTAAACCGTTATCTTACGCTTGCCACAGAATGTATTGTCAGCAACAACGGTACTCTGGACAAGTTCGTCGGCGACTGTGCTATGGCAATCTGGAATGCGCCTGTTCCCCAGGAAGACCCTGTTTACAGTGCCTGTCATGCTGCCATGGATATGGTAGATGGCTCTAAAGCCCTCAATGAAGAACTCCTTTCCCGTTTTGGCCGTACTGTTTCTTTTGGTGTTGGTGTTAACTGGGGTCCTGCCGTCATCGGCAACATCGGTGCCCCGAAGCGTATGGATTATACAGCAATCGGAGACACGGTCAACACCGCTGCCCGGTTAGAGGCAAACGCCCCCGGTGGAGAAATTTATATTTCCCGATCTGTTGCTGATCAACTTGGTGCTCGCGGAATTGTCGAATCCCTTGGCAGCAGCATCAAACTTAAAGGTAAGGCTGACGGATTTGAAGTCCTGCGTCTGGTTTCCCTTAAATAATCGAAAAACTATTCAGTTCTGCCTTTCCTAATATACTTAGCTCGCGACAGAGTACCAAAATCAAAGTACAATGTTGTCTTCGCGAGCAATACGACGCGCGGGAAGCGTGCGACGATCCTTGCTTCGCTTGCTTCGCACTAATCACGAGGTGAATGAACAGTCATCCGAAAAAAAGAACTGCCTCCTTTTTCCGGAGACAGTTCTTTCTGTTTCGTAAAAGATCTCTTACTTGATTTCGACTTTTGCGCCGACAGCTTCGAGCTGAGCCTTGAGAGCCTCTGCATCTTCCTTGGAAACGCCTTCCTTGATCTTGGCGTCCTTGGTCTCGACGAGAGCCTTAGCTTCTGCAAGGCCGAGGCCGGTGATTGCACGGACTTCCTTGATGACTTTGATCTTCTCAGCGCCAAACTCGCAGAGGATGACGTCGAACTCGGTCTTCTCTTCTACTGCGGGGCCTGCTGCTGCCACTGCGGGGCCAGCTGCAACTGCTGCTGCGGAAACACCGAAGGTGTCTTCCAGGGCATGTACGAGCTCAGAAAGCTCAAGAACGGACAAAGCCTTGATCTCTTCGATCATTGCTGCGATTTTTTCGCTCATGTGATTTTTCCTCCAAATAAATTTTAAATAATAAAAATGTGTTTTGCAGATTTCTTTAGCTTCTGCTTTAAGCTTCCTCTGCTGCGTCTCCGCCAATGGAGCCGCCCTTCTGCTCGAGGATCTGGCCAAGGCATACCGCCAGGCCGGTAATCGGTGCGATCATCGTTCCGAGAACCTTGGAGTACAGCGCGCCCTTTGAAGGCAGTGCTGCCAGCTCTGTAATCTCATTCTCATCAAGAATCTTGCCTTCCATGTAGGCAGCCTTGATATTGAAGCGGTCACCAAGCTTCTTGCTGTAGTCGTTCAGGATGCGGAAAGGAGCAATAGGATCTTCCTCTGCTGTTGCCAGAGAAGTTGTCCCGTTCAGAACGTGATCCAGTCCGCCCAGTTCCAGCTTGTCCAGTGCTCTCTTAACAAGCGTGTTCTTCACGACCGTGTAATGAACGCCGTCCTTGCGCATTTCCGTACGCAGTGCTGTGTCTTCCGCGACAGTGATTCCCTTGTAGTCTACCAGGACACCTGCGGAGGAACCCTTAATGCGTTCTACCAGTGCGTCGACAACTGCCTGTTTTTCGCTGAGAACCTTTGCATTTGGCATTTTGTGTTTTCACCTCCATAACGTTTGATAACGCTCATAAAGAAAGCCTCTGCATCCGTAAAGACGCAAAGGCACAAAAACAATCAATTTAAACTGTTGATGTCCTCGGCTGGATTTACCCCTCACGGGAACCGGCTGTCTTCGGAGCGCTCAGTTAATATACAGGAATCCCTTAAAAAAGTCAAGTCTTTTCTTTCTGAAACATAAAGATTCTTTATTCTGAATCCTTCCCCCTGTATCCTGTCCCCTGTTCTCTAATACCTTTCTTCCAGCATTGGTGGCACATGGCAATATAGCTGTCATTCCCGCCGATGAGGATCTGGCCGCCTTCTGTCACAATCTTGCCCTCGCTGTCAATTCTTGCGTTAACTGTCGCCTTCCTGCCGCACCGGCAAACCGTTTTGATTTCCGTCAGAGAATCTGCCAGTTCCATCAGCCGCTGTGCACCGGGGAAGAAGTGTGTAAGGAAGTCCGTCCGCAGGCCAAAGCACAGCACCGGCAGATCCTTTTCGTCCACCAGTTCCCGGAGTTGGTCGATCTGTTCTGGTGTGAAAAACTGCGCCTCATCCGCAATTATCACATCGTGGTCGCCTGCCTCTTGATAGGCTTTTATAATATCTGTCTCCGGAGTAATCACCTGCGCATGCGCTTCCAGGCCGATCCTGCTGCGGATGATATCTGCTCCGTCTCTCGTGTCGATCGACGGCTTGATCAGCCATACGGTCATGTCAAGCTCTTCATAGTTGAACTTTGTAATCAGCGCTTGTGCCGACTTGGACGACCCCATCGCTCCGTATTTAAAATACAACTTCGCCATTGTTCCCACCTTAATTCTCTATTTTCGCAGCGACTAATTGCTAATTACGCATTGCTAATTGCTAATTGTATCTAAGTGTGCCCTTACCCGCTCGACCACCATCTCCAGCGCCACCTTGTTGTGTCCACCTTGCGGGATGATGATATCAGCGTTCTTTTTGCTCGGCTCCACAAACTGCTCGTGCATCGGTTTTACCGTGTGGAGATACTGGTCGATAATATTATCCAGGCTCCTGCCTCTGTCCTGTACATCTCTCATGATTCTGCGGAGAATACGCACGTCTGCATCCGCATCCACAAAAATCTTGATATCCATCAATGAGCACAGCTCCCTGCTCTCGAAAATCAGAATGCCTTCAACAATAATAACTCGTGCCGGCCGGACGATTTCCGTCTCTTCCGCTCTGTCATGAATGGTAAAATCATATACTGGGCAGACAACTTCTTTGCCCGCTTTCAAATCTATCACTGCCTGAATCAGCAGATCCGTGTCAAAAGAGTTCGGGTGGTCATAGTTGAGCTTGCAGCGCTCTTCATACGGCATGTCGTGGTGTGCCTTGTAATAGCTGTCATGGTGGATTACCGACACATCTTCCCCGAATCGCTCAATCAGTTTCTGGGTTAGTGTACTCTTCCCGCTTCCCGTGCCGCCTGCAATCCCTATTACAATAACATTGCTCATGGTTTATCCTCCCAACGCACTATTCGTTGTTTTTCTTATCTTATCATATTCTTCTTATTCTTTCAATTTGACTTTTCTCTTTTTCTCTCATATAATATATTTAATTTTTTATTTCTGGAGGAATTGATTATGCCTACCCCTCATAACGAAGCTGCTGTCGGCAGCATAGCCAAAACTGTTTTAATGCCCGGCGATCCCCGCCGCTCCCAGTTTATTGCAGAAACTTTTCTGGAAAGCCCTGAACTCGTCAACAATGTCCGTGGTGTCCATGGATATACCGGCAAGTGGAAAGGTGTCCCGGTAACCGTCATGGCGTCCGGAATGGGCATCCCGTCCATCGGCATCTACAGCTGGGAACTATACAGCGAATACAATGTAGAAAACATCATCCGCATCGGTTCCGCCGGAGCCCTGCAGGAAAACCTGCACCTGCTGGATGTGATCCTCGCCCAGGGTGCCTGCACAACATCCAGTTATATTGAAAATTTCGGCATACACGGAACTTTCGCCCCCCTTGCCGATTTCACGCTCCTTTCCGCTGCCAAAGAAGCAGCCGAAGCCCTCGGGATTAATGTCCATATCGGCAACCTTCTCTCCTCTGATAACTTCTATTCTCCCTTCAACGCCGGCTCTGTACAGAACCAGATGTGGAAAAAGATGGGCGTTCTCGGTGTCGAAATGGAAGCTGCTGGCCTGTACGCCAACGCCGCCTATTTCGGCAAGCGTGCCCTTTGCATCTGCACGGTGTCCGATCATCTCTACCGTCCTGAAATGCTCTCTCCAGAAGATCGCCAGCTCGGCTTCTCCCAGATGATCACCATTGCCCTCGACACCGCCGCCTCCATGGGTTAATAGTGTTTTCTTCGCTTTCGAGTCCTTAATTGCGAATTGCCAATTGCGAATTGCGAATTATTTCTTGCATTCTCTCCCCCCACACGTTATAATACCCGTGGTGGTTAAATCACCGCGCTTTATGAAGTAATATTTCAAAACGGAGGAAAGCACAAATGAAAAAAATTCTCGCCCTTGCTCTCGCACTGTGCATGGTTTTCGCCATCAGCGCAGTTTCCGCATCTGCTGAAGCTCCTGCCGTCGCAATGATCACCGACTATGGTGACATTACTGACCAGTCCTTCAACCAGACCACCTATGAAGCCTGCAAGGCATTTGCCGATGCAAACGGCCTCACCTTCCAGTACTACAAGCCCGCATCTGACTCCGATGAAGACCGTAGCTCCTCCATGGAGAAGGCCATTGATGATGGCTACACTGTCCTCATCATGCCTGGCTATGCATTTGGCAAAGCCATCCAGAATGTTGTTCCTGAATATGATGACATCACCTTCATCGCTCTCGACGTCAGCGAAGGCGATATCGGTGATCTCGCAGCTGATGTTCCTGCAAACCTCTACTGCGCTGTCTATCAGGAAGAGCTCTGCGGCTACATGGCTGGTTATGCAGCTGTGAAGCTCGGCTACACCAAGCTCGGTTACCTCGGCGGCATGGCAGTTCCTGCTGTTGTCCGTTACGGCTACGGCTTTGTTCAGGGCGCTGATGCAGCTGCTGCTGAACTCGGCCTCACCGATGTTGAAATCAAGTATGTCTACGGCAACCAGTTCTATGGTGACTCCGATATCACTGCTTACATGGATACCTGGTTTGCTTCCGGCACACAGGTTGTCTTTGCTTGCGGCGGCGGCATCTTCACTTCTGCTGGTGAAGCAGCTTCCAAGGTCGGTGCAAAAGTCATCGGTGTTGACGTTGACCAGGCTGGCACGATCGATGGTCTCTACGGCGAAGGCATGACGGTCACTTCCGCTATGAAGGGTCTTGCTGCTACTGTCAATGCAGAGCTCCAGGCTATTCTCGACGGTACCTTCGAAGGCGGCAAGGTTGATAACCTCGGCCTCGTTTCCGATGTTCCTGCTGAGAACTTCGTCCAGATCGCTCCTTCCACCCAGTTCAGCGACAGCTTCACTGAGGCTGACTATGAAGCCCTCGTTGCTGCTATGAACGCAGGCGATGTCACTGTTTCCAATGACATCACTGCTGAGCCCGCTGTCTCCGCTGTCACGGTTGACTACCAGGGCAACATTAAGTAAAAATTTTCCCCAACGGGGCAGGTCATTACAGGCCTGCCCCGTTTTTTTCATTGAAATCTTTCTTCTCTTATAGTATTATATCAGTACCTGATTCCATCGAACATCTGATTCCACAGAAAAGGAGGCTGGTCTGCTTTGGAACAATATGCTGTAGAAATGCTGCACATAACCAAAAAGTTCCCCGGGATCATTGCAAACGATGATATTACTCTCCAGCTTAAAAAAGGCGAAATCCACGCACTTTTGGGAGAAAATGGCGCGGGCAAGAGCACGTTGATGAGCGTGCTGTTCGGCCTTTATCAGCCGGAAGAGGGCATCATCAAAAAAGACGGTGTTGAAGTAAAAATCAACAACCCGAATGACGCGAATGCTCTTGGCATCGGCATGGTGCATCAGCATTTCAAACTTGTCGAGTGCTTTACGGTTCTTGACAATATCATTATGGGGGTCGAACCGAATAAAATGGGCTTTCTCCAGAAGAAAGAAGCCCGCGATAAGGTCATGGCTCTTTCGGAAAAGTATGGTCTCTCTGTTGACCCCGATGCCAAAATTGAAGACATTACCGTCGGTATGCAGCAGCGAACCGAAATTCTCAAAATGCTCTACCGCGATAATGAAATTCTGATCTTTGACGAGCCGACGGCTGTTCTTACCCCGCAGGAGATTTCCGAGCTCATGCAGATCATGAAGAATCTTGCCGCCGAGGGCAAATCCATCCTCTTCATTTCCCACAAGCTCAACGAGATCATGGAAGTGGCAGACCGCTGCTCGGTTCTCCGCAAAGGCAAGTACATTGGCACCGTCGAAACGAAAAATACCACCGCGGAAGATCTCTCCGCCATGATGGTCGGCCGCAATGTCAACTTCCATGTGGAGAAAAAGCCTGCCTCCCCGGGTGACGTTATTCTCGAAATTGACAATATGACGGTCGCTTCCAAAGTCCACAAGAACAATGCCGTGAAAAACGTCTCCCTTAAGGTGCATGCCGGTGAAATCGTCTGCATCGCCGGGATTGACGGTAACGGCCAGTCGGAATTCGTCTATGGCCTCTCCGGTCTGGAACCTCTCGTCAGTGGGAAGATTACTCTCTGCGGCAAGGACATCACCAAAACCTCTATCCGCCAGAAGAGCATCCTCGGCATGAGCCACATCCCGGAAGACCGTCACAAACACGGCCTCGTTCTGGATTACTCGCTGGAAGATAACCTCATCCTCCAGACGTATTTTAACCCCGAGTTCACCACTCCCGCCGGTTTCCTCCGCCGCAAAAACATCCGCGAGTATGCCGACCGCCTCATCGAGCAGTATGACGTCCGTTCCGGCCAGGGGGCTATTACCACCACTCGTGCTATGTCCGGCGGCAACCAGCAGAAGGCCATTATCGCCCGTGAGATTGACAAAGCTCCGGAACTCCTGATTGCCGTCCAGCCGACGCGCGGGCTCGACGTCGGTGCCATTGAATACATCCACAAACAGCTCGTTGCCCAGCGTGATGCCGGCAAAGCCGTCCTTCTGATCTCTCTCGAGCTCGATGAAGTCATGGACGTGCCTGACCGTATCCTCGTCATGTACGAGGGCGAAATCGTCGGCGAGCTGGATCCGAAGAAGACCACCCAGGAAGAGCTCGGCCTCTACATGGCCGGTGCGAAAAGAGATGAGGTGAAAGCATGAAAAAAGCCCTGAAGAACCCCGGTGTGCAGGCCTTTATCGCTTCCATAATCTGCATCATTCTCGGCCTGCTGATCGGCTACATCGTCCTCCTCTTTATTAACCCGGAAGGTGCAGCCGAATCCATCATCAATGTTATCAAAAACTTCCTCACCTGGAGCCGGCCGAATAAAAAGCTCCAGCAGTTCGGTAATACCCTTTCCAAAACAATGCCCCTTCTCATGTGCTCTCTGAGCATTCTCTTCGCCTATAAAGTCGGCCTCTTTAACATCGGCGTTGCCGGGCAGTATGTGGCAGGCTCCTGTGCATGTCTCTATGCCGCTCTCGCCTGGGGCTGGGGCTGGCTGCCGTGCATGATCTTCGCTCTGGTAGCCGGTGGATGTCTCGGTGCCATTGTTGGCTTCCTCAAGTCCCGCTGCAATGTTAACGAGGTCATTTCCGGCATCATGCTCAACTGGATTTCCCTCTATACCGCAAATACATTGCTTACAAAGGTAAAAGAAGTCGCTAGCCCTTATACTATGTATATTAAGGACGTTAACCCTTCCGCCCTTCTCCCGAATGCCGGGCTGGACAAGCTCTTTAACAAAAACCAGTATATCACCATCGCCGTTCCGCTTGCTATTCTCATTGCCATCGCCGTAAGCATTCTCCTCAGCAAAACCAAGCTCGGCTATGAGCTCAAGGCCACCGGCAGCAACAAGAATGCAGCCAAATACGCCGGCATGGCGGAGAACCGCAACATCATCCTCACCCTTGTCATTGCCGGTGCACTGGCAGGCCTCGGCGCCTCGATGCTCTTCCTCACCGGTTACATGCGCTGGGAGTGTACACAATCCTCCGTCCCGAGCATGGGCTTCAACGGCATTGCTGCAGCCTTCCTCGGCGGTCTGAGCCCGATCGGTGCTATCTTCTCCTCGTTCTTCATCCAGCACATTACCGACGGCGGCCAGTATGTCAACACCAATTTCTACTCCTCCCAGATTTCCGACCTGATCTCCTCCGTCATCATCTATCTCTGCGGCTTTGTTCTCTTCATTAAGATCACCATGAATAACATCCTCAGAAAGAGTGAAGAAAAGAAAGCCCGGGCTCTCAAAGCTTCCGAAGGGGGTGACAAATAATGCTGCTTCTCATTCAGTATACGCTTATTTTCTCGTCGGTTCTTGTCCTCGTCGCACTCGGCGGCTGTGTTTCGGAGCACTCCGGTGTCATTAACCTCGGTCTGGAAGGCATTATGGTCATCGGTGCTCTCGGCGGCGCCCTGATGATGCGCTACCTCGGCACCTCCAGCGCGTTTGTCATGGTCCTGCTCGTTATGCTGGCAGCCATTGTTTTCGGTATGATCTACTCCTCTCTGCTCGGCGTGGCCTGCATCAATTTCAAAGCGGACCAGACGCTCGTCGGCACGGCTCTCAACCTCCTCGGCACTGCTGCGGCAACGGTTTTTGTGAAAGCCATTAACACCGCTGCCAACCCGGATGACCACTCTTCCGAAATCGAATACGTCCGCGCCCGTAAAATGTTCATTGTTAACCTCAACGGTTTTGAGTTCAACTGGTTTATGCTTGTGGCTGTTCTCGCAGTAATTTTCGTGGCTGTCCTGCTCTACAAAACCAAGTTCGGTCTCCGCCTCATGGCCTGCGGCGAGCATCCTCAGGCGGCTGCCTCGGTGGGTGTCAGCGTCTATAAGATGCGCTGGGCCGGTGTTCTGCTCTCCGGTGCGCTCGGCGGTCTTGGCGGCATCTGTTACATTCTTGCCGGTGTCTCGATTTGGAAGTTTGAAAACGGTGTGGCCGGCTTCGGCTTCCTTGCACTCGCCGTCATGATTTTCGGTCAATGGAAGCCTCAGCGTATCGCTCTCGCGGCCTTGCTATTCGGCTTGTTCCGCGCCTTGTCGAATACCTATGTCGGCTTCCCTGCCCTTGCCGCTTTGAATCTCCCCGGCAACGTTTACAACATGATGCCCTACATCGTCTCTCTCATCGTCCTTGCCTTCACCTCCAAGACCTCCCGCGCTCCTAAGGCCGAAGGTATCCCGTACGACAAAGGCACCCGTTAAATCACAATCCTCTCTTTTGCATACACCTAAAAGGAACCACCGATTTTCGGTGGTTCCCTTTCCTCTTATCTCCCTTCGCTTCTTTCCCGCGTATCAGCTCAATTATCAACTATCAATTAATCGCGTTCCCACGCGCTTTCAAACAATTACTAATTACTCATTACTAATTGAATTAAGCTCGCGACGGAGCACCAAAATCGAGGTTCAACGTTGTCTTCGCGAGCAACATGCACCGCACTTCTTATGAGGCAATTGAAGAGTTCCCTATAACAAGGATAATTCTATATGTTTAAAACGATACGTATTCTTTATAAATCTATTTTCCCTTTTTTTCTATTTTTCTTTCTTTTCTCTGGGCTTTCTTCCTCTGCCCTCGCCGCCATGCCCGATCTCGCCGGCACCTGGACCGTGCAGGACGTCCTCTCAAACAACGCCTCTCTCGATCTCGAGGCCGCCTCCGCATCCCTCGGTCTCAATACACCCGAAGAGTTGATGTCTCTCCAGTTGTCTCCCTATGGCTATGGTAAGCTGCTGTTCTGCGGCGTTGTCTATCCCGTTGAGCTCCGGGCCCTGGGAACCGGAACCTACGCCCTGACAGACTCGGATTCCGTCTTTCTCCTCTCCCTATCTGATGGCGGCGCTCTCCTCTGCACTTTGCAGGACAACCTTTCTCTCAAGCTTACTCCAACCGAGAAAGCTGTATCCTCCCTTAATACACAAATCTCTGTCACCGACGTCCTGAACGAAGCCGCCGCATCGCAGGCCCTCCTTGCCGCTCTCCGTTCTGATGCTCTTCAGCTTTCTCTCCCCTTCTCAGAGCAGCAAGCCCAGGCCATGAGCAACTTTATGCTCCAGGGCCGCTATTGGTTCAACGGAAACACCCTTTATGGCATGGCTTTTGATAAAAACAGTCCCTTGCCTGACCTCGTTCGTTCCGAAATAACCCTTTCCGGTGACCTCCCGCAAGTCGGCATCTGCGAAGCGCTCGACCGTCACGTCAATGCTGTTTTCCTTACACCTGTTGACAACTGGCTTTATTATATCCGCCATGACAGAGACGCCGGTACGGCTTCCCTTGCCCGCCTGGATTTGAATTCACTGGAACACGAGATACTTTTTTCTGATACCCCAGACCTCTCTGATCTCCAGTTCCGCAACCGGAGGCTGTATTTCACGGGCGAGAATCACCATTTCTTTTCTTCGGATCTCCACGGAGAGGACATCCGCCCTGTTCTGGAAAAAGCAGTCTCTTATCCGTATTTCCTCGATGATGACCGTCTCCTCTATCAGGACAGCTCCGACGGCCAATCTTTTCACCTCTTCCGCTGTTCTGATGGCACAGACGTTAAACTAACAAACCTGCCTTCTTTCCATCCCATCATCTCCGGCAGCAGTCTTTATTTCCTTTCCGCAGAAGACAATGCT
>JAFQZI010000052.1 GCA_017406005.1 Oscillospiraceae bacterium | reverse complement strand
TCCCGACCCTGAAGGGAGCTATAACAACTTACTGAAAAAGCCGCTGAGGGTCCGCCCCCGGCGGCTTTCTTTGAAAGAAGGTACTTACCATGGCTGCAAAATGGTTGAAAAATGCTGTATTCTATGAAATTTATCCCCAGTCATTCCTGGATACCAACGGCGACGGCATCGGCGATTTTGAGGGGATTATCGAGAAGCTGGACTATATCAAAGGTCTCGGGTGCAATGCGCTCTGGATCAATCCATGTTTTGACTCTCCCTTTAAAGATGCCGGATACGATGTACGCGATTACAAAAAAGTCGCTCCCCGATACGGCACAAATGAGGACCTGTACCGGCTTTTCGAAGAAGCGCATAAGCTGGGGATCCACGTTCTTCTTGATCTGGTTCCCGGGCATACAAGCGAAGAACATGAATGGTTCCGTATGAGCCAGAAAGCGGAACCCAACGAGTACAGCGATCGATACATCTGGACAAGCTTCTGCTTTGAAGGCTGCCCGGGTCTCCCCTACATCGGCGGAGAAAGCGAACGAAGCGCAACGTACATCCTGAATTTCTTCAAATGCCAGCCCGCTTTGAATTACGGCTTTCTGAAACCGGATAAACCCTGGATGACCGGCATTCATGATCCGGCCGCCGTTGCCACCCGTGAAGCGATCAAAGACGTTATGCGTTTCTGGCTCGACAGGGGCTGTGACGGATTCCGCGTCGACATGGCGTCTTCCCTTGTCAAATTCGATGATGAAAAGAAGTCGGGGACCAGTGCGATCTGGCTCAATGTCCGTGAAATGCTGGAAAAAGATTATCCGGAAGCTGCAATGGTATCCGAATGGGGCGACCCGAAACTCGCTCTGCGCGCCGGATATGACGCTGATTTCTTCCTCAACGTGCCGGGCAACGGGTACAGCAGCCTGCTGCGGGATTACGGGATGGATCCCATCGGGCCGGATAACAGCTATTTCAAAAAGGACTCCGATCATGATATCTCCCGATTTCTGGGCGAGTATCTCGACTGGTATGAGGATACAAAGGACATCGGCTATATCTCCATGATCACGTGCAACCATGACACGGTGCGCGCAACGCTTCATCTGAGCCCCGACGAGCTGAAGATTGCCTATGCTTTCCTTTTCACCATGCCCGGTGTACCTTTCCTGTATTACGGGGATGAGATCGGCATGCGATACCAGTTCCTCCCGACAAAAGAAGGCGGATACTATCGCACAGGTTCCCGCACACCGATGCAGTGGAGTTCCGGCAAAAACCTCGGTTTCTCAAACGCTTCCCCGGAACAGCTTTATCTCCCTGTGGACCCCGCCGAAGATGCCCCGACGGTCGAAGATCAGGAAACGGATCCGGATTCCCTGCTCAATACCATCCGCCGGATCCTGATGCTCCGCCATAAAGAAGAAGACCTGCAGGCGGACGGAAGTTTTGAAGTGCTGCATGCCGTGAAAGGAGAACCGTTCGTCTACCGGCGCGGCAAAATCACGATTGCTGTCAATCCGGGCCTCGTGGAAGCGGAAGTTCCTGTCTCCACTGAAGGAAAGAGTCTGTTATTCTCCATCGGCACCTGCAGATTTGAAAAAAATACATTCCTGATCGGCCCCCAGTCATTCGCCGCCATCAGATAACAAACAAATCATTGAGCTCGCGACAGCGCACTGAAACAGCGGTATAACGTTCACTTCGCGAGCCATAGAGCGACTAAAGCAGTTATGCCATCACAATATCTCTTCCGCATAACGCCAGTGATACCCGCCGCTGGTAAGCTGCTTCCCGCCGCAGACCTTATGGATACTGACAAATCCGGTTGCCTTCTCCGCCGCATGCTGGGAAGAAAAATACTCTCCGGTCTCAACGCAGATCACCGGCTTGGCACGGCTGTCCGACTCGACAAAGGCCCGGTTCCCCGGTTTGGAAAGATATTCCCGCATCCGGCGGCTGACTTCCTCTCTCCTCTCCGGATGCTTTGCATAGTTCCGCCTCTGGATCATGCTCTGCATGCCGGCCAGTTCCGGATCCTCACTCGCCGCCCTGCGGGCGGCGGAGCACCTCTCACGGAAATCCGGGTCCTGCCAGAGCCCTTTTGAAATCTCACTGAGCCTCACCTTAATGGTGGGGTCTTTTTCATAGGCAGCCCGCACGCCTGCCGCGATACGCCCCCTGTAAGTCGGATCCGTTTCGTACAGGTTGTTCACCGTATCCCGGATTTTATCGACAACCTCCGGATGCTCGTCATACAGCCTGTTTTTCGCCTCGCTGGAAATCTTTTTTGTGATATCGCTCATGCGGACACCTTTGCCGAGACCGCCCAGAAAGCGGTTGTACCCCTTTGACGGATCGGAGCTGTCATAAAAGGCGATAAACCACTTTTCCAGCTTCTCAGCACCCTCTTTGATCAGGTGCTCACAGAGAATCTCTTTTTTGAAATTCTTCCAGCCAAACTCGATAATAGCATTCCGGATCGGTGTACCCTTATGATAGCCTCGCCCATTGAGCCACCGTTTTTCCACCGGTATTCCGGTGCACCCGATATAAATCTTCCCCTCCGGATCCGTGAGCTTATAAACCGTATAATGCGCCTCGGGAGCTGCCTTCGGCAGCTCCAATTCGCAATTGTCAATTCGCATTGCGCAATTGTTTTCAGAAATATCCTCTATATTCACGTTTTTCTCCTTTTTCAACACATAAATATATAAAAACTATCATTTCAAAAGTTTCTCTTGACACCATATATGACACCA
This sequence comes from Oscillospiraceae bacterium, assembly GCA_017406005.1. Lineage (GTDB taxonomy): Bacteria > Bacillota > Clostridia > Oscillospirales > Oscillospiraceae > Limivicinus. The sequence goes on along the minus strand of JAFQZI010000052.1, from coordinate 6,218 downwards.
ATTATAATAGGATCCGAGGTGTTGCAAGTTGTCTTAATTTGATAAACTGCTATGGCAGATACGTAACCTGGATAAAAACATGCGTTTCGACGAACTGCGAAAAGTTCTCGAACACTACGGCTATACGATGAGCGGGCCTTCGAGCGGAAGCAGCCACAAAACGTTCCGAAAACCCGGAAAGTATCCGATTACGATTCCACAGCATGAACCGATTAAACGTGTATACATTGAAATGGTAAAAGAAATTGTAGAAAGTGAGGAAGACAATGGACAAAACTCTTGAGTACTATATGAATCTGCCCTATCGTCTGGAGATTATTCCGGATAAAGAAGAAGGCGGATTTACCGCATCTTATCCGGAACTGCCGGGATGCATCACATGTTCCGACACCATTGCCGGCCTTGTAATCAACATGGAAGATGCAAAGAAAGCCTGGCTCGAGGCAGCACTCGCAGAAGGCCTCCCTATTCAGGAGCCGTCAGAACGGGATATCTCTGATTATTCCGGACAGTTTAAAATCCGTGTTCCGAAAAGCCTGCACAAAAGCCTTTCCTTGCATGCGAAAGACGAAGGCATCAGCATGAATCAATATTGTGTGTATCTCCTCTCCATGAACGATACTCTCGTGAATAGCGGCAGAGAGCTACGATAAACATCGTTTTCCTGAACAGCCTGCAGTGAAAAAACACTGCAGCTGTTTTTTTGTCGTACACTTCGCGGCTTCTGGTTGTCGCGGGTTATAACCCCGAAAACAGAGCGCGGACGGAAACCTGCAAACGAGGTACAATATTTCTTTCCGCGCCATTCATCCGCACTTACCACGAAGATCCGCTTGCATTCGCCATCCTGTAAACCCAGTATTGCTCAGGCGTCCAACCCTCGTCAAAACGGCACATCCATGTCAGCAGGAAAACGCAAGCGTTTCCCTGAAGTGACATTCGTGCCGTTTTTCCTCTTCACTCCGAACCCGCTCCGCTGGGCTTCGTCGTGAGGTAATGGGCTTAATACCCCTGAGCCATTTTGTAAATCCAAAATTGCTCAGGGGTCCAGCCCATAGATGCCAACTGATCCGCACTGGGAACAATGCCGGCATCCATCATTGCCTTCGCCCCGGCAGCATACCTATCCTGCAAAGCATCCCGATAATTCGCCGTCTCGGCACCGTTAGAAAAAATTCCTGCAGCCTTAACGGCATTCAGCTCAGCATCTGTGAGGTACTTCCCCACATTGAGAATATATTCGTTCTCCCACTCCCGGAGCTTGGCGTTAAACTCCTGGACGCCGACGTTTTTCTCCTTCGCCCATTTCTCCAGGTTCTGCAGTTCCGTCAAATATTTATTGCTGATTTCGAGAACCTTATCCGCTTTTTCGAACTCTCCCTGGGCACGCAGATCGGCAATCTGCCTGGCGGTGTCCGTCTGCAATTTGACTTCGGCGGAATTGATGACCTGCCGATTTGTGGCAGCCGTATTCTGTATTCCGCCGTACTGGCTCATCCCGATGCCGCCCCGATCGCCTCTTGCTTCGGCGTAGAGAACCTGGTTATCCAGTGCCTTGGCTTCATCGGCATTCACCTGATTCCGCTGTGTCTGATACAAAGCCCTGCTGTCCTGCAGATTACGTGTGAGCTCATTAACGCCTTTATTGACAGCATAGTCAGCAGCCAGAACAGCTCTCGCCTTCTCCTGGTTTTCCCGTGCTCTCAGCTCAGCCTTCTGCTGAGCAATATCTACATAATCAATCGGAGCAACAGAGCCGTTGCCAACATACGCCTTTGCACCGCTCACGACACCTTTTACAGCATCGGCGGCCTTGTCCTTTGCGATATACTCGCTTGCATTGATGCCGTTCGGAACCCCGGCGGCAAGAGCCGCATAAAACTTCTGATCATATGGTGTTTCCTGAACCTCGGGATACGCATAATTGCCCGCATTACTCCCCGTATTGCTGCCTGTATTTGACTTTGTGCTCGATGATGTGGAAGATGAACTCTTCACTGACGAACTGCTTGAGCTCTTTGTGCTTGTACTCCCTTTATTGGAAGAAGAGCCCGCCCCGGACTGGGACGAGCTCGTATTTGCTGGTGCAACATAATCCGGGTATCTTTCCTCATCAGTCTCGGCGGCTTTAATACCCGCCACAGCCTGATTCCCCGGCCTTGACGCTTTCGCCATCAGCCACCACTCCCTTTCGTCAAAACGACACATTCATGTCAGCAGACAAACGCAGGCGTTTGCCTGGAATGACATTCGTGTCGTTTTTCCTCTCCGCTCCAGCAACGCCTATGCTCCGCGCACTTGCTACACGTCGTGCGCTCCGCGGCTTATGCTGTCGCGGTAAAAAAATACTACTTATCATTTCTCTCAGCATCCACAAGACCCTCCCCAACAATATAGGCAATCACCGTAGCACCTGCCATGATCATGCCGGAGAGCGTTTCCGCCAGCTCTGCATCGCCTTTGAAAGCGATGATCAGCTCCGTAACAAATGCCGCCACCGCCAGCCAGAACTTACGGCTGGTAAGTTTTCTGATAATATCTTCTCTACTCATTTTTCTCTCCTTTCCAGCGCTGCTACGCGCTTCTCCAGGTCTTCAATCTGCACCTCGACCACCGGAATACGCTGGGCGAAATTGTTGTGCTTTTTCACTTCTTCCGTAAGATGTTTAATCTCATTATTCGTCACAGCTGCCGTTTTACTATTGGATAAAATAACACCAAGCAGCGTAACAGCGCTGGTGATCATCGCTACCAAAATCGCATCACTCATAAGAATTTTCTCCTTCGTCAAAAATTCAGGGGTCAGGAATCAGGGTACAGGGTACAGAAAACCTATTTCTACAGCCTGTCCCCTGTCTCCTTTATCCTGTACCCTACTTAAATTCCTCCATCGCTTTCAACAGATCTCTAAGAGTCATCACAACCAATACAGCTCTGGAATATATCCGGAACTCCTCTCCCGTGATCGTCACTTTACCCTCTTCCGGAATCCCGTCAGGATCTTCAGCCTCGGCTTCCGAAAACTGCTGGTAAAATGCTCTGCCTAGGTCAGCCCTGTATTTGCATACTGCTTCGCTCTGATCCGCCGGCCTGAGAAACTGTTTTACAATCACATCCGAACACTCCCGGATAGAGGGCGACTTTTCCAAAATCTCCCTGACAGCCTTATATTCATCCTGCCAGAGCTCTCTGGTGAGCCATTCCACCTGGATAAACTCATCCCCGATGGAGACATTCTGCTCCTGTGCCAGATCATATAATCCGGCTTTTCTCGGATGATACGTCCACTGGCAGAGCCCGTAACCACCGCCTCCGGGACCGTCATAAATGAATTCATGCCTGCTGATGTTGCCGGCATCCACCTGGGCGGTATACTCAATGGACCGTTTAAACCCGTTGGTAAAATCCCCCTGCAGCCGATTGGAAACACAGTTGCTCTCCGCCTCCATGTTGCCCATCAGGGCAGCTGCAGCAATATCGCTGAATCCTTTGTGCTTCAGAAAATTCCATATGGATTGTTTGGACATTTTTCTTCTCCTTTTTTGTATGATTTTGCATAAAAATTCTTGCAGGTTTACCGCCGTTATGCTATAGTGGTTCTGTATTGAAAAATGCAAAAAAAGGCTTGACAACTATGAGAATCTCTGCCACAATCAGACAGACAGACAGATAAGTCTGTCCTTTCGTCGTTCTCCACTTCAACCGCAAACGAACCGCGCACGGATTTCGCAGGGCTGACCTGACGGAACCGTGCGTTTTGCATTCCCCGGAAGCCCTTCAAAATCATCCTGACTTTCAAGGAGGATCCCGATTATGAAAAAACAGATTGCCCGCTTCCTGGCCGTCTTCCTCACCCTCTGCCTCACGGCCTCTCTCCTGCCCGCACCTGCCGAGGCAGAAGATATTGCTTCTATTCTTTCTCTATATGTAAATGCAGAGTATGATCCGGCTGATTATGGCAATCCAGCTTATTATCCTACGCCCAAAGGTTATTCTGTTAAAGTTGATAACGTTGAGATTGCGAACAACAACTCTGCTCCCGCCGTTTCCTATCCGGACGATGACAACCCGGTGGTAACTGTTACAGCCGACAATGCAGGGGAAAATCCTGTTCTGAATATTACAGTCAACGGGAGAATAAAGGAATATCTATCGGCAAATATTACAAACGATGATTATGCTGTAAACATTGATGTAGACGACGGGGCAGAACAAATAAGCCTGTGGTCAGCAGGGGACAGCATTGTAACCGCTTCAACCGGAGCCGCAACACTGACGAGAGATCCCCTCGATTACGGCTTGATAGACACAGAAGCGCTTTCTGTTGATGCAGGAGATTCCGGCTCTGACCTCGCTGGCGAGAGCTCCGGCAACATTACCGTGACAGTAACCGGTGACATCGAATCCACTTATACCGGTGTCGGTGTAGAGTCCAGAGGTACATCAAACGGGAACACCAGTTCGGCTACGGTGGTGGTAAATGGTAACGTCCAGGGCATAAATGGTGCTATCGATGCTCAAAGCGGAGATGTAAGATATGTTGATGAACTTAATACTATCTGGGGTAAAAAAGAACCTGCCGATATGACCGTTGACGGCGGCACAACAACCGTCACCGTGACGGGCAATGTCACCTCAGGCGGAGAGGCATCATTTAGGGGAGAACCACAAACACATTTCGGCGCTGCGATCTATGCAGACTCTTTTACCTCACGAAACGATAAAACGGACAATGCAAAAACGACTGTTACGGTGAAAGGGGACGTTACCGCAAACCCGCTTGAAAACCAGTACAATAACACATCCGTTTCTGCAATCGGTGTGGCAGCATCTGCCGGCGGGCTCAGAACAAATTTTTGGGGAGAAAATGCCGAAACCTACGGCGGCAGCACGGATGTCACTGTTGGCGGAAATGTTACTGCAACCGGTGAAGACGCGACAGGTGTAAAGGCAAAGGCGGAAAATGAAGGAGAGGTAAACGCCACTGTTGGAGGTAATATTATTGCTGAGGGAACGGGTATTGATGCCTCCGCAGAAAACAGCGGCATCACAACCGTGAACGTAACGGGTGATATTATTGCCGACGATACAGGCATCAAGGCATCCTCTGATGGGGAAAAAAGCAAAACAACCGTCATTGTGAAAGGCGATGTTGACCCGGATTTTGGTGTTGAAGCAACGGCTTCCAACGGCGGCACCACAACCGTTGAAGTGGAAGGCGATGTGGACGCAGACAAAACGGGAATTGTTGCTCAAGCCTCCGGAGGCGGCAACGTGACCATAGAAGTCAAGGCTGACGAGGAAAGCGACGGCAATGTAACAGCCGAAGAAACCGGCATCAGTATTACAAACAACAGCGGGACGGCAGACATCACGGTCGAAGGCGATGTGGATGCCGGCAAGGATGGAATTGACATTACGCTGAGCACGCCGAAAGAAAGCACTGTCGTACAAACCAATGTCACGGTTGAGGGCGACGTCACCGCAAAAGAAACCGGCCTGAAAGTGATTGAGGATCCGGCAGCCACCTCTGACCCGCATATTAATTCAGAAAATGTAACAGTTACAACTAATATCGTGATCGAAGGCACGCTCTCCGCAGGCCAGCAGGCCGTGGTAGTGGACGAGCACATCACGGAAGACAACCTGAGCCTGACCGTGTGGAAGATTGAATCTCCGGCCCTGACACAATACAATGAAGAAACAGCTGCTGCAGGCGAAGGTACAGTCGAAAACAATTATAATACAGGTTCCGTAAGTTCAACCGATAAGCCTGTTGCCGAAGATGCTTCGGGCAGCAGCTATGATCACGTCCTCGTTTCGGGCAGCTCTGCGGCAGAGAATGCTTTCACAGACAAGTCCATCCAGTACATCATCAAGGTGGATACCGCCCCGAAATACAACGGTGAAGACGCCGGAAAGCTCTCCGCGACAGGTGCCAACGGCGCTGACCTTAAGAAGGATGATTCCGGGCAGTATGACGTCGCCCATGAAGAGGACCTGGTCTATCTGAAAATCGAGTATGATACCACCAAGTATGAAGTGGACAAAGCCTTCGGTGATGAAGGGCAGACGTTTGAAGCAACTCAGGGCTCTGACGGCAATTACTATATTGCAGTTCCCAAGGGCGGCGGGGTGTATCTCTCTGTAAAGTTGAAGGAGAAAACGGTTGAACCTGAGCTGGAGCCCGAACCCGAGCCGGAGCCCGAACCCGAGCC
>JAFQZI010000051.1 GCA_017406005.1 Oscillospiraceae bacterium | reverse complement strand
CGCGCTGATGCAGGCAGCAGAGATCGGAGAAACGAGGGCGTAAACACATCAAATACAAAATTCTAATTGCAAAAAGGAGAATCGGAATGACCAAAAAGAATGTTATTGCAGCGCTTGAAAAGATCGGCGTTACAGATCAGGGAAAGCAGGCAGAGTTTTTCAGAGCCTTAAAGGAGTCAGCTATCATGGGCCAGGAACTTGACCTTGATGAGCTTGATCAGGTATCAGGAGGAGACTGCAGCCTCAGCGATCAGGAAGCTGATTACAACTGCTGCGTAAAAGATCATTTCAGAATCAGAGCTATACACGGGTGCGCAGCTACTGTCGAGAGCGGCTCAGGCTGCAGCAACAACGATGCCTGCATCAAATATGCCGTGGTTTACCGCTGCACAGGAAATGTATATGACTACACCTGAAAGGTAAACTAAAAAGGCGTATCTAAGGTTTTTGTATTAAAAGTGAGGAAAAAAATGAACAAAAAGAATGTTATTGCAGCGCTTGAAAAGATAGGCGTTACAGATCAGGAAAAGCAGGCAGAGTTTTTCAGAGCCTTAAAGGAGACAGCCATCATGGATCAGGAGCTTGACCTTGATGAGCTTGATCAGGTATCCGGAGGCGACTGCAACCTCAGCGACCAGGAAGCGGATTACTACTGCTGCGTAAAAGATCATTACAGAAGCAGAGTTATGCACGGGTGCGCAGCTACTGTCGAGAGCGGCTCAAGCTGCAGCAATAATGATTACTGCGTCAACTGGGCCGTTGCTTATCGCTGCACGGGAAATATATATGACTGGGACACCGGAAAGGTAAAGGACTAAGATACCCTCTCGATGATTACGACCAGGATAGAGAAATGAGATATATTCTAAATCAGGGCTATGAACTTTGCGGTTTTAAAGGCCTTCCTTTTGCGCTACGATATCCGGATCTCATAGGTGTTGATTTCTTCAATCGAGAGCAGTTTGAAATCGTCCTTGCCATGGATGGGCAGCACGATGTGGACCGGGCTTCCCTGACCGAAGTCCAGCAGAAGCTTTTGGACAGACTTCTTAAGTGCGGGGCTGCAAGGGAGTGCGCAGAAGGCGAGTGTCTTGAGAAGTGGCAGGAGTACAAATGCTTTCCCGCGATGTATAAGTCGGAGGCACAGTGGTCGATCACAGGACGCTGCAATTATAACTGCCGCCACTGCTTTATGTCTGCGCCGGACTATCAAGGAGAAGATTTTAGCTTAGAACAGTGCATCCATATCCTGGATGAGCTGAAAAGATGCGGAATAAGGCGTGTTGGCATAACAGGAGGAGAAGCGCTTGTCCATCCCCGTTTCTGGGATATCATCGACGAGATGAACAAGCGACTTATCTACATGGATACACTTTATTCCAATGGAGAGCTGATCACCACTGAGGTGCTGGAAGGCTTCAAGAAGCGCCACATGCATCCTGCCATACACATGAGCTTCGACGGCGTAGGCTGGCACGACTGGATACGCGGTATAGACGGGGCCGAAGAGGCTGTAATAAGGGCCTTTAAGCTCTGCAAAGAGCACGGTTTTCAGACGAGTGCCTCAATGTGCCTTCACAAGCACAACATAGGAACGCTCAGGGAATCCATAAACCTTCTTGCGCAGCTTGGAGCAGTCCACCTTAAGATGAACGTAGCATCGCCCGAGGGCAGATGGGCTTCTGAAAAAGAGCACTTCATAACACAGGAAGAGGCTTTCAGGGCTATCATCGATTATCTTCCGGAATATGTGGAGGATGGCATGCCGATCTCGGTCCAGTTCTGCACGCTGATTGATTTCAACAAGGAAAGAAAGTTTATCGGGATCCCCGCCGCGCGTTTTTCAGGAAAAGACATCGCAGCCAAAACGCCTGCCTGCGGAGCCGTCAAGACCGGCATGTATATCGGCCCCACCGGTATGGTGCTTCCGTGCATGACGCTTGGTGGAACTCCGGTAGAAAAGCAGTTTGACAACATATTTGAGAAACCGCTGTCCGAGATTCTGACCGATTCGTATTACAAAAAGATGTCGGTGCTGAAGATGGGCGAGTGCATCGATCATAACGAGAAGTGCAGAGACTGCAGATACCGGCTGGACTGCGGAGCCGGATGCAGAGCCTGTGCCTGCAGCGGAGGGAAAACGGATTTTATGGGGATCGATCCCGATACCTGTGAATTCTTCCTTAACGGCTGGTATGAAAAGGCAAAGGAGCTTCGCGATAAATATACGCCCTGCATGAAGGCCGCCGGCAGCGAAGCTGCACAAGAGTAAGGGGTCGTAACATGTACTGTGTACTGACCGAAAAAACCGCGCTTCGAAGCTGGCCCCATGTGCCGTATGCCTACTACACAAAGGAAGACCCGTACGCAAAGAGCCTCACAAAAGACGAATTTGAGCATTTGCTTTTGTGCGACGGAAAAAGCGATCTTAAGCCTGACGAAACCATCCAGCATCTTTTGAAAAAGGGACTTATCCGGGAATGCAAAAAAGGAGAGCGAAACAGCAGCTGGTCCTCTTTCAAAAAATGAAAACCGCTATTTTCCGAAGATGAATTTCATGATGACAGGCAAGTGCAACTGCAACTGCCTGCACTGCTTCAATGCGGCGGATTGTTTGACGAACTGTTCAAAATCGTTTCGGAGAGGAAGAGTTGGTTGGAACCCAAGCAGGAGTGAAGAATGTCTGCATGAGCTTAGCCATGGGGACGAGCTACAAGAATATGGTTTTTGAAAGGATAACAAGACTATGAACAAAGACGTTAAAAACGAAGAGCAGGAATTGGATCTGGATCTGGACAAGCTTGAGCAGGTCAGCGGAGGCGGCCTTCTGCAAGACCTTATCAACAGGATCGTAAATTCCGGAAAGGCCCCCGAATACAAAGAGATCCTCAGGACCCAGGGAAAGGCTGCCGCTGCTGCCGCGTGCTGTGCGGACAACGGGGATCTGTGCGGTTTTTGCGCAGCAGCTGTCACGATGCTCAAATAGGCCGGGAAGGACGTTTTGACGAAAGAAGCAGGCCATGAACAGAATTAGCGAAAATCCGGTCACAGGGCGAAAGCTCACGCTTGCCGAGGATGGCGATCTGTGCGTCTATAAAGACGTGCAGTGGCAAAGGCTTGGCTTTAACGAGCGTTTTGCCGGGGAGTTCCCGCCCTGCACCTTTCAGGATATCCTTTACGCCCGGGATGATTTTTATGCCGCCGGTACAACGGACGACGGACAGGCGGTGCTCTATTCTTCTCTGACGGGAGAGCTCTGGACTCCTGTGAACCTGACCGAGCAGCACTATTGGGAGGAGAAGGGCCGGCTGCCGAAGGGCGGCGCCGTGAAGCTCTTTTTCGAGCCCTGCATGGATCAGCTCCTGCTGGTCAGCGTTGGCGGAGACGTGGCGCTCATTCCGGAATGCCCGAAATGCGTGAAGATCCTGCATCTGACGGATCGAACGGTGACGGACGCGGCCTATGAGGATCACCGGATGACCTTCACCTATGAAAGCGGAGAAACCGAAACCTTCTCTCCGGCCACCGCTGACCGGATCCGGGTGTCGCTGGGCTTCGTGAAGGAGGCCCTCGCCAAGGGCGGCGAGCTGATCGACGTCCGCCCGCAGCACCGGCGCCTCGCCGAGGGGCCGATCCCCTGCACCGCCGCCGTCGATCCCGAGGAGCTGGACGATTACCTGCAAAACAAAGATCCGGATACGAGGCTGTTTTTTATCTGCAGCTTCGGCACTGTCGCCGACCAGGCGACCTGGCATGCCTACCGCCTGGGCTTTCACAACGCCCGGTCTGTCGGCGGCTGGCACAAGGGGATGCATATCGACTGATTAGCAAAGGAGATCAACCATGAAGGAATTTTGTAAAAACGAGACGCCGGACATGGCGCTGGATTTGGACGCTCTGAGCCAGGTCTCCGGCGGGGGCAAGCACCCATCGGGCGGGACCGTGCTCCGCTTCCCAGACAATTGCCCGCAGTGCGGTGCCGAGATCGAAGGCACGCCGTAAAAAATGGCAAGATATATATTAACAAAAGGATATGAGCTTTGTGGCTGGAAGGGACTGCCTTTTGCACTGCGCCATCCGAATATCCGCCTTGTCGATTTTTTTAATAAAGAGCAATATCAAACTGTTCTGGCTATGGATGGACGGCATAATATCGAACTCACAGAGCTTCAGGAATCGCAGCAGAAACTTTTTTACAGGTTTCTGAAAGAAGGCGTTATAAAGGCGTGTGACGAGAACGAGCGTCTGGAAGCATGGCAAGAGTACAAATGCTATCCTGCCATGTTCAAAACAGAAGCCCAGTGGTCGATCACGGGACACTGTAATTACAATTGCAGACATTGCTTCATGTCAGCCCCGGACTACAAGGGGAAGGACCTGACCTTGGAGCAGTGTGTTTGTATCCTCGATGAATTGCAGAGGTGCGGGATCCGAAGCATCGGAATCACGGGTGGTGAAGCACTCGTTCATCCGCGCTTCTGGGATATCGTCGATGAAATGAACAAGCGCCGGATCTGCATGACTACGCTCTACTCAAACGGTGAGCTGATTACACCGCAGCTGCTGAACGGGTTTGAGAAGCGGCACATGCGTCCGGTCATCCATATGAGTTTTGACGGTGTGGGCTGGCACGACTGGATACGTGGCATAGACGGCGCACAGGAATCGGTTGTCCGGGCGTTTACACTCTGTAGAGAGCGTGGGTTTGTGACAAGCGCGTCTATGTGCCTGCACAAACACAATATTGCCACACTGCCGGAATCGATCCGGCTTCTTGCCGAACTAGGCGCCGTGCATGTAAAAATAAACGTTGCCGCTCCTGAAGGGCGATGGTCCAGCGAAGCAGAACACTTTATTACCCAGGACGATGCCATCCGCGCAATCATCGGGTATCTTCCGCAGTATGTGGCGGATGGAGTCCCGATATCCGCACAGTTCTGCGGTTTTCTCGAATTCGACAAGCTCAGAGGCCGGATTTCAATCCCGTATGAGCGATTTACCGGAAAAGACGATGCCGTAAATGCGAATGCGTGCGGGGCAGTTAGACGAGGTATGTATATCAGCCCCACAGGGATGGTGCTTCCGTGCATGCCTATGGGAGGAACACCTGTTGAACGCTTGTTCGACAACATTTTTGATATGTCACTTTCTGAGATTCTGACCGACTCTTACTTCAGGGAGATGTCGGGACTGAAAATGGGTGAATGCATAGACCACAACGAAAGGTGCCGGGACTGTAAATACCAGCTGGTCTGCGGCGCGGGCTGCAGAGCCTGTGCCTGTGCGGGCGGAAAAACGGATTTTCTTGGTGTCGATGAAGAAACCTGCGATTTCTTCTTGCATGGCTGGTATGAAAAAGCGGCAGAGTTAAGGGAAAATTTCGGACGGATGATGGAGGCGGAGGAAAAGGATGCTTCTATGAATCAGATCGATATTATTGAAACATTATGTTAGGAGGAATCATGATGAACAAGAAAACGATTGCAGACGCACTGGCAAAAATCGGTGCAACGGACGAACAGAAGGCTGCTTTTTTGGAACATTTCGGGGGAAAATCACCTACGGAGATCAGTGAAAGCGACGTTGCTGCGGAACTTGAAAAGCTGGGGATCCCTGGCGAGATGGCGTTTATGGACTTCTATGCCGCGCTGCGGGAGCCGCATATCATGGATCAGGAGCTTGATCTTGACGAGCTTGAAGCCGTAGCGGGCGGAGACTGCAGTCTGAGAGATCAGGAAGCAGATCAGAACCGCTGCGTGAAGGATCATGAACGGTGGTATTACAGAGATGGATGCGCGGCAACAGTTGAGGTGCAGGAATTGGCCTTCGGTCAACTTGCCAGCCAGGGCACCTGCAGCAACAATGATAATTGCAAAACATGGGCAGTAATATATAACATGCAGAATTGAGTGCGCAGTCCTGATACAGGCAAACTTATAAGGTAAAGGCATATAGCATGTATTTCAGAATCAAGGATCACGCGGCGCTTCGAAGCTGGAAAGGTCTGAGAGGCGCCGTATATCTGAAAGACCAGCCCTATGCAAGAGGGGTGACAGAAGAGGAACTGGAGGTTCTGCTGCTTTGTGACGGCGAGCATAATATCCGAGAGGGCAGGATCACCGATATCCTGATCGAAAAGAATCTGATCGAGCCTTGCCGCAGAGGAGAGCATCCCTCTGACTGGTCTGCGTATCGACACTGTGATAACCGCTACTTCCCGAAAATGAATCTGATGATCACGGGCAAATGCAATTATAACTGTCTGCATTGCTTCAATGCGGCGGACAACGCTCCGATCATGAGCGAATGGAGCTATGAAGAGGCACTGGATCTTCTGGATCAGGCAGAGGCCTGCGGCGTGAACGCTATCACCATCACCGGCGGAGAGCCCATGCTGCACCGCAGGTTCATGGATATCGTAAAGGCCATTTACAACCGGGGCATGTTTGTAGAAGAACTAAATACAAACGGCTGCTTTATAGACCAGCAGGTGCTCGGCAAATTCAGGGAACTCGGCTGCAGCCCAAAGATAAAGATATCCTTCGACGGGCTTGGCTGCCACGACTGGATGAGAAACCGAAAAGGAGCCGAAAAGCAGACGCTTGAGGCTATGGAGCTTTGCATCAAAAACGGCTTCAGAGTCATTTCCCAGACCCAGGTCCACAGGCGCAACCTTCATACCATCATGGATACAGCGCAAAGGCTAAGCGACATGGGCGTTAAGATGCTAAGGCTCATCCGCACCACAGAAACGCCACGGTGGGCAATGAACGCTCCGGACAGCTGCCTTTCCATAGAGGAATACTACGATAAAATGCTCGACTTTGCGGCATCCTACAGGGAGCTTGATACAAAGATGGAGCTTATCATATGGCAGTTCATGCGGGTCCACCCCTATAACAGATCTTACAGCCTGGATCCGGTGCATTGTGCGGACGGGAACTACAATGCTTCCGCGCCTCTTTGCAAGGGCGTGCGGGGCATGGTAGGAGTCACTTCCTCAAAAGATGTCATACCCTGCCTGCAGCTTACCGGGGTCTTCGAAGACCGCGGTATTACGCTGGGCAGCCTTGCCGCAAACTCTTTGAAGGAGCTCCTTACAGGCAGCAAATATCTGGAGTCTGCCTGCTCAAACCTGAAAGATAAGCTGAGTGCAGGCACAAAATGCTCTTCATGCGGGTATTTTAAATACTGCAACGGCGGCTGCCCCGCCCTTTCAATGCTTTTTTCCGGCGATCAGTACGGACCTGATCCCACAAAATGCCTGTTCTTTGAAAACGGCTGGTATCAGAAATGCGTTGAAAAGATGGGTGACTGGCGAAACCTTGACAGCATATCGCCCCTGAGGGATGCTTATCCCCGGTCAGTTTGCCAGTCAGGGCACATGCAGCAACAACGATAATTGTT
>JAFQZI010000050.1 GCA_017406005.1 Oscillospiraceae bacterium | reverse complement strand
GTTTACATCGGTCTTCTGGCCGCGGTTGCCAATGTTGCCAGAGAACTCGTCAAGGATATGGAAGATGTTCAGGGAGATCAGCTGGAAGGCGCAAAAACCTTCCCCATTCTGTACGGAAAAAAAGCGTCTTCAGTCATAACGATTCTCCTGCTTGCTCTGACAGTTGCGGTGCATGTCGTTTTATACGCCTTCGGGATCTTCAATATCGCATATCTCGTGATCTTCGTGATCGCGTTAAGTCTGTACGGATACGCGGTTTACGCCCTGATTGCTTCGAATCTGGAACCTGCTGAAGCAACCTGTACAAAAGTGATAAAGTTTTTAAAAATCGCAATGGCCGTCAGCCTGCTCGCCATTACAGCAGGATCATTGTTTTTTTAAGACAGAGGCTCAGACCCGAAGGGCTCTGAACAGCTGCCGGAGGGAGGTGAAGGAGATGCGTGTCCCTGATTTCATCAATCATCTGATTTTCTTTATTTCCATTTTTTTGAATCTGAAACTGGTCGTCTTTCTTTTTGTCGCTTTGTTCAGGAAAGAGAAATCTTCCGGCAGGGAACCTTCTCTTCACCATTATGCAGTCCTGATCTGTGCGAGAAATGAAGCGAACGTCATTGCGGATCTGCTTGACAGTATAAAATCCCAATCCTATCCGCAGGATCTCATCGACGTTTTTGTCATGGCGGACAATTGCACGGACAGCACCGCTGACACGGCTTCTTCCCGCGGCGTTCATGTATATACCCGTTCTGATCCGGAAAAAGTCGGAAAAGGTTATGCGCTGGAAGCACTGATGCATCACATCCGGGAGGATTATCCGGAGGGATTTGACGGATACTTTGTATTTGACGCGGACAACATTCCTGCGCATGATTATATCGAACAGATGAACAGGAAGTTTTCGGACGGGCACGAGATCGTCACCGGTTTCAGAAACAGCAAAAACTTCGGGGACAACTGGATCAGCGCCGGGTATACGCTGTGGTTCCTGTGGGACAGTATCTACCTGAATTATCCCCGGTATCTGCTGGGGATCAGCGGAACCGTATCCGGCACCGGATTTCTGTTCAGCAGGAGAATTGCCGAAAAAACGGGCGGATGGCCGTATCATATGCTGACGGAAGACTGGGAGTTTTCTTTTGACCAGGTGACAAAAGGAGAGAAAATCGCATTCTGCCGGCAGGCTGTGTTATACGACGAACAGCCGACCTCCTTTCCTGTGTCATGCCACCAGCGGATCCGGTGGCTCAGCGGGCTGCTGCAGGTGATGGTACGGTACATGAAAAAGGTGTTCTGGGGGATCTTTCACGGAAATCTTTCCTGCTTTGAACTGATCCTTTTTGCGCCGGTTTACGTCATTTGTGTGGCGTCTTTGCTCCTGAACCTCGGCCTGATCCTTCACGGCGCCGTTACAGGGAACGGTTTTATGGAGGCGGTGCAGTCTTTTGCTTTGCTGTTTGTCGAAATGTATGGTATGTTCTTCCTGGCCGGTCTGTTTTTTATCGTCACGGAGTGGAAAAACATCCGGGCCGGCGCGCGGAGCAAGATTCTTTACTTATTTACTTTTCCTTTTTTCACTCTGACGTATGTGCCTCTGACGGTGGTCGCTTTGTTTTACAAACCGAAATGGAAGCCGATCCGGCATACGGTTACGGCGGAGAAAATGTACAGCGCGAAAAAGAAATGAACCGGGCGGCGGTCCGGAAACCGGAGGGTTCCGAACAGCTGCAAAATGCATGAAAGAATAAAACGGCGGGGAGTATAGGATGCAGGACCTCATTGGATTACTGTTATCGATTTTGCTGGTTTTCATCTGTTTTGTGATTGCGTATCCGGTGTCAAAAAAGAATCCGGAGACGGCCAGGAAAATCGTCCATATCGGGGCAGCCCACTGGTATTTCATCTATGCGGGATTTTTTACCTCGCCGGTCCCGGCGCTCATCGGACTGCCGGTTGTCGCCGCGCTTGTCGCAGCAGCGAACGCCACAGGGATGTTTGATAAAGCACTGGGGCAAGGCAATAAAAAGAGAAACTGGGGCCTGGTATGGTATCCGGTTTCAATTTTTATCATGATCCTAATGGGAAAATCTGGAATCGGCGGAATGACGGAACTCGGCGTCGGGCTCCTCGGAATGGGATGGGGAGACGGACTGGCGGCCATTGTCGGAATGAAATTCGGAAAGCACAGGCTGAATACGGGCAAATCACTGGAAGGGATGGCGGCGTTTTTTGCTGCTGTAACCGTCATTGCTTTCCTTTTCACGCACAATATCCTTCTGTCGGTTGTGTGCGGGCTGACAGGCGCGGTCTTTGAATTCATGACGCCCTTCGGCCTTGACAATATAACGGTTCCGCTGGTGCTTTACGCGACCGTCGCGTTCTGGCCGAAGAGCGCGATGCTTCTGGGGTTTGCGCTGATGGCGTGTCTTGCGTACAAATGGAAACTTCTGACCGCAAACGGCGTCGTGGGTGCGTTCGTGCTCGCGGTTTTATGTACGTGGATCTTCGGCCTTGCCGGACTCGTGCTGCTTCTTCTTTTCTTTGCCAGCGCGAATGTGATCGGGAAAATCAGGGATCATATTCAGAAGGAAGAAGGCAATTTTACCGAGAAGAAGAACAGCAGAAGAGATCTCATGCAGGTGCTTGCAAACGGACTGATGGCGGTCCTGGCG
>JAFQZI010000049.1 GCA_017406005.1 Oscillospiraceae bacterium | reverse complement strand
TAAATCCTTTTTCGCCCTGCCAGTCCGGATCGTCAGAGAGGACATGGACGATTTTAACGTCCTTGCAGGCTTCCTCAACAGCTGCCAGCTCATCCTTGAGAACAATATCATCCGATTTCACGGAACCGTAGAGCACCGTGAGCCTGCACCCCTTCATTTTGCCGTTCGCAACTTCTTTCGCCATGCTCATGAACGGGGTAATGCCGGATCCGCCTGCCAGTGCAACGATCTCTTTGGTGTCACGCAGCGGCTCCCAGTAGAAGGTGCCGAACGGGAGTGCACCGGTCAGCACGTCGCCTTCATGCACATTTTCAAACATGTAATCCGGCACGAGATACGGCACATTGCGGCGGATGGTAACTTCGAAGAAGGGTTTATTCCCGCGTGCTTCGTAAGGGGCGGAAGAAATGGAGTACGGCCTTGAAAGAGTGCTCTCCCCGATTTTGAAACGGAAATTGACATACTGCCCGCACTGGAACACGGGGATATGCCCGTCAAGGCTTTCAAAGCGGAAGGTTTTGCTCGTAGGGGAAGCATCCTTTACGGAGACGCATCGAAACTGCATTTCCGCCGGATGCAGTGCATCGGCAAGCTCGCGGATATGGTCTTTCGGGTTCGGCACCGGAGAAGCATTGGCATAGCTCTCTCTCCTGAGTTTGGTTACACGCGTTGCACCGCCTGCATCCTTGATGAGGCCATGAACAGAAATGCTCATTTTTTCCCCTCCTTTTCTTTCTTCTGGAGATCCTCCCGTACAGCCTTGGCTGCTGCGCGGCCGTTGGTTATCTGCGGGCCCATGCCATCGCCGGACATCCCGTGTGCCCCGGCAAATTCAAGGCCTTCAATAAAGTGGTCTTCCTCTTTCATGCCGAGCCTTGCGACAGCGTGGTCGGACATGGAGTGGGAATAGCCGTAAATCTGGCCTTTCCATGCGCCGAGATAGTGGGAAACGGAAACCGGCGTAGAGATTTCTATCTCTTCAATGTTTCCTCTGAAATCGACATGGCCGACTTCGCGGATATAGGTCTCCATCATCTCGTTGGCAAGGCGGCGCTTCAGATCGAAGTACTCTTCTTCCTTCACTTCAAGCCAGGGCTCAACAGGAACAAGCGCTGTGATGGAGAGCTGCGTGTAGCCTTCCGGCGTACAGGACGGATTGGCATAGTTCAGGCAGATCGTAGTGATGTAGTTATAAGGCTCGGTAAGGTTGGAGTAATTTGCCCAGATTTTGTTGGTGTCCATCGTTTCGCCGGAGAAGGTGGAATAATTCTGCACTCCGTTCTCTTCCGGCGTACCCTTGAGAATCATCATCACGGAAACCGGCGTCACGGCAAGCCTGCGGCCGTTCACCATTTTGATGGCTCCGGCAGGGACCTCGCTGAGCGGCTCGATCATCTGGGAATAGACCTTGTTCGGATAAGGGCCGGATATCACATAGTCACAGGAAATCTCATCACCGCGCCTGGTGCGCACACCCGTCACCTTGCCGTTTTTGACAAGGATCTTTTCCACTTCCTGATTGAACTCATATTGCGCACCGTTCTCTTCGCATTTGGTCTGCAGCTTCATGCTCATTTCGTGAGAAAAGCCTCTGCAGACATACGAGCCGGTGAAATAGTCCGCCATCAGGAAAGCATAGATGGTAAAGGGCAGATCGTCCATCCGGTTGCCGACGTAGATCCAGTACGGCGTCAACATCTCCACAACCTTCTGCGGGAAGTTGTAAGTGGACATGACTTCCGTTGCACTGTAGCCGATGGTTTTGACAAAATCAGGGTGCTTCAGCAGCATCTGCACCTTGCTCATCGGATTGACGGAGAGGTAGTTCATACTGTCATAAACCCTGCGGCAGAGCTTCATGAAGTCCAGCACTTTTTCATACACACCGGGTACCTGGGCATCAATTTCCCTGGCCATGGTCTCATATCCGTCATGCAGGGTGATGTCGATGCCGGAATTCGGCAGAACGGCACGATAGCATTCCGGCACGGGCAGCCAGTCAATATTCACGCCCATATCATCAAAGAACTGGCCGACTTTCAGCCTTGCTCCCGGTTTGCCGATCGACATCATTTCATGGAGCGTCGCTTCGATTTCAAACCCGTCCCGCATATAGTCCGTTGCGAGGCCGCCCGGCATGTTGTGCTTTTCAAGGATCAGGATATCCTTAATGCCCCACGCCTGGAGCTGCAGACAGGCCGACATGCCTGCCAATGCACCGCCTATAATGACCACCTGATAATGGTCTTTATAAAAACTCATGGTTTGTATTCCTTTCTAAACAAGTTCCAAGGGGCTGTGCGCCGGAACGGCACACAGTCCCTCATCACGGAAAACCAAAACGATCAGAAGAATCTCTCTACGAGCTCGCGGGAGTACTCAGCCGTCTCATCCATGTCACCGAAGGACATGATTTCACCGGCATAGAAGGTATCATATTTATCCTGCATGGCTTCCACTTTGTCATACCAGCCTGCAGCATAGTCCTCCGTGTAGACATGGGGGAAGTAATAGACCGACCAGGCATTCTCCACCGTCTCAGCGGGGTTATGCATCGTCCTGAGGTCATCCAGAACCATCCTGTTGCACTCTTCATAAGAGATTTCCTTCATATCCTTATGGGTACGGAGTGCATAGGTAGTGATCATCTGGTCGATATTGTCTTTCCAGCGGCGGTAATAAACCATCAGATGGCCGAGGCGCTCCTTCACCATGTTGTCAAACACATAGTAGGAGATCTCCGGATGATTCTCCGGCTTCGTGGTCACTGCCTGAACGGTGTAGCGCTCGTAATCGATTTTGGAGAAGAGGGCCTTCTCATCGTCACGTGCGTCTGCATAATCAATAAAGCCATTCGTCTCACCTCTGTTGCCGTCTCCGCAGTAAAGCGGTGCCGTCACGATCAGCTTATCAAACTCCTCGACTTCGCCGTTGACGGTGATAAACACTTTGCCGTCCTTCCGCTCAATCTTCGTGATGCTGCTGTTGAACTTTGCTCCGTGCTTCAGTTTTTCGTTGAGGCATTCCCAGATGTACTGCGTTCCGTTCTCCCACGTCCAGAGGTTGACGTTGACAAAGTTCATCGTCGTCTGGAAGTCAAGATACTTCAGAACATAGGCGGCAGGAATCTCGTCAAAATAGCCGTAACCAAAGGATGTGAAGGGCCCGATCCAGATATCCTGCACGAGCTCACAGCCGTTCTTTTCACAGAAGGTCTTGAACGGGAGGGCCAGATCTTTCAGATTGGGGTTGCTGAACTGAACTCTCTCGCGGCCGGGAGTAACCGCATAGCCGTCACATCTGCCCTCGGCAACACCGCGGTGGCCGTTCACATCATAGCCTCTGTACTTGGTTTCCAGAATCTCGCCGAACTTCTTCACCTGGCTCTTCATCTTGAGGAGGCGGGGAATTTTCAGGATATTCTTTTTGGGTTCAAACGGCTCAATCACTTCACCGGCACTGTTCTTGTAGTTCCGGTTCAGTTTCGGGCCGTCATGTGTGATGCCGCAGAATTCTTCCACGTCATGCACGGCATAGTAAGAGGGCACACCCATAATAGCACCCATCTCGTATCTCTTTCCCTTGTAGGTGGGAGACCAGCACTTGCCGCCTACGCGATCGGACTTCTCGTAGATCACATAGTTTTCATAGCCCTTTTTCTCGAGATACATGCCCGCGGAAAGGCCTGCCGGGCCTCCGCCGATAATTGCCACGCGTACATTTTTGTCCATTTTCATCATTCCTCCGGATTCAGTTTTTTCATTCTGATTTTTTATATGGCATAAAATCTCAGACTGTGGTATATTATAACTGAACAATACGTAAAAATCTACCATTATCTTTTCTTTTTTATAAAAGGAGTGCTGTGAAATGCGTTTTTCCGGTTTTGAAGAGCTGCTTTCCCATTATGCGCTCTCTTCTCCCGACGCTCCTGCCCTGATCTATGAAGACGGCGGGAAAAAGGCCTGCTCTTTTTCCGCCCTTTATCAGACGGTAAAGGAACATGCCGCGTCTTTCCGTGCATCCGGCAGCCGGTGCATCGGCATCCTCTCTGACGGGAGTTTTGACTGCGTGGTTACGATACTCGCAGCCAATATTGCCGGACTGCAGATTGTCATGCTCGATGCCAATGCTCCGCTCCCTTCTCTGAAAGGGTGCATCCCCTATGCGGATATCGACACCCTCTGGGGAGACGAAGAGCTCTGTGAAGAATTAACCCCGCTTCTCACCAGCGGGCCTGCGGGAGAATACGCTGACAGGATCCTCTTCTTCACCTCCGGGACGACTTCCAGCTCCAAGGCTGTTATTCTGACCGGGAAAAGCCTGATGAATTCCGCGTGGAACGGATCCCAGAAGCTGCCGCTTTCCCCCGAGGATACCTTGCTGTGCATGCTGCCCCTCGGCCATGTATTCGGTTTTGTGTGCGGGCTCCTGTGGGGTCTGAGCTGCGGAGCTTCCGTCGCTCTCGGCCGCGGGGTCCGGCATTATATGGATGACTGTCTCTATTTCCGCCCAACCGCTCTTTCCGCCGTACCGACGCTTCTGGCGTTCCTGCTCGGGAAAGGCTGCCTGAACGATTCCCTGAAACTGATCCTTGTCGGCGCAGGGGACTGCCCGCAAAGCCTCCTCTCCGCCGTCAGCGCAAAAGGCATTCGCGTAAGCTTCGGCTACGGGCTTACGGAAACCAGCTCCGGCGTCGCTATCAGCACAAGGGGCGACCCGTTTGCAATGGAAATCTGCCCGGATGACGAGATTGTTATTGCCGATGACGGAGAAATCCTTATCAAGGCACCGACCTGCATCATGCAGGGCTACTATAAGATGTCGGAAGCTACGGCGGAAGCCATCAAAGACGGGGTATTATACTCCGGAGATCTCGGCCATCTCGATGCCGATGGGCTGCTTCACATCACGGGACGGAAGAAAGATATCCTTGTCCTTCAGGACGGGACCAAAATCTTTCTGCCCGAATACGAGGCAAAGCTTTCCTCCGCGCTTGGGACCGCCGAGCTTGCCGTGCTCCTGAAAAACAACCGGCCTGTGCTCGTCGTGAGCGATGATACCCTGACGGAAGACGAAATCCGCAGGAAGATCCGCCCGGTTACCGACGAATATCCCCGCGGGCAGCAGATCACAGAAATCTTTCTGCGCTCTGCTCCTATCCCGCGGACCGCAACCGGTAAAATCCAGCGTTACAAAATCAATGTTCAATAAATCAACAGGGAGGATTCTGACATGACCAGAGAAGAAGTAAGCGAAAAAATCAAAAAGATCATTCTCGACAGCGTACCGGACCGTGTCCCCGAAGTGATTGAGGAAGACACCGTCATCAACAACGATATGGCCATCGACTCGATGGGGTTTATTCTTGTCATCTGCCGGTGTGAGGCGGAGCTCGGTGTAAAAATCCCGGAACGCAAGTGGCAGAAGCTCAGCACCTTCGGCGAGGTGGTGGATGAGTTCATGCTGCAGCTTGCGAAGAAAAACAAATGAGTGTTTTTCGGCAGACCGTCAGGATACGTGACTGTGATGTCTCCTTCAATCGAAAGTTAAGGCCTTCCTGTCTCTTTTCCCTGATGCAGGAAGCCTCGATCGATCATACCGAACAGCTCGGTGCCGGGCGGGACAAAACGCTCGACAGAGGCTTTCTCTGGGTGCTCACACGGCAGAAGGTGCTGATCAACCGCCTGCCGGAATATGATGAACAGGTTCTCTTTAAATCCTGGCCGGGCGAGACGATGCACGTGCTCTTCCCGCGCTATTACCGTATGCTGGATGCTGCCGGACAGCTTCTTCTTTCCGCCAGCGCCCTCTGGACCCTGATCGATGCCAGAACGCGATCTTTCATCTTCCCCCAGAAAGAAGGAATTGCCGTTCCCGGAGAAATCACCGGAAATGAGATTCCTCTCCCTTCCGGAATCCGCAGCCTGCCAGTGCAGCAGCAGAGGCATTTCTCCGTCCCCTACAGCCATACCGACATCAACGGGCATATGAACAACATCCGGTATATCGACGAATGTGAAAATATGATCCCGAACATTGCGGCTGAAAGGAATCTGACAGAGATCTCCGTCGAGTATGCCCATGAAATCCTTCTGGGAGAAGAAATGGACATCTCCCTCGGCACACAGGACCAGACCTTCTTTTTCTCCGGAGACGGAGGCGCACACTACTTTTCCCTGCTGCTTCGATACGCAGAATAAACCATAAGGGGTGCCCTTTCGCCAACGCCCATAAGAGAGTTTTAAACAAAATTGACTCAACAGTTGTCTGACAGGATTGGAAGATAGAAAAAGAGAGATGCTCTGAATGTGAGCACCTCTCTCTTTGCTTTTTGCAGGTTTGAATCCCTATCCCTCTGTTGCGTTAGGACACCAGTATTCATACAATTCGGCGTTACTTACCTCCAAAGGGGGGTGGGTGCAAAGTGGGTTAAGATTATGTAAACCATATCTACCCCTATCTTTTTTTGCCGAATACATCCAATTGGACGTTGTGCCCTGAAATCGGCCATAGTATAGTATGATTACAATTGACTCAATGTGCCAACAGCCTCATATTTTTCTTTTATATTATCTGTCACCATATAAAACCCCGCCCGAATAATTATCGAATTGCACCACTATTACACGATATGTCTTAAAGTAGAACAGTCAGCATTAATTAAGAAATGTTTTACCGACAAGCCATTCCAGCGCGTTGGTTCTGCGGATACCTTCGTAATCTGCTTCGGGATCTTCGTCCAACGTCAGGATCAGTTTGGGATAGTTGTCTGAAATACGCTGCAGCGATGCGAGTTCCCTCGCGAGCGTTGTTTCATCCCGGACGCTGGCAGCGACCTGGATATACTGTACGCCTTTTTGCCCGCGGGCAACGAAATCGACTTCCAAATCGTCGATCTTGCCGATATAAACATCGTAACCCCTGCGAAGCAGCTCCAGGTACACGATGTTTTCCAAAATATGCCCGACATCCGTGCCGCTTGTTCCAAGCAGCATGTATCGCATACCAATATCAACCACATAGTATTTTTCCAAGGTCTTCAGGTATTGCTTCCCCCGGATGTTATAGCGTTTAGCCTGATAGATAATAAAGCTTTCCATCAAACCTTCCAAATACCGCTCGACCGTCTTCACATCGATCTTGCGGCCGGAGGAGGTCATGGTATCGGCGATCTTCTTGGTAGAAAGCTGACTGCCGATGCTGTCAAACACAAAACGAGTCACGCTTTCCAGCATCATGGTATCCGCAATCTTTTTTCGCGCGGCAATATCTTTTACTACGATGGTGTGGTAAACACCTTCCAGATAATCACGTACGGCGCTCGGCTGCTCTTTGAGCTCCAACGCATACGGAAAGGAGCTTCCCTGGATATATTCCCGGTACTTTGCCGCGAGATTCTCCTCATCCCCGGTCGAAAATACATATTCGCGGAAAGACAAGGGGAGCATTTTGATCTCAACATATCTCCCGGAAATCAGTGTAGCAATTTCGCCGGAAAGCATGTATGCGTTGGAGCCTGTGAGGTATAGGTCTACATTTTTTCGTATATAGAGGCTGTCAATAACTGCAGGAAAATCGACACAGTGCTGGATCTCGTCGACAAAAACATACGTCATTTTTCCGGGCACAAGACGTTCCTTGACATAGGCATGCAGCGCCGAGGGGTCATGCAGAGAGAAGAAATCGAAATCCTCCAGATTGATGGAAAGAATTTGATTGTCCTCTACTCCGTTTGAACGCAAATAATCCTGGTATATTTCCAACAGGGTGGATTTCCCGCAGCGGCGGACGCCGGTTACTACTTTGATCAACTGTTTATCTCGAAAGCCAATCAGCTTATCCAAGTATTCTTTCCGTTCCAATCTTTGTTGTGCCATGGCGCACCTCCATCTTTGTATAAACAGAGTATATCCAAAAAGGAGTAAAAAATCAATAGTTTTTGGAGTTAAATCCTAAAACTATTCAAAAAGAAAGGAACAGTTACAGGAAAAGAAGCAGACGGCATGACAAATGCCATGCCGTCCCTGAAAAGACGATAAAACTATCCTACGGGAGTGGGCCCTTCGGGCACCACTGGTTTTTATTCGTATTTTGCTTTCATTTTCTCCATAAACCTGTCGTTGAAAATGATGCAGCGTTTGTGGATCCCTTCCCCGATTTTTTCTTTCCTTGACCATGCCGTAACGGAAAACGTCAGCACCCTTTTGTCAACAGCAATGAGCTCGCTGTCCACCCATACCTTTTCACCGATCGGCGTTGCCGCCAGATGATCGACCTCCAGACGGATGCCGACTGTCCCCTGCCCTTCTTCCAGATACGGTGCAACGGATTCCTTGCACGTCTTTTCCATCAGGGCAATCATACACGGGGTGGAAAACACATCCAGCAGCCCGCTGCCGACAGACGAAGCGACATTGCTCTTATCCACCATCGTTTCCGCATATCCTTTGATTCCGATTTCCATATTCTTCTCCTTCCAAAACTTCATACTCTTCCCTTTTTTCGATTTCACAACAGGAACCTGCAGGTTAAGTATACCACAGGTTCTCTTACAAAGAAAAGCCTTCTTTTCGAAACGCCATCTCTTCTCCTGTACAATTGGTGCCGTTAACCCGGATCTCTTTTCCCGGAGGTCCGGGTTGTTTAGAGCAGTATACATAATATTGTAAACAGGCCATAATGGTTGCCATAATAAGATTGCCATAATAATTCATTTTCCACAAGAAAAATGTGACTCTTTCCGGAAATATCCCATAGAAAAATGTTAATAACGGTTGAAAATTCCCCGAGAAAAATGTATACTGTTTCCGTCATCGCAAAGGGAGGTACGTGGAATGGAGAGAGAAATCTACGGGAAGCTTCTTGAATGGAAAACGTCATCCGATAGGAAGCCGCTGATTCTCAATGGTGCGAGGCAGACAGGAAAAACGTGGATTTTAAAGGAATTCGGAAAAAAAGAATACAAACCTCTTGCCTATATCAATTGTGACAATAACCCGGATATGCAAAATGATTTTACGGATTTCAACCCGGATAGACTGATCAGGGTCTTTTCTGCAATAACCGAAACTGCAATCACAGAAGGGGATACCCTGATTGTCCTCGATGAAATTCAGGAAGTGCCTCTCGGTCTGACTGCCTTAAAATACTTCTG
>JAFQZI010000048.1 GCA_017406005.1 Oscillospiraceae bacterium | reverse complement strand
GTAGTGCGGAAGCGGGCTAAATATGGTAAAATAACAGTATGAATAAACAGATAACGCTGTCCGCGTTCAACGATGAGTTGGCACAGGTACGGACAAAGAAAAAAGAATTTCTGGCACAGATGGATCGCATCATCCCGTGGGGCGAGTGGAAAGCACTGATACAGCCGTACTACTATAAAGGAGAACGCGGCAACAAGCCCTATGAGTTGGAACTGATCTCAACAGTAATGCCCTTAATGCGTCCGGCCATGTATCCCGCCTCCCTCCTCCAAAAATGGAAATACCCGGATCACTCCGGGCATGAAAAAGGCATCAGCCGTTGAGACTGATGCCTTAAGTGTTTATTTTGGTAATGGAAATATCACTCTGCCTGAATCGGGAAAAGCAGCTCCAGCAGATGGATTCCTTTTTTCCCACCCATGTTGATTCCGTCTGTACAGAACTTGCAGTAGCAGACAACCTTCTCAGTTCTGATCTGCTCACAGTGCTTGCGAAAATGCTCTATCTGCTCCGCAGGTTCCATCGGAGTGAACATGTGTGGGAACTGCTCCACATATCTTTTGTGCGCCAGTGCTGCATTGCTCTCTGTGCATGGAGACAGCAGATTCACACCGCAGAACTTTGTCTTTTCGTAGTTCTCTTCCAACTCAACGGCACGGATATTCATTTACTTGAGCAGGGAGCGCACAGCATCCTGGACATGCCGTTTTTCAAACGCTACCCAGCAATCCTGAATCGTCATCTCTTCCCCGTGATAATCCGGGAAAGGAAAATCCGGGTCCTGGTCAATAACCTGCCACAGGAATTCTATTGCTGCTTCGGTGTTTTCCTCGATGATCGCTGCGCAGTTATTGCAAACGACAATTGCCTTATCATCTGCGGTCAGTTTCCTGTGGTTGGGTCTGCAGCAACCGATAGGCTTGATGCCAAACTTCTGATTTACATACTCTCTGGCAGCTTTGCTTGCTTCTTTGAACTGAGCAGTAGCTTTGCAACTCGGGAAGAAATAGTATGCCATAACGGTTAATCCTCCGCATATTCTTAATTGACTGGCTGTAGAATACCATAAACTGCATCCTTTTTCAACAGCCAGATCAATCAGAAATTATCGAAGTCTTTCTGCCCCGCGACCCTCACGGTATCCTTCTCCCCGTACTTGTAGTCGTCGTTTCCTTTCTCCGTCCAGATGTCCAGGACCATACCGATGGTCAGGAGATCGAGGTCACTCATGGAAAGCCCGATCTCCAGGCATCGGAGCAGGAACAGCGGCGTCGTTATCTCCCGTGCGCTGGGATTCCGTTTTTTTTAGATTCGATGTCCGTCACGAGATTGGCGCCCCACAGATCCAGGATTTCCGGGAGTACCTGGTAAATGGAGAACATCTCAAATTCATCCAGCCACTCCTCGATGGTACCGGGGATGGTGGAATCAGCATGCCAGGCCATGATGTATGCCACGTTCTCGAAGATCTCCAGATCCTCAATCTGCAGTTCCTCGCCATCATCGGTCTTGCCCTTGTATCTAGCTGGGGCGAGCATAGGAATGATCCGTAGATGCCTCGCAGCAGAAGGAATAAAAACCGCCAAGAGGAAAGATACCTGGAGCAAATTGGCCATAGAGAAAATGCTATCCAACGAAAAATATGTCGGCGATGTCCGTGTGGCGAAACCGCAGGGTCAGCGAAAAGGAAAAATTGAAATTTCCGGAGGATATCTAGCGACTGACAACCATCCAGCTATTATTCCGCGTGAGATTTTTACTGCTGTGCAGGAAGAGAAAAGACGGCGGAGCAATATTGTCGTTGACGAAACCGGTAGGCACCGGAAGAAAAGCAGATATAGTTTATCAAAAGAAATTGAATAGAGTAGGCTAATAATATTAGGAAAAAAGAAAAATAACCCCTGAATGCGAACTCATGGTCGAGCTTTTTGCTTTTCTCATCTAAAATCTTTCTGACGGGGCTATTTTGTGGCAGGAATAATCTTCACAGAGGGATGGTGACCCTTTTCATGGTTCTTCACAGATGATCGACGGCCCTTCCCACGGCGCGATGCTTTCTGCCGCCTGTGGATCTCGTCAAGCAGTAATTTAGGATCGCCTATCTCGAGAAAAGTGTCCATCTCCTCTTCGGTAAACGTAACACCCATGTGTTTCTTCAAGTATTCAATGATCTTTTTCTTTGGATCAGGCGGTGGGGGAGTGCATGCTTCGCATGGGGGACACTTCACACGGCCTGGTGCGCTGTTCTTAACGTCACTGTTCAGCGAAGGTCGGTAAGTCCCTGCTTCTTTTGAAAGCCGTGAACGAACACAAATCCCAGCGTCGCAAAAAGAACCATAACAGACAGATAGTCAGTGAAAAAGAAAAAGCGCACTTCGGAATAGTCAAAAAATGCAAAGGGAAGCCGCAGAAACATATAGGCAGGGATCTGCCGCTTGAAGAATGCATAGATTCCGTAGAGGGAGATAGCCGCAAGAAAGCCAAGGATGATGGCCTTTTTCTCCTTTGGCAGCATCGCGCCCAGATGGGTTCCAGCATGGAGGCTCATCAGGGCAAAACCCCAGTTGGCCAGGGGCAGATGGATGGCACGTGCGACAGAGGAAACTCCATCAGTCGGCAGAAAAGTATACAGGTGCTTGCTTATCAGAATACCACACAGTGGCTGGGCGATCATGAAGATCAGGAGCAAAAGGTTCAGCGCCGTCCGAAAAACGCGCTGCGGCGAATATTTCCCTCTGAGCAGGCTCTTCCACCATGCGCGATTCATCCAATGATGCAGGATGAACAGCGCCAGCATCAGCGTTCCCGCCACTTCGTGGAAGGCCTCCCCGATCAGAGAGTAGGCCATTAACAGAGGCAGCAGGAGCACCATGGCGGCGTCAAGAATCTTTCTCTTTGGCATATCACAAGACCAGCTCGCTCAGCCAGCTTGTGACCGTGACGCGCACTTTGTCGGGGTTATTCTGCACATCGGTACCGGCAATGGCAAGTCCCTTCGCTATGCTGCATTCCGGAAAGGCTGCGGCAAGGCTTCGGTCAAAGCCTGACAGGCCGCTGCCCGCATGGGTGGAGAACGGGATCAGCGTTTTCCCGGAAAGAGGGGTGCTTTCAAACACGGTATACATGATCATCGGCCAGTCGCCCCACCATACAGGGGCACCGATAAAGATCGTACCGTAGTTTTCAAAGTCAGGAAGCTCCCCGGCATAGGCCGGACGGGCTCCGGCTCTCTGTTCCTGCAGGCCAACGTCGGTCAGTTCCTTGTAGGTCGTGGGATAGTGATCGTCTGCCGGGAGAAGCTCATACAAATCCGCTCCGGTCGATTCTGCTATCATCTCAGCCACGATGGCGGTGTTGCCTTTTTCGATCACTCCCACATTGTACTGCTCCCCGGTGCGGGAGAAGAAGAGCACGAGTATCTCGCTTCCAGACTCCTCGGAGACTTCATCGGTAACCGCAGCCTCCTGCGCTGTCGTTTCCTCTGTGGGATGCGGTGCTGCGGTTTCGGCGACACTCGCCTTTGTCTGCTGAGAAGCAGGATTCGTTTGCGCTGCCGAGCCGCAGGCAGCAAGGCTGAACAACAATACCGCCGCCAGCAAAACAGAGATTGTTTTCTTCATGGTATTTCCTTTCTGCCTGTCAAAAACTGTGCTCCGTCAGCCACATCACTGCCTTTTCGACCAGATCGGTGATGTCTGTGCCGTCAGCCGTGATGACGGTCTGTTTCTCCAAACCCTTGTGGAAATCGATGTGCTCGGCCTCCGCAATGGCGTTTTTCAGATAGTTGTTGTCATCTGAGAAGCCTGGGTTCGGCTGGATCTGGCAGATGCTCCAGGCCTGCAGGATCGCACTGACAGGGACGCCGTGATACACGAGGCCCTTGTAGCGCTCGATCTCGCTCTGCTTGATGGGCGCGCTTTCGCGATAGAGCCGCATGGCCTCCGCAAGTGCCTTTTTCTCCTCGTCGGTCAGAGGCTCTGCACTGTTCGCGGTCTTCGTGTTATCGAGGACCTGCTCCAGCGTGCTCATGCCGGAGAGGACAGCGATGACGTCCTCTTTCTCCAGGCAGAAACGCACAGCCCAGGACGCGATGCTCCAGTC
>JAFQZI010000047.1 GCA_017406005.1 Oscillospiraceae bacterium | reverse complement strand
GATATGCAGTTTGCGATCAGGCAGGCGGGCGTGGAAGATGATCTGCTGGTCCTTGCCGGGGATAACGTGCTGGATTTCAGCCAGCGGTCCTTTCTCACCTATGCGGCGGCAAAGGGGACAAGCTGCACGATGCGATACCGGGAAGAAGACGTGGCGAAGCTGCGGAGAGCCGGTGTGGCGGAGATCGACGGAAGTGAGCGCGTTATCTCCTTTGAAGAGAAACCCGCTGCGCCGCGTTCCAGCTGGTGCACCCCGCCATTTTATTATTATACCGCGCAGGATGTGAAAAAGATTGAACAGGCGATTGCCGACGGCTGCGGCACGGATGCGCCGGGGAGCCTGGTTTCATGGATGTGCCGGCATTCCGTTCTGCACTCCATGGAGATGCCCGGAAAGCGTTATGACATCGGGAACCTGGAGAGTTACCGCCAGGTTCAGGAGCACTACGAGGGAATCATCCGGTAAAGGAAGATGAAGGCTGCATTCTGCGCTGGCCAACGGCCGGGTTTGCGGAGCAAATCGGCCGATTTGATACCGCCCGGCGGCTGTTCAAAACCGCAACGACGGCCGCTGGGCACCGCAGAATGCACTTGGGATGAGAAGACTGCTGAATCGGTGATGCATAGGTGTTTTCACAAGAAGTTTTGGGGAGCCGGTGATCTCACCGGCTTTGTGCTTTGAGTGCTGGTTTACATAATAATTATTATGGTGAACTTATCTTCTGATCCTTTGGACCGTTGGTTGAATTCGGTTGCTGAAATGAGTTGCTTTTGCCGCCGGTATGTAATAAACCGTACATTGTTTCGCACAGGGGACGGTTCTCTGTGCGAAACACTTGCCTGTGCCGGGCCTGCGTCGCCTGGCGAAATAATAAACCGGACCGCATCCGCGATCCGGAAAAAGGTGATTTGCTTGTTGCCGTCGGTCATGAGGTTCTTTTAGGGGACTTGTCACTGCTTCAGAAGCTGGGCGTATTTCTGCCGGTCTTCCTCTGGAACTTTCAGGGCATCCATGGCCTGAAGAGGATTCCAGTTCATAGTTTCCATCAGTGTTTTGATGTTGGTGAGTTCTTTTTGGCTGGCACCCTGCTGCATGCCCTGCTGCATGCCCTGCTGTATGCCCTGCTGCATACCCTGCTGCATGCCCTGCTGTATACCATCCTGAATACCCTGCTGCATGCCGTCTTTATATGCATGATTTCTGACATAACTGCTGTAATTGCACATGTTTGCCACCACCCTTTCCATGTGCTCTGTGACCGGGATTCCGAAATCCCGGGAAATCACTTCTTTCTTTTCAACCGGAGAGAGATCTACGGTAAAGAGCGTACTGAGAAGTCCGATCAGGCGGTCTTCTGAACGCCCGGATTCAAACTTCTGAAGTCTGACGATAAAGGCCTCGGCCTTGTCATAGGCTTTGTTGTCTTCCGGATTGCCGAGAAGGGCAGTCTGCCGAAAGGCAATTGAAGAGATTGTGTTGGCGTTTCTTGCATCCGGTTCCATGACGATCCAGATGCTGTAAACCTTACGAAGCCTGTTATATTCGGAATGACCGAAATCACGCTGATACTGCGAAGACAGAAGACGGGCCAGGTAATAGACGGCTCTGGTTTCCAGCCGATAGGGAAGATCTTCGCTGTTCTGCGCTTCCACATCGACATAAACTTCAACGCAGACTTCATTGGAATCCGGCAATGTGAGGGTAAAGAGCACATCGAATGTAGCCAGGCCCTCGTTCGGGATACGGCTTTCCTGACCGAGTGAGCGAACCGCCTCTTCAAAACTCGGATTGGTTTCCCCGGGGTGGACACGAATCTGCCCAATGTACGGAGTGCCGTTGATATAGCTCTTAATCTCTTCAATAGGGATATTCTGAAAGTCAGGGATCAGGCGCTTGATCATCTCGGAAAGAATGGTCTTGTCGGCGAGAAGCTCTTTGGCGTGCTCATCCAGCCGAGCATCATAATCGGCATTTCCAAGCGTCTGACCGAGATGGTTGTCCAGCTGGATCGTATCATCCTGTTCCAAACGGCTCCACCTCCTTCTTCGTCAGTTATTATTCTACACGGAAAATATGACATTTTCAAGATGATATTCGATATTAAACAAAATACGTTTTAGCGGCGGGGTATTCCATGCTGATTGAACTGGCCCAGCTGGTGAGCTTCCGCGGGCTGTTTGAGTTCGACGATGTGATTCACAATGCGCTTGGAACCGCCGTCGGTGTCCTGCTTGTGCTGGGGATGAGGCGACTGGTGAAGCGGTGGCATCTTCTGATGTGATAAAACTCCCGAATGTCTCTTGCGGCAGCGAAATTCATCTGCTAAAATGGTTCCATCATCTTTCTTCAGGATGTTTATCATGAGTTGCAAATTTTTGTCGTAAAAAGCAGGAGAAAGTGAAGGTAGCTCTGTATTGAGAACGGATGGTAAAATGGGGACTGTGACATGACATACGAAGAAAAGTTTGAGGAATTGTATAAGCGTCAGCCGGACGGGGAAACCTTCTGCCCCTATCGCATTTGCCCGATCGGTGCGCATTCGGATCATAATCTGGGGAAGATCACGGGCTTTGCGATCGACCGGGGCATTCATATTGCCTACAGTCCCAAGCACAACGGCGTGATTGAGATGACAAGCCTCCAGTTCCCGAAGCGTGCCCAGTGGCATATTCGTGAGATCGGCGGTAAGACAGGCGACTGGGCGGATTATCTGCGTGGCGCGACCTGGGCGCTGGCGAAGAAGCATGTGCTTTCGGTCGGCCTTTCCGGTGTAATTGAGGGAACGCTGCCGATTGGCGGGCTGTCTTCCTCAGCTGCCGTGATCCTGGCCTTTCTGGATGCTCTCTGCCGGGTGAATGGGATCCAGCTCTCATCACGGGAACTGATTCAGGTCGCCTTCACGGCTGAAAAAGATTATGTCGGCATGAACATTGGGACCCTGGATCAAAGCTGCGAGGTGCTCAGCCGGAAGAACAGCCTTCTGTATCTGGACTGCAGGGACGACAGTTATGAGCTGATTCCGGCGCCGGCCTCCATGCCGCCGTACAGGATTATGATCTTTTTCTCGGGGCTGGAACACAGCCTGCTGAGCAGCAAGTACAACATGCGTGTGGATGAGCTGAGGGCCGGCGTCTACGCTCTCCAGGCACTGAGCGGCATGGATTACGGCAAGTTCCATGAGGCGAATGCGCGGGATGTGCCTTTTGCGGTCTATCAGGAATACAGAGATCGGCTGCCTGCGCAGTGGGCACGCCGCTGTGAACACTGGTATACGGAGTTTCAACGGGTGGAGGCCGGGGCTGAGGCCTGGCGGCGCGGAGATCTTGAGACCTATGGCCGGCTCTCGTTTGAGTCCGGCTGGAGTTCCATCCACAATTGGGAATCCGGCGCTCCGGAACAGATCCGCCTCTATGAGATCAT
Organism: Oscillospiraceae bacterium; assembly: GCA_017406005.1. Classification (GTDB taxonomy): domain Bacteria; phylum Bacillota; class Clostridia; order Oscillospirales; family Oscillospiraceae; genus Limivicinus. The sequence continues at coordinate 594 of JAFQZI010000047.1, read as the reverse complement.
GCGGGAGACAGACGGCATCTACGGCGGACGCTTTGCCGGCGCCGGCTTCAAGGGCTGCTGCCTGGCGCTGGTGCGGCCGGAGTGTGTAGATGCCATTAGAGAGACCGTTACCCGGAAATATCTGAGCGCCTTCCCGGAGATGAAAGAAAAGTACGGCGTCTATGTCTGCGACACCGCCGACGGGGTGAGAGCATGAAATGTCTGATTCTTGCTGCCGGCTATGCCACGCGGCTCTATCCTCTGACGGAAAACTTTCCGAAGCCCCTGCTGGACGTGCGGGGAAAGAAGATCCTGGAATGGCTGATCGAAGACCTCGGGGATCTGGAGTATGTGGTCGTGACCAACCACCGCTTTGCTCCGATCTTCCGGGAATGGGCAGATACCAGGGCGGAAAAGATCACCGTCGTGGATGACGGAACCTCCACGAATGAAACCCGCCTCGGCGCGGTCTGCGATATGCAGTTTGCGATCAGGCAGGCGGGCGTGGAAGATGATCTGCTGGTCCTTGCCGGGGATAACGTGCTGGATTTCAGCCAGCGGTCCTTTCTCACCTATGCGGCGGCAAAGGGGACAAGCTGCACGATGCGATACCGG
>JAFQZI010000046.1 GCA_017406005.1 Oscillospiraceae bacterium | reverse complement strand
TCTGCGGCTGCTGGAAGAGCGGCCGTATCATCAGATCACAGTGAAAGAAATCGTGAAGGAATGCGGCATCAATCGGAATTCCTTTTACTATCATTACGCTGATCTCCCTGCTCTGGTGGAAGAGGTGATTGATGAGGAGATTGGCCGTTTTGTCCGGGAGCAGAGCTCCTTCTCTTCCATGGAGGAGAGCTTGACGGAAGCGCTTTCCTTTTTCCGCGAGCATAAACGTGCGGCCTATCACGTTTACAACTCAGTCAATCGGGATATCTTCGACCGCTATCTGATGAAGAACTGCGAATCCGTCAGCATTGGCTACGTCAATTCGATCCTGGCAAATACGCCGCTCTCGGAGGACGACCTCCAGGCAATCATCCATTTTAACGCCTATGTGTGCTACGGCGCCGTAACCCGATGGTTGGAAAGCGGCATGACCTATGACATCCACGAGGATTTTCGCCGCATGTTTCAGCTGATGATCGAGCCGGCGATGAAGCAGCAGGGCATGACGGTGGAGCCTCTGAAATAACGGTTTTCTGATGGTCAAAAATAGTCTCGTGTCTGAATTTCAGACGCGAGACTATTTTTGACTGTTTTCATTTTCCCGGAAAGGGTGTAAGGTATGGCCGCAATCAAGAAAGATCATCTTTGAAAAGGAGCGCGGATCACCCATGCGTTTAGCAAAAAAGATTGTACGGCTTCGAGTGCCGATCCTGGTGCTCGCGGTGCTGCTGCTCATTCCGTCCGTGTTCGGAATGGCGAATACAAGAATCAATTATGACATGCTGACCTACCTGCCCGAGGATATGGAAACCGTGGTCGGGCAGGATGAGCTGATGAAGGATTTCGGCAAGGGTGCCTTTTCCCTCATTGTAATAGAAGATATGCAGCCGGAGGAGGTCTCCAGACTCCGCAAGTCCATCGAGAGCGTCGATCACGTGGATTCTGTGATTTGGTACGACAGCCTGATGGACGTGTCAATTCCCATGGAGCTGCTGCCGGAGAAGGTCTACAAGGCTTTCAATGCCGGAAACGCCACCTTGATGGCCGTCTTCTTCGACAGCTCCACCTCTGCCGACGTCACCATGGACGCCGTAGCGGAAATCCGGGGAATTTGCGGCAAACAGTGCTTCGTTGCCGGAATGTCCGCCCTGGTGCTGGACCTGAAAAACCTCTGCGAGAAGGAAGAGCCTGTTTATGTTGCGCTGGCCGTGGTGTTGGCCGCGGCAGCCATGACGCTGCTGCTGGACAGCTGGCTTGCGCCGCTGGTCTTCCTTGCCTGCATCGGCATGATGGTACTTCTGAATCTGGGCACCAATGTCTTCTTCGGTGAGATCTCCTACATTACCAAGGCCCTGGCCGCAGTCCTGCAGCTGGCCGTCACGATGGATTATTCCATCTTCCTGTGGCACAGCTACAACGAACAGCTGAGATCCCATCCGGAGGATCACAAGGAGGCGATGGCCTGCGCGATTCATCAAACCTTTACCAGTGTGTTGGGCAGCTCCATCACCACGGTGGCCGGCTTCATTGCGCTGTGCTTCATGTCCTTCACCATGGGCAGAGATCTCGGCATCGTGATGGCCAAGGGCGTCGTACTGGGCGTCATCGGCTGCGTGACTGTTCTGCCGGCCATGATTCTGCTTCTGGATAAGCCTTTGCAGAAGACAAAACACCGCTGCCTGATCCCGGATATGACGAAGGCCTCCAAGGGCCTCTTGAAAATCGCGCCTGTTCTGCTGGTTGTGTTCGTGCTGATTGCGATTCCGGCCTGGTACGGATATCAAAAGACCAATCACGAGGTCTATTACGATATGGGCGAGTGTCTGCCAAAGGATATGGAATATGTGATTGCCAATTCCAAGCTTCGGGATCAATTCGATATTGCCTCCACCCATATGATCCTGGCGGACGCCTCCACGCCGGAGAAAGACGTCCGCGCCATGTGTCACGAGATGGAGTCCGTCGAGGGTGTAAAAACCGTTCTCGGTCTGGAAACGCTGGTGGGTGAAGACGTGCCGCTGGAGATCCTTCCGGACCATCTGCGGCAGATCCTGGAGAGCGACCGCTGGAAGCTTCTGCTGGTTGTCTCTGAATACAGAGCGGCCAGTGATGAGGTGAACGAACAGATCACAGCACTGAACGGCATTCTGAAGAAATACGACAAGGGCGGTATGCTGATCGGCGAAGCCCCCTGCATGAAGGACCTGATTGAAACCACCGGCCACGATTTCACCGTGGTGAACGCCATTTCCATCGCGCTGGTCTTTCTGATCATCTTCTTCGTGGCGAAGAGCGTCACCCTTCCCATCCTGCTGATCTCGGTGATTGAGGTCGCCATCTTCATCAACCTGGGCCTGCCGCACTATCTGGGAAGCACGCTGCCTTTTATTGCGCCAATCGCCATCTCCACAATCCAACTCGGCGCTACCGTAGACTATGCAATCCTGATGACGACGCGCTATAAGAATGAGCGGATTGCCGGAGCTGATCGGAAGGCCGCGGTTCTGACCGCCCTTTCCACTTCCATTCCGTCAATCCTGGTCTCCGGCATGGGCCTGTTCGCGGCGACCTTCGGCGTGGCGGTCTACTCCAACATCGACATCGTCAGTTCCATGTGTATGCTCATGGCCCGAGGCGCACTGATCAGCATGATCTGCGTCATCCTTGTCCTGCCCGCGCTGCTGCTGGTTTTCGACCGGCTCATCTGCGCAACGACAATCGGCATGCGGCATCTGAATCATAAAAACCGTTCCAACCGTAACAATAATGATCGTAAAGATCTCAAGGAGGGTGTTTTGGTATGAAAACCAAGAGAAATCGCGTTCTGGCCCTTGTGTTGTGCCTGACGCTGGTATTGGGCTGTTCCGGCATCGCCTATGCCGACAACAGCGGGAAACAGACCACGGAGGCAGCGGAAGCTCCCGCAGAGACGGAATTACCGCCCGATACAATCTCCGATGACGAAGCCGTGTACGTACTGACGGATGCCGCCGGTACCGTGGAAAAGGTCATTGTCAGCGACCGCATCCAGGAAGCGAACGGGGAAGAGAGCGTAACAAAGACGCAGGAACAGAAGGACCTGCCTGTGGATGTGCGCTTCACCTACCGGCTGGACGGACAGCAGATCGCTCCGGAGGAACTGGCCGGGAAAAGCGGCAGAGTCGAGATCCGGATCGACTATACAAATAACGCCTGGGCCGTAAAGGAAATCAGCGGCAAGGAGGAAAAGCTCTGCGTCCCCTTCCTGACCCTGTCCGCCCTTCTGCTGGACAACGAGCATTTCTCCAACGTGACCGTAGAGAACGGCAAGCTGGTGAATGACGGGACCCGCACCGTGGTCGTGGGCTATGCCCTCCCCGGCATGGGCGAAAGCCTGGCG
>JAFQZI010000045.1 GCA_017406005.1 Oscillospiraceae bacterium | reverse complement strand
AAGATCTGGTATGCCTTGAAGCTGTCGAGGTAAAACGCAATATGAAACCTCTGGGAAGACGGATTGTTCAGTTCGCCTGATCATGTCTCAAGGAGATAATACTATGGACAGACAGAAACTTTATATGTTCCTACGGATCAACGGCATGACGCCTGCCGGAGCCTGCGGCCTCATGGGAAACCTCGGCTGGGAATCCAATTTCCAGTGTAACAACGTGGAAAACCGCTGCACCATGACCGATGAGGACTATACTTACAACGTGGACCAGGGCTTCATCTGGCGGGAACAGTTCATCCGGGATGCATTCGGATACGGCCTTGCCCAGTGGACATTCTGGAGCCGTAAGGCAGGCCTCTACGATCTGGCAAAGAGCAGAAACACCAGTGTTGCCGATGAGAACGTACAGCTCGACTGGCTGCTGACTGAACTAACGAGAGACTACCCGAAGTTATTCGAATACCTCTGCAGGACAGAAGATCTCTATAAGGCAACAGAGCACTGTTGCAAGGAATACGAGCAGCCGGCCGTAAACAATATCTCTGACCGGTATAAGATTTCCCAGGACTGCTATGTGACATTTGCCACAACAGAAGGAGCCACACTGGCTTATGACGGGATTATCCCGGAATCTGAGGACTACTGCCATTCCGGAAGCTGTGAAGTCACAGTGAAGGTACTCGGCATGGGAGCAAAGGGCAGAGACGTATTCCTGCTGCAATGCGGGCTGACCGATATGGGCTTTACCTGCGGTGTACCGGACGGGGATTTCGGACCGCTGACCCTGATGGCGCTTAATGAGTTGAAAGGTGAACTCGGACTTGAGAAAGACGGGATCGCTGATCAGGACGTCTGGCAGAAGCTTTTTGAGTAGAAAGGAGATACTATGGACAACTCTATCGTAGTGGCGCTGATCTCCAGCGCAGTGACCATTCTGGGCGTTATTCTGGCAAACAGCAAATCGCTGGCTGTCATCAATAACGAAATCAAGCATCTGACCGATGAAGTTAAGAAACATAATAATTTTGCTCAGAGGATGCCTGTCCTCGAAGTGCATCTGGAAGAGCTGACGAAAAGGGTTGAAGCCCTGGAAAGGAAAAACAATGGAAAAGATTGATCTTGTAAGGAAGCTTACTTCCCGAAAATTCTGGGTAGCCATTGTCGGCTTGGTGAGCGGTCTGCTGCTTGCATTCAAAGTAGACGCTGAGACCGTAGAGACTGTTTCCGGAATCATCATGGCAGCTGCATCTGCTGTGGCATATATCATCGGAGAAGGCCTTGTGGACGCTGAAGGGAAAAATCAAGAGTAATAAAAGAAGACAGGAACAGTGACAGGAATAGAAGATAACTCCTTAAAACACTTATTGTTAAACCACGTTTAAAATACATAAAAAGCAATAAAAACACGTTAAAGAGAGTGCTTATTCGTGCAATAAGTGATAAAATGCGCGAATGGGGTTCAAGAGGCCGGGCGTTCAAATCGCCCCACTCGGACTTAAAAAAGTTCCAAGATCTGATGATCTTGGAGCTTTTTCTTTTTAAATTTGTGCTTGTTTTACTTAAAAAAGTACCAGAAATTGAAGGAAATGGATAAATTTGAGAACCCTTAAAACCGAAAAAAACGAGAAAAAAGTAGTAAAAAAGAAAAATAATGTTAATTACATACGCGGTTACATACAGTTTTTTCTGGAAAAAACACAGATTCACGCTTGCAGCTGTGGGAAAGTAAACTTGTGACGCTTTACTCCACCGGATACTTCTACTACATCAGACAATAAATGGTATTCTTACTCTGTCTTTCTATTAATATACTCTGCTTTTAGTTTTGAGTAAACAATTTTCTGTTCCGAATACAGGCCTGAATAGCCTGACAGCATATAGCAAATAAAACAGACGATGGCGAAATAGACGATACTTTCTGAACCAAAGAGCTCAACAGACAGAATTACAGAGGCCAGTGGACAGTTAACAGCTCCACAGAACGTACCTACAAGACCGACACAAGCTGCAAATTCAGACGGTATCCCCAGAAGAGGACCAAGCAAACAGCCGAACGTTGATCCAATGAAAAACGTTGGTACAATTTCTCCACCTTTAAAACCAGCAGACAGCGTTACTGCAGTGAAAAGAATCTTAAAGAGAAATGCAAAAGGTTTTGTCTGGCCTTCGTAGATTGCCTTAGCGATAATATGTACTCCTCCGCCATTATAGTCATAAGAACCAACGAGGAAAGTCATAATAATCAGCAAAAGGCCTCCGAGAAAAGCACGCAGATAATCATTTTTTACCACTTTCTCCGCGAGCCTGTTGGATGCATGCATCAGTTCACAGAAGATAACGCTCAGCACAGCACATAATGCGGCAAGAACACACACACGAATCAGCATAACAGGATGAACCGTAAGCGGACTGATTGTGAAATGAGTCGGTGCAATGTTGAAAATTGTTGTAACAAAGTATGCAGAGAGTGCAGCAAGACCACAAGGAACCAGTCCGGAATAATGGATAATGCCAACACTGCAAACTTCCAATGCAAACACAGTTGCCGTAATCGGTGTTCCGAAGAGAGCGGAGAAGACAGCACTCATTCCGCTGAGGATAGCTATTCGCTCCTCTTTTTCATCCAGTTTCAGGAGGCGCCCCGTGTTATAACCGAGGCTCCCGCCAATCTGCAACGCCGCTCCTTCCCGTCCTGCACTACCGCCCAACAGATGTGTGATGACAGTGCTGAGAAAGATAACCGGGAGAAGGAGAATATCTACCCTGCTGCCGAGCAGAATGGAATCAATAATGTCATTGGTACTTTCGCCTTTTGTATGGGTGAATTGGTACAAAGCAGCAATGACAACACCGCCAACAGGAAGAAGCCAGATCAGCCAGGGATTCGATTCACGCATAGTAGTGACAGCCGCAATGCTTTTATAGAAAACACTGCCGATCACACCGCCGACAAGTCCTATCAAAACCGATATCCATAACCATTTCAAAAAAGTACGGGAAAAAATGTTTGCTTCTGTAAGTTTAGATTTGATAATATCCAAAGAATGTTTGCCTCCGGGAAAATTCCGTAAAATGCACCGGCCATTGTGGGCCGGTGCGTGTTATTTGTTTTACACCATAATCAGTACACAACAAGCTGCTCGCGAAGACGACATAGAGCTCGATTTGAGTGCTTTGTCGCGAGCTGTTTGCTAAACTGTTACCCGTTCAAGACTGGCCGCAGAGAGTTTTGAACTGCGTCCAGATTTCATCCATAAGAGTGTCGGCTTCAGGGCTGATATTGCCGATCATTTCCATGTCTTCCATTTTAAATTCTTCGGGAAGAACGAGGAACTCCCGAAACTCCTCTGAAATCAGATCATCTGCAGCTTTGTTGGTGCAGTAGTAACCCATCCATTCATAGCACTGTGCACTAATGTCCGGCCGGAGAATATAATCAATAAAAGCGTGAGCGCCGTCCGCATTAGGTGCTTTGACGGGCACAAACATACCCATGATTCCGAACCCGATGCCTTCCTGCGGATAGACAATTTCAATGGAAGGATCCGCCAGTTTTGCCATTGTGACCTGAGAGGTATACATGACAGCTGCAGACACTTCGCCGGAGACCAGATCGTCCTGAATAAAATCATCCTTGATCATGCGGACGTTGGGAGCGAGGGAGTAGAGCAGATCACCGGCCTTTTCAATTTCACTGAGGTCATTGGTGTTGTAGCTGTAGCCAAGGATTTTCAGCGCCATGCCGATCATAACACGGTAGTTTGCGGTAAGGGCAATATCATCCCGGAACGCCTCGTCCCAGAGGTCAGCATAACCGCTGACGGGAACGGAAACCGTGGCAGGATTGTAGGTAATCGTCTGGACACCGGCGCCGTACGGAACCGTGTATTCATCCTGCGGGTCATAGAACTGGCCCTGGTAAATTGGGTTTATGTTGCTAAAGTTTGCGATTTTTTCCTTATCCAGCTTCTGCAAAAGACCAAGCTCGACAGCGCGCTCGATGATATAATCATCCGCAATAATGACATCGTAATCACCGCCGCCGGCAGCTTCCAGCTTGGCCAGCATGGTTTCATCGAGGTCAAAGTTTACATAATTAATCTTATATCCGGTTTCTTCTTCAAAGGCATTGAGTACTTCAGGCGGGAACATTTCCGCCCAGGTATAGATCGTCACCACGCCATCATTAGCATATGCGGAAAGCGACAGGACGGGAAGCGAGAAGCAGAGAACAAGGGCGAGGAACAGGGCAACGGATTTTTTCATGGTGTCGGTTCCTTTCTTTTTTTAGTATTTCCTAACCTTCCGATGACAGAAGAGAGAAGGACGAGAAAAAGAGTTGCCAGAAACATCAGGGTGCAAAGAGCATTGATTTTCGGCGTAAGGCCCGTTTTCAAGCGGGTATAAATCAGGATCGGGAGTGTATTCACCCTGGCTCCCGTGACAAAGACGCTGATGATCACATCGTCAAAACTCATGGCAAAGGAGAGCAGAATCCCGGAGAGGATACCCGGAAAGATCAGCGGGAAAGTAATGTCAAAGAAGACCCTTGCCGGCTTCGCGCCGAGGTCCCGGGCGGCTTCCTCATAACTTTTATCCATCCCGGCAAGACGGGCTTTGACCTGCATAAACACATAGGGAATGCAAAAGGCCGTATGGCTGATCACGAGTGTCATTATCCCGAAGGGCAGGCCCAGAAGCGAGAAGAAAGCAAGAAACAGCATGCCGAGGATGATTTCAGGCGTCATCATCGGGAGAGTGGCAATGTATTCCATTACCCCTTTGCCGCGAAAGCCCGTGCGCATCGAGCCGATCGCGCCGAGCGTGCCGATGACTGCTGCCGCAAGCGAGGAGAGCACACCGAGAAGCAGGCTGTTGATCAGCGCAGAAGCAATGTCACGATCACGAAAAAGATCCTCATACCATTTGAGGGAGAGGCCAGACCAGACGGAACTGAGTTTGTTTTCGTTGAAGGAATAGACCATAACGATGATAATCGGCAGGTACATCAGAACCGTGAGCAGGATCAGATAGGTTTCCGAGAATACAGGGCGTTTTTTCATACCATACCCTCCATCTCACTGCTGCCGGTAACCTTTCGGTAGAGCCAGATCATAACCGTCATCATCAGCATGAGGATCACGGAGAGTGCTGCGGCAAACGGCCAGTCATGCACCTTCATGAGCTGTTCCTGAATCACGTTACCAACGAGTACTATCTTGTTGCCACCGAGAATGTCCGCCACGAAGAAAAGACCCATGGAAGGAATAAAGCTCAGAATCACACCGGTCATCAAGCCGGGCATAGTAAGCGGAAATGTAACGGTAAGGAAGGCTCTTGCGGGAGAGGCTCCCATGTCCCGCGCCGCTTCCACGAGGCTCCAGTCCATTTTTTCAACACTGGTGTAGACGGAGAGCATCATGAACGGCAGGAGGGCATAAACCATGCCGACCACGACTGCAGGATAGGTATAGAGCAGTTTCAGCGGACGTTCAATCACATGGAGGGCAATGAGAAATTTGTCCAGCAGGCCGTTGGCACGGAAGATGATAATCCAGCCATACATCCGCATTAGGGAACTGGTGTAAAACGGGATCATGACCAGCATCAGAAGCCTTGCGCGACGCTTCGGCGGGAGTTTTGCCATAAAGTAACCGAAGGGATAGCCGGTGAGAGCTATCAGTGCTGTAACCTCCAGAGCGAGCTTCAGGGAACGCCCGAACGTACTGAGATAGAGTGGCTTCAGGATTTTGGCATAGTTGCCGAGGGTAAATTCGTTCACTACACCCCAGGTTTCCGCACGGGTGAGGAAGCTGAGGACAATCATGTAGACGAAAGGACCGATCAGGAAAACGACTGTAAAAAGATACATAGGAAGAAGAAACACCGCATTCCCCCGCTCTTTCTTACGGCTTTTCATCTTCAGCCTCCACGAGCACGGCATGTTCCGGTGAGAACAGAACGGTGACCTTATCTCCGGGGGCAAGATGATAGTCAATCCCATGCCGGCTGGCAATGACTTCGTCCCCGTTTTCCATCTGGAGGGCAATTCGCAGCATGCCGGCGGAAAAGCTCTTTTCCTTCACGACGGCGGGAATCCCGGTTTCTTCGGGAGAGAGAAGGTCGATATATTCACTTCTGACGGCAACCGTCAGTGGGGCGCCGTTTTTCACCGGTTTCTTTTCGGCGTCTACCGCTGCAAGGCCTCCCGCATACTGCAGATAAACAGCACCCTGCTTCACCAGTACTGTGCCGGAGAGAATATTTGCAGAGCCGACAAAGTGCGCCACATAAGCATTTTTCGGCCGGTCATAAATATCTGAAGGGGTGCCGATCTGTTGGAAGATTCCGTTTTTCATGACAGCTATCCTGTCAGACATGTTGAGGGCTTCTTCCTGGTCATGCGTGATGTAGATAAACGTGATGCCGAGGCGTTTCTGAAGACGTTTCAGCTCAATCTGCATCTGGCGGCGAAGCTGAAGATCAAGTGCTCCGAGCGGCTCGTCGAGCAGGAGAACGCCCGGCTCATTGACCAGTGCACGAGCAATGGCGATACGCTGCCGCTGGCCGCCGGAAAGTTCCGAAGGCCGGCGGGATTCATATCCGGGAAGCTGAACAAGCGCAAGTGTATCCGTAACTGCTTTCTCGATTTCCTTACGAGATCTGTGCTTCAGGCGCAGAGAGTATCCCACGTTTTCCGCCACATTCATATGCGGGAAAAGCGCATAGTTCTGAAAAACCATATTGACGTTGCGCTTTTCCGGCGGAAAATCCGTCACGTCCTGGCCTTCCAGGAGAATGCTTCCGCTGTCGCAGAAGTCCAGCCCTGCGATAATACGCAGAAGCGTCGTCTTCCCGCATCCTGAGGATCCCAAAAGCGTTATAAACTCGCCGCGTTCCACATCGAGATCAATGCCGCAAAGGACTTCTTTATCCCCGAAGCGCTTCCGGATCTGATTAAGCTGCAGCATCGCATCTCCCATTCGCCTGTTCTCCTTTTGTCAAAGATAACCTGGAATCATTGTATCACAATTCCATGATTTTGCAAGGGGAGAAAACGATGCTGCTTATCTGCCAAGCTGCCAGAAGGCGACAGCGCTGGCAGCCGCGACATTGAGGGAATCGACCCCGTGGGACATCGGTATGCGGACGGTATAATTGCAGGAGGCGATGGTGGAGGCGGCGAGACCGTCCCCTTCCGTACCGAGGATGACGGCAAGCTTTTCCTCTGCGGCAAGGCACGGGTCGGAAATTGAGACGGAATCGTCCCGCAGGGCCATGGCGGCTGTTGCAAAGCCGAGGGAGCGCAGGACGGAAAGGCCAGGTTCCGGCCAATCGGAAGCGGTTTCCCCAAGATATGCCCAGGGGATCTGGAAGACGGTGCCCATGCTGACGCGCACCGATCGGCGGTAAAGCGGATCGCAGCAGGCGGGCGTGAGGAGTACAGCGTCCATCCCGAGGGCAGCTGCGGAGCGGAAGATGGCACCGATGTTAGTGGGGTTCATGACGTTTTCCAGCACGGCGATGCGGCGGGCGGAGGCGCAGATTGACTCAGGGGAAGGAAGCGGGCGGCGCCGCATGGCGCAAAGTACTCCGCGGGTCAGCGCAAAACCGGTGAGCTGGGTAAGCACCGGGAGAGGAGCCGTGAAAACGGGTATATCTCCGCAGTGGGAGATGACATTGGCAGCCTGTCCTTCTATATGCTTTTTCTCCATGAGCAGTGAGATGGGGATGAAACCGGCGTCCAGGGCACGCTCGATGACATTCGGGCTCTCGGCGATGAAGAGACCGGTGCCTTTTTGCGGGTGGCGTAGTTCACGCTCGGTGAGGCGGGCATAGACATCGAGCTCGGGAGCGTTGATGTCGGTGATTTCAATTACATTCATTTTCTTGTTTATTACCTCGAATTTAGTGCACAGCAGGTGCTCGCGAAGGGAACACTGCTCCTCCTTTTGGTGCTCCGTCGCGAGCTATAGAATCTATAGAGACATCAGGGAAAGTAATGTTATATGCAAAAAATTTTTACCATTTTTGTTGTTGAGGAAAGAAAGCCCCCGGCGGGAGCCGGGGGTGTAATGAATAATCTTTTAGAAGAACGAACTGTATCAGCCGTGGAGGAAGGCAATGATTTCTTCGTAGGATTTGCCGCTGTCCTTCAGGGCTTCAATGAGCTCTGCCTTGCGGGACTCGTCCTTGATGGCAGCCTGCGCTGCGGCAAGGCGTGCGATGGGAACACGGAACGGGCTGCAGGAAACATAGTCGAGCCCGACCTTGTGGAAGAACTCAACAGAGGACGGATCGCCGCCGTGCTCGCCGCAGACACCGAGGTGGATGTTCGGGCGGGTCTCACGGCCGAGCTTGCAGGCCATGGCAACCAGCTTGCCGACGCCCTTCTGGTCGACACGGGCGAACGGGTCATTCTCGTAGATCTTGGTGTCATAGTAGGAGTTAAGGAACTTGCCGGCATCGTCACGGGAGAAGCCGAATGTCATCTGGGTAAGGTCGTTGGTGCCGAAGGAGAAGAACTCGGCTTCGGTGGCCATCTCATCTGCCGTGAGAGCTGCACGCGGGATCTCGATCATGGTGCCGACGAGGTACTGGAGGCTGGAGTTGTTGCGGCTGATCAGCCTGTCAGCGGTTCTGACGACAACATCCTTGACATACTTTAGCTCTTTGACTTCGCCGGTCAGCGGGATCATGATTTCGGGAACGATATTCCATTCCGGATGGCGGGCATTGACAGCCATGGCAGCCTTGATCACGGCACGGGTCTGCATCTCGGCGATTTCCGGATAGGTGACAGCGAGCCGGCAGCCGCGGTGGCCCATCATCGGGTTGAACTCGTGGAGGGAGGCAATGATCTCTTTTATGCGCTCGACCGTCTTGCCCTGGGCCTTTGCGAGGGCCTTGATATCTTCCTCCTCGGTGGGAACGAACTCATGGAGAGGAGGATCGAGGAAGCGGATGGTGACGGGCATGCCGTGCATGGCTTCGTAAATGCCCTCGAAGTCAGCCTGCTGCATCGGCTCGAGCTTGGCAAGGGCGGCAACGCGCTCTTCCACAGTGTCGGCACAGATCATTTCACGGAATACAGGAATACGATCCTCATTGAAGAACATATGCTCGGTTCTCGTGAGGCCGATGCCTTCGGCGCCGAGTTCGACAGCCTTGCGGGCATCGCGCGGAGTGTCGGCATTGGTGCGGACCTTCAGGCGGCGATACTTGTCGGCCCAGCCCATGATACGGCCGAATTCGCCGGCGATGGTGGCGTCAACCGTGGGGATGAGACCATCGTAGATGTTACCGGTGGAACCGTCAATCGAGAGGTAATCGCCTTCGTGGAAGACTTTTCCGCCGAGTTCGAACTTCTTGTTCTCTTCATCCATCTTGATGTCACCGCAGCCGGAGACGCAGCAGGAGCCCATACCGCGGGCAACAACGGCTGCATGGGAGGTCATACCACCGCGGACGGTCAGGATACCCTGAGCGGCCTTCATGCCTTCGATGTCTTCCGGTGAGGTCTCCAAACGGACAAGGACGACCTTTTCCTTGCGGGCTGCCCACTCTTTGGCATCTTCTGCGGAGAAGACAATCTTGCCGCAAGCTGCGCCGGGAGAGGCACCGAGGCCCTTGCCCAGAGGCTTTGCACGCTTGAGGGCTGCGGCGTCAAACTGTGGGTGGAGAAGTGTGTCGAGGTTGCGCGGGTCAATCATCAGGACGGCCTGCTTGTCATCGATCATACCCTCGTCAACGAGGTCGCAGGCAATCTGCAGAGCGGCCTGGGCGGTACGCTTGCCGTTGCGGCACTGGAGCATGTAGAGCTTGCCGTTTTCGACGGTGAACTCCATGTCCTGCATGTCATGGTAGTGGTTTTCAAGGATGCGGCAGACCTGGGTGAACTGGCGGTATGCCTCGGGGAACTTCTGCTCCATCTGGGATATGGGCATCGGGGTGCGGATACCGGCTACAACGTCTTCGCCCTGGGCATTGGTGAGGAACTCACCCATGAGCTTCTTCTCGCCGGTGGCGGGGTCACGCGTGAAGGCGACGCCGGTACCGGAGTTATCATTCAGGTTGCCGAAGACCATCGGCATGACGGAAACGGCGGTGCCCCAGGAATACGGGATGTCATTATCGCGGCGGTAGACGTTGGCACGCGGGTTATCCCAGGAACGAAAGACAGCCTTGATGGCTTCCTTGAGCTGAATGATAGGATCGGTCGGGAAGTCTTCACCGATCTGGGCTTTGTACTCGGCCTTGAACTGCTGGGCAAGCATCTTGAGATCTTCAGCCGTGAGCTCGACATCGTAGGTAACGCCCTTGGCTTCCTTCATCTCGTCAATGAGCTTTTCAAAATACTTCTTGCCGACTTCCATAACAACGTCTGAGAACATCTGGATGAATCTTCTGTAAGAGTCATAAACGAAACGCTCGAATTCGGGAGACGGGTTGCGGCTGATCATGGCTGCGACAACATCGTCATTCAGGCCCAGGTTGAGGATCGTGTCCATCATACCGGGCATGGATGCGCGTGCGCCGGAACGGACAGAGACGAGGAGAGGATTCTCGAGATCGCCGAACTTCTTGTCATTCAGGAGCTCGATACGCTCAACATACTCCATGACCTGGCTCATGATCTCATCATTAATCTGGCGGCCATCCTCATAGTAGCGGTTGCAAGCCTCGGTGGTGATGGTGAAGCCCTGCGGAACGGGAAGACCGATGTTGGTCATCTCTGCCAGGTTTGCACCTTTTCCGCCGAGAAGCTCACGCATGTTTGCATTGCCTTCGGAGAACAGATAGACATACTTTTTGCTCATTGATACTGATCCTTTCTTTATCCAAAAATTATAGGTTTACCGGAATAAATGCCATAAATCCTGCCGGAGGCAGGATTTTTTGCTCTTTCTTAGCTTACCATAAAAGAGAGGGTTATGGCAATAGTTTTTTTCAACAGGGGTGGATTTTTTTAACGTTATCGGAAAGGCGGGCGAAGTCAGCGAGGGACAGGGCTTCACCACGGATGCGGGGATCAAAGCCGCAGGAAAGGACTGCTGCGCCGGCTTCTTCTTTGGAAAGGCGCGGCAGGCCGGAGGCGAGAGCATTCACCAAAGTTTTCCGGCGCTGGTTGAAAGCCGCGCGCACAAGAGAGAACATCTGCTCTTCATCCTGCACCGTCACGGGAGGGACAGCACGCCGGGTAAGGCGGATGACGCTTGAGGTGACCTTCGGCTGCGGGATGAAACACCCGGGCGAGACATCAAAAAGAATCTCCGGCTCGGTATACCACTGCATCAGGATACCGAACGCGCTGTAATCACTCTCTCCGGGACCAGCGCAGATCCTGCGTGCGACTTCACGCTGGATCATGACGGTGATGGTGTCAAAAAGCCCGGATGTGACCAGCTTTGTCAAAACGGGAGAGGTGATATTGTACGGCAGATTGGCACAGACAACAGGGCGGAGAGGTGCGAATTCCTGTTGTACGATGGCCGGAAGGTCGATTTTCAGGACATCTGCAAAGAGGATTTCGGTATTATCACACCCGGCGAGAGTTTCGGAGAGGACGGGCATGAGGGAACGATCCAGCTCGACGGAGAGGACTTTGCCGGCTCGGCGGCTCAACTCTACCGTAAGGCAGCCGATACCCGGGCCAATCTCCAGAACGGCCGTGGAGGCATCCAGTCTAGCGCTTTCCGCGATTTTCTCAGGGACCCAGGAAGCGGTGAGAAAGTTCTGCCCCATGGATTTGGAAAAACGGAAGCCGTGGCGGGTAAGAAGGTCTTTTATCTGATTGTAATCGGTTAAATTCATTTCAATATTTTTTCAAAGGCCTGGCGGGCGGGATCGTGGCCGGGTTCTATCAGAACCTGAATATTCCCGCGATAACGATAACCGTTTTCGGCGAGAGCGCGCTTCATGGATTTATTCTTTTTATGAGTATCCACCCGGATACTGCGCAGGCCGAGAGAACACGCAACCTCATCCGCACACCTGAAGAGATACGCGGAAACGGATGTTCCTCTGTAAGCCGCGGAAACAGCCAGACGATGGACAACACAAAAAGATATGTCCGGCGTCCATTTCCCGTCGGTTATTTCATCATAACCGGGGGCGTTTTCAGTCGTCAGCGTGAACATGCCGACCGGCTCCTCTCCGTGAAAGGCGATCCAGCACTCCCCTCTTTCCATGTCGTAAAGGAAAGCTTCGGCATTGGGATAGTCCCCCTGCCACTGGTCAATGCCGCGTTTTTTCAAAACGGCGCGTGCATCAGCCGTGATGGTGAGAAGTGCCGGGAGATCCTCCGGAACTGCCTGCCGATACGAAAGCGGCTGATCCAGCACGGGACGAAGCGCATCTTTTCTTATTTCTTCTAAAAGCTGAAGGTCGGAAGGCTCTGTAAGGCTGAGCTTCTCAAACAGGTCGGGGCGTTTCTTCATTGTGCGCAGGAGCTGCTGCTTTCTGCGCCAACGTTGAATCTTTTCATGATCTCCGCCGCGCAGAACCTCAGGCACTTCAAGGCCCTCCCACTCGTCCGGACGGGTATACTGGGGATATTCCAGGAGCCCGTCCCAGTGGCTTTCGCCGGTGTAGCACTCCTCATCGGAGAGAACGCCCGGAACAAGGCGGCAGACGGAATCTGTGATCGCCATCGCGGCAATTTCTCCGCCTGTCAGGACAAAATCCCCAAGAGAGAGCTCCTCATCTACACATTTTTCGATAAAGCGCTCGTCAACACCCTCATAATGACCGCAGACGAGAACGAGATGGTCATAGTCCTGCCGGAGACGTTTGGCCGTTTCCTGGGTAAAAGTTTTGCCCTGCGGGGAGAGATAGATCACGCGGGATTTTCTGCCGGGAGCAGTTTCCATGACGGCATCCAGGCAGGATTTGAGCGGCTGGGCCATCATCACACAGCCCCAGCCGCCGCCGTAGGGATAGTCATCCACCTGGCACTGCTTATTCTCCGTATAATCCCGGATCTGAATGCAATTGATTTGGAGGATCCCCTTTTTTACAGCCCTGCCGAGGATACTCTCATGGAGAACGGCAGAGACGGTATCTGGAAAAAGCGTCAAGATATCAATACGCAAAAGGCAATGTCACATCCCTTCAATCAGATGAACCGTGATTACTCCGTTTTCAACATCCACGGAGCGGATAAATTCCGGGACAGCGGGGATCAGATGCTCCCGCTCGCCACGAACGATATAAAGCGGTGCAGACGGCGTCTCTTCAATTTCGGCAAGGGTGCCGATCTCACGGTCTTCCTCATCCACCACATGCGCGCCGATAATATCACAGAGGAAATAGGATCCTTTCGGGAGACGGGCATCCTCACGGGCGATGGAAACATCGGTCTCCTTCAGCGCCATGGCGGCATTCATATCATCAATACCCTCCAGGCGGGCAATCACAAATCCCTTGTGCACACGCGCCGAGAGGACTTTTACTTCCTTGCCGCGCACAAAGAGACGGCGAAATGAGCGGAGGAATTCCGGTGTGTCAAGCCAGGACTCTATTTTGACTTCACCGTTGATCCCGTGGGTATTGATAATTTTCCCGGCTTCTATAAACGGTTTTTTCTGCATGATTGATCCTCAGCCGTAGATGTCGTTGGTGTCCATCAGGGTGATGGATATTTCGAAGGAACCCTCGGGGCGCCAAACGGAGAAGGTCAGGGTTTCCCCCACCTGGTGGGCATCCTTGATGCTGACCACTTCTTCGGTAGTTGTGACGTTCTGCCCGTCCACCGCAATGATGACATCGCCGACCCGGATCCCCTGCTTTTCAGCGTCGGAGCCTTCGGAAACGGCTGCCACATAGAGGCCCTCCGGCATATTGTAATGTTCCATGGCATTGGTCGGAATCTGGCCGACAGTGATGCCGATGGACGGTCTCCCTTTTACCTCACCGAATTCGACAAGAGACGCGACAACCTTCTTCACTGTGGAAGACGGGATCGCAAAGCCGATGCCCTCAATGCTGGAGAAGGAGGACATCATTTTCATGTTGGTAATTCCCACTACCTGGCCGTGCATGTTGAAAAGAGCGCCACCGGAATTGCCCTCGTTGAGAGCGGCATTGGTCTGAATCAATGTCATGTTGCGGCCATTGTAGGAGATATCCCTGTCGATGGCGGAGACTATCCCGTCTGTCAGAGTGCGGGTAAATTCGTCACCGAGCGGGTTGCCGATCGCAGCGACCTGATCGCCGACAGAGAGACGTGTGCTGTCTCCGAATTCCGCCGGGATGAGGCCGTTTGCATCTATCTTCAGAACAGCAAGATCGCTGATGGCGTCCGCGCCGATCAGCACGGCGTCATACCTCTCCACCCCCTTCAGAACGACCTCCGCACTGTCGCAGTTGTCGATCACATGAGTGTTGGTGAGAACCAGACCATCGGAAGAGAGAACAACGCCTGTGCCCCAGTTATAGCCCGTCATTCCATCGGTATAGCCGGAAATGCCGACTATTGAGGAGGCGCACTTCTGATAGAGTTTCTGCAGCGTAAGTTCCTCCCCGGCTGCTGGGGCAAGAGAGAGGTCAAATGTAAGATTTCCTTCGCCGCCCGGGATACGGACTTCGATCTTCTCGTTTTCGGTGGCAGTATAATACTGGCTGAAGAAATCTCCGAAATCATCCGGAAACTCAGCCGGTTCGGAGGGCTCATTCCAGTCACCCGTTCCGATTACAGGCCTGGCTTTTCCGGTATGCGGAATAATCGAATAAGAGATTGCGGAAGCAATCACGGCAATAACCAGAATAAAAGCGACAATTCGTTTGACGCGCCTGCGGGAACTGACTGAGGATTCTTCGTTTTGCGAAACGGGAGCAACAGGATGCAGCGGAGCATACCATTGTGATGTTTCGGTATTGTTGGGAGTATACCAGTTGTTCATACATCAGGTTCCTTTACTATTCTGCTAGGGGAAGGGTAAAGACAAATTCGGTCACACCGTCTTCACTTTTGACGGCGATGTCTTCATCATGGCTGTTTATTATGGTTTTGACAAGGTAAAGGCCGAGGCCGACACCGTCTTTATCCAGGCTGCGGGAGCGATCGGACTTGTGGAAACGGTCAAAGATATAGGGCAGATCGTCGGGCGGGATAGTTTCTCCCTCATCCTTTACCGAAACGAATGCCTTTTTGTCTTCAATATAAAGGCGAACGGTGATGCAGCTGCCCGGACGGGCAAACTTCACCGCGTTGTCCAGAAGATTGTAGATCACCTGAGTAATTGCGTCCTTATCCGCGCGGACCATCAGTCGGTTATCCGGGAACTGCGGATCGACATCCAGGTTCTTTTCCGTGGCACGCGTCTCAAAGCTAAGAAGCGTCTGAAGGACAAGCTCCGTGAGGTCAAACGTCGTACGTCGTTTCGGATCGGACGCCATAGACTTCATTTTTGATGCATCCAGCATGCTGCGCACCAGGCGTGACAGGCGCCTGGTCTCATCCCGTATGGAGCGAAGATATTTTTCCTCCTCTTCCTTCGGAATCGTACCGTCGAGAATCCCGTCCGCAAAGCCGGAAATCGTCGTCATGGGGGTGCGCAGTTCGTGTGAAATGTTGGAGATGAACTCGGTGCGTCTTTTCTCGGCATTCTCCAAAGAATCCGCCATTTTATTGAACGAATCTATCAGCGCACCCATCTCATAGGAAGTATCGGAATCCTGCGGGACACGGACGGAAAAATCTCCCCTAGCAAACGAACGTGAGGCTTCAGCGATCTTGTCCAGAGGCTTTGCCATCCGTTTGGAATAGACATAGGCAAAAATCAGAATGGCAGTGAAAACGGCTGCCGAAGCCAGAATCATAATGGTCAGAAACGTCTTCCAGGGTGAGTAAATATTTTTCTGCAGCACACTGACTCCCACATAACCAAGCGGGCCGGTTTCCGAAACAACAGGAACTGCAACCAGAATGCGCTCTTCGGGATAAAAACCGGAAAGCAGGGTCTTCCCCTGATAAGTACCGTTCTGTTGAATGACGGATAGGATGTCCTCCGGGATTGATTTTCCGAGGTGGCTGCACATCGGAAGTTCATCACAGCAGCTGACCACCACGCCGCTGCTGTCGGCAACAAAAATATGGTTTCCGGTCGCTTTGGAAATGGAAGAGAGGTTCATCCCAAGCATCCAGCTGTTGAGTGAATCGTCTTCCGCGACAGCGGAAGCCAGATGAGCCACTTCATACGCACTGCCGCGCATGGTAGAGACATAGTCCTCTACGATGTAGTTGCGGCCAAGCAGAAAAATAGAGACAGCCACGAGCAGGAGACTGAGGCCAATCATTGCTGCCGTGGCAATAAAATTTCGTAAATAAATACTTTTCATGCGAGAACCTTTTATAATCAGGAGAATTCTCCCTCCATGAAAGAATTCTCCCGATCCAGATGATTACTTATTCAGCTATCTTCAATGTATAGCAAATAGCATAGACGGAAGATTCCGGAGTGTAGAAGGACACCGAAGTAATAACATTCCCCTGGGTTTGAGGATTCGCTTTGTACACATGCAGAACGCCGTCTTCCGTTGCGTATACAGCGACAATATCCCTCACCTGTGTATTCCGGATTACGCCGGCTGTCTCAACAGTGGGAAGCGGCAATGCCGTCTTCAGCGTGACTTCGGCAGCGGAAGGGCAGATATTTCCGTCGGGAGATACCAGCACAACCTGATAGGCCGTGACAGCAATTTCTTCCGGTTCGGAAGCTGCAATATACTTCTGGATAAAGTTCTGAATCGTCCAGATCACGACACTGTTCGGTGTGGATTCTTTTGCGAGCAGCTGCGTCCCCTCCGGAACGGCTTTATCTGCTTTGAAGCTGCCGGCATCGCACTGGACGAGAGTTCCGGCAGGAATCGAATTCACTTCCGCAGGCTGCTCCTGTGCCTGCTGTGCACTTTCGTTGGTTGTTCCTTCGGACGCCGCCCCCGCTGGATTTTCAGGCTCTGCCTCCGTAAAGCTCAAAGCAAAGCAGATTGCATAGGTTGCCGCTTCGGGTGCATGGAAAGAGACCGATGTGATAACACCGTTTTCTGTTTTCGCCTGAGCACTCAGCGTTTCGAGCGTGCCGCTTTCAGAAGAGTAGACGGCAAGGGTTTTCTTTACCTGAGCAGTTCGGCCCGTGATAACCGGGAGAGTGAACGCCGTCTTCAAAGTGACATCCGCGCCTTTGCTGCTGGCAGTTCCGTTCGGCTGCTTCAGAGCGACCTGGTAGGCTGTAACAAAGATCTCGTCAGGATCTGCCTGCATTTCCTCTGCGACCGCATTCCGAATGACAGCCGCTACGGCGTCACTTGCCGGAACCGAGACCGCCAGAAACTCCGTCCCCGCAGGTACAGGCTCGTCTGCCCTGAAGCTTCCGGCATCAGACTCTCCGGTCAGAATGGTCTCGACAGTTTCCGTCTGCGCAGGCTCCTCTTGTGCGGCGGCAGTTTCATCGTTGGGCAGCACCGGGTGCGGCTGCGGATTCGGATTATCCGGCATAACAGCATAAGCAACGATGCTGGGATCATTCAAGCTGTAGCAAAACATCTCCACTTTGGAAGTTCGGTTACCTTCAAAAGTACGGAGGGCCAGGTCTGCGCCTTCATCCACCGCGACAACGATGCCGACATGATCTATACTCTGATCAGATTTCAGGAAAACTAGATCACCCGGTTTCGGCATGCAGGCAGCGGCATAACGTAAGTATCCCTTATCTTTCAATGCATACAGCCAGCTCTCGACAACATGGTCGCGGGGAAAGACATCTTCCGGAATTCCGGCATAATTCAGACAGAACGAAATGAACATGGCACACCAGTCACCGTACGGATAGCCGTACCAGGCACCGTAACGCGTATAACCGTTTTTGGCAGTTCCGCCGCCCGGCTTCGGAACCATCTCGAAGTTATCTTCGCTCTCCTCGTAACCGTTCTGCGTCCACGCGATGGTAACAAGATCCTTTCCCCAGTCGCCGGTCAGCATGAGGCCGCGGAATGGAGCTTCCCATAGGGGCGCTGCTTCGAGATCGGCGGTCGGATCACTTTCCGGCAGATCCAGTTCATCCGGTTCATCTGCTAACTCATCCGCAAGTTCTTCCGTTGTGTCATTCGTGAGAGGTTTGGTAGTTCCGGTAGCAGGGATGAGCTCATAATATTCTGGATTATATATTCCGCAGCGGGAACACTGATAAACCATGATTCCATCAGTCTCCTCAGTAGGCTGCTGATATATAACACCTCCCCAATCATGGCCGAGCGGTTCATGAATGTCGTCCCAATAGGGTTCTCCGCAGATTGTGCAGACATACCCCGTCCCACCCGGTTCCGTGCAGGTAGGCGGTATGGTACCAACTAACTGAAAGTTGTGCTCATGGGTTTCTTCCGCAAACGCGGCAGCCGTAACAGATGACAGCATGAGAATGCAAAGCAGCAGGGCAATCCCCCGCCTGGTTCCACAGTA
Organism: Oscillospiraceae bacterium; assembly: GCA_017406005.1. Lineage (GTDB taxonomy): Bacteria > Bacillota > Clostridia > Oscillospirales > Oscillospiraceae > Limivicinus. The sequence continues at coordinate 23,886 of JAFQZI010000045.1, read as the reverse complement.
CAATTTATGACTCATCTTCGTGTCCTCCGATCATTCAGATTTAGTCAACATAATTGTACATCTTCAGGCGCTCAAAGTCAACATAATTCGGTACAAAAATAATACCAAATTAAAAAGTTTTTCGAAAAAAGATGAGGCTGCCTATTCGGCAACCTCGAACTTGTATCCCACGCCCCAGACGGTTTTGAGGCTCCACTGATCGGAAACACCCTCCAGTTTTTCTCTGAGGCGCTTGACATGAACGTCAACCGTGCGGGAATCTCCGAAATAATCGAATCCCCAGACCTCGTCAAGAAGCTGGTTTCGCGTAAAGACGCGGTTGGGTGAAGAGGCAAGATGATAGAGGAGCTCCATCTCTTTGGGAGGGCAGTCAATCTTCTTCCCATCGACAATGAGTTCATAGGAATCGAGATTGATGGTAAGCTTGTCAAAACTGAGCTTTTTCTCCATCGGGCCGTCTGCATCGGCACGGCGCATCACGGCATGGATCCTCGCAATGAGTTCCTTCACATCAAACGGTTTGGTGACATAGTCGTCCGCACCGATATCAAGACCGTTGATTTTATCCGAAGTCTCCCCTTTTGCCGTGAGCATAATGATTGGCACACCGGACTTTTTGCGAATATCCCGGCAGATCTGTAGACCATCTTTCCCGGGAAGCATAATATCCAGCAGAACAACATCCGGGGAAAACAGGTCGAAGGAGGATTCCGCCTTTGCGCCGTCACCGGTGATCATCACTTCAAAGCCGTCTTTTCCCAGATAGAGACGGAGAAGCTCAGCGATGTTGGCATCATCTTCTACAATCAGTGCTCTTTTGCTCATAGTCAGGTTGCTCCTTTCAAAGCAGAATGATGCCTGCCTTTTCGCAGGCCTGTTCGGTTTCCGCATCCCAGACAGAGGCCTGAACCTCGCCGATATGCGCTTTGCCGAGAAGCAGCATGGAAACGCGCGACTGGCCGATGCCTCCTCCGATCGTCAGCGGAAGTTCCCCGGCAAGAAGCGCCTTGTGGTAGGGCAGCTCCCTGCGGCTGTCACACCCGGCAAGGGTGAGCTGTCGGTCGAGAGATTCCGGATCCACGCGGATCCCCATCGAGGAAATCTCCATGGCACAGCCGAGAAGATCGTCCCAGAAAAGAATATCTCCGTTCAGATCCCAGTCATCATAGTCCGGAGCACGGCCGTCGTGCTTTTCTCCGGATTTCAGCTTTCCGCCGATGCCGATGATAAACACGGTTTTATGCTCTTTCGTGAAAGCATTTTCCCGCTCTTTCGGCGTGAGGCCGGGATACAGATCTTCCAGCTCCTGGGATGTTACAAACGTCACCTGGCGTTCGAGTTTCGGAATGGTACGAAGCTGGGGATAAATTGATTCCATGGTATCCTGGGTATCACAGATTGCTGTGACAATGTCCATCACGGTGGATTTGAGATAATCCAGATTCCGGTTTTCCGGCAGGATAATCTTTTCCCAGTCCCACTGGTCGACATAGACGGAATGCAGATTGTCCAGCACGTCCTCATCACGGCGAATCGCATCCATATCTGTATAGATTCCGCGTCCCGGATAGAAGCCGTAGCGTTTGAGAGCCAGGCGCTTCCACTTGGCAAGGGAATGCACCACTTCCGCTTTGGTCTCCGCGTGCAGGATTTCAAAAGAAACTGGCCTCTCATAACCGTTCAGGTTATCGTTCACGCCTGAATTCTCTGCCACAAACAACGGTGCCGAAACACGGAATAAATTGAGAAGGGCCGAAAGCCTGTCCTCAAACAGGCGTTTGAGAAGGCCGATCGCCTTCTGGGTATCGTAAATGGAGAGGCAGCTTTTGTACCCGGCCGGAATCTTCGTATTCATATATTTTTCCTCTTTTCCTTATCTTTGTTTCTCGCTGAGGGCTTCTATAAAGTCCTGATAATACTTTTCGGCGCTGCGCCGGAAATTCTTTCTGATCTGACGCGCTTTTGCTTCGTCCCCGCAGTAGATCTTCATATCCAGAAGCGGACATTCTCCATCCGAAACGGCAAGATGCATCGTGCACCCGTTACTGTCCTCAATCTTGTCGGCGGTGATCAGCGCAAAACGGCTGAGCATTTCAGCCGCAGGCACAATCAGCTTATCCGCGGCGTTTCTCACCGAAAAGGGCAGGCTTGTGCAAACTGCATCCGCATTGCGGATTCCCTTTTCGGTAATGGAATATTCATCGTCTTCCTCCGCTACATTCCCGGAGTTGACCAGATCCTGCAGCGATTCCGAATAGTCAAAATACTGCAGGCCGTTATCGCACAGGCATACTTCATACAGCAGCTCGGAATCAATCGGAGCGGGCAGCCTGCGCAGAACATACAGGATGAGGATTTTGCGATCCAGTTCATCCCGAACAAGCCCTGGATTTTCCATTATCTATCCCTCAGAAGGTTCGGAATTGTTTTATCACAATACTGTCTTTATTCTTGTAAATGCTGTTTGCCGGAACCACACCGCGGACACAGGAAACAGGATAGATCTGCGCATTTCGCCCGATCACGGTGCCCGGGTTCAGAACACTGTTGCATCCGACTTCCGCAAAGTCACCCAGCATCGCGCCGACTTTTTTGCGTCCGGTTTCCAGCGGTGCGTCAGGCTGTTTGATTACAACAAGGGATTTATCACTCTTCACATTGCTGGTGATTGAGCCTGCACCCATATGAGCCTTATAACCCAGAACGGAATCTCCGACATAGTTATAGTGCGGAACCTGAACGGAATCAAACAGGATAACATTCTTCAGCTCCGTCGAGTTGCCGACAACCGCATTTTTCCCGACGATCGCACTTTCACGGATAAAGGCACAGTGGCGCACTTCCGCTCCGTGATCGATAATGCAGGGGGAACCGATATAGGCCGAAGGAAACACTTTCGCATCCTTTGCAATCCAGACGCCTTCTTCCGGATGGTCATATTCGTCTGCCGGAAGGGTTTCTCCCAGTTTCAGAATATAGGCTTTGATCTCGGAAAGAACTTCCCACGGATAGGTCTTCCCTTCAAAGAGGCCGGATGCGATAGTTTTGGAGAGATCAAAAAGATCACGGATCTCTGTCATAGCTTCCTCGGCTCCGTCATCAGCTGCTTCAGCTCATCCATGAAAGAGTTGATATCTTTAAAGCTTCTGTAAACAGACGCGAAACGGACATAGGCGACTTCATCCACATCCTTCAGGCGGACCATGACCATCTCACCGATGTCAGCCGAGCTGATTTCACGTTCCACACCGCTCTGGAGCTCCTGCTCGATGGATTCGGCGATGGCTTCCAGCTGGGAAAGGGTGACCGGGCGCTTTTCGCATGCACGCACCATGCCGTTGATCAGCTTGACCTTGTCAAAGGACTGCCGGCTTCCGTCCCGTTTGACCACGACAAGCGGCATCCGTTCGATCACTTCATAAGTCGTAAAACGTTTTTTGCAGGAAAGGCACTCTCTCCGGCGGCGGATGGTCGTACCTTCTTCTGCAGGCCTGGAATCAATAACCTTGGAATCATTTGTACCACAGAACGGACATTTCATGACGATTCAATTCTCCCCGAATGTATATAAATTTACAGTATTATCAGATGATACCCTACTCGATGTGGCCTTTGGCACGGATCACGGCAATCACATCATCCACATATTTTTCGCACTGTTCCTTTGTGCCGGCTTCCACCATGACGCGGATCACAGGCTCAGTCCCGGATTCCCTGACCAGGATTCTCCCCTGGTCTCCCAATGCTTCCGCAACTTCTTTCACGGCATGCTGAACATCCGGATCATTCTGGGCTTCGCTTTTACTCTTGACCCGAACATTTTTGAGCACCTGCGGATAGAACACAACAGGTGCCGCCAGCTCACTCATCGGCTTTTCTTTCGCCAGCATGACTTCCATCAGTTTCAGGCTGGTAAGGATACCGTCCCCCGTGGTGGCATACTTGGTGAAAATGATATGGCCCGACTGCTCTCCTCCGATACGGTGGCCGTTGGTAACCATATTCTCGTAGACGTACTTGTCGCCCACTTTGGTTTTCTCATAATCGATACCGACAGCATCCAGCGCCTTGTACAGGCCGAAGTTGGACATCACCGTCGTCACGACCGTATTGTTGAGAAGCTTGCCGCGTTCTTTCATGTAGAGGCCGTAAATATAAAGGATATGGTCTCCTGTGACAACATTGCCCTTCTCATCCACGCAGAGGCAGCGGTCGGCATCCCCGTCATAGGCAAAGCCTATATCCAGCCCATTCTCCACAACTGCTTTCTGCAGATGTTCAATGTGTGTGCTTCCGCAGTCCGCATTGATATTATACCCGTCCGGCTCGGCACTGAAGACGGTCGTTTTCGCACCGAGCGCATCAAACACGGCTTTTGCAATCGACCAGGCAGCTCCGTTTGCACAGTCAAGCCCGACCCTGATCCCTTTGAAGCTGAACTTGGACATGGAAATCAGGTATCCGATGTAACGGTTGCGGCCTGCCACATAGTCCACCGTTCTTCCGATGTCATGCCGCTCGGCAACCGGAATTTCCATTTTTCCGTCAAGATATTCTTCTATTTTCAGGATGGTTTCCTCATCCATCTTTTCACCGTTTGCGTTGATCAGCTTGATGCCATTGTCATAGTACGGATTATGGGAAGCCGAAATCATGATGCCGCAGTCAAAATCATCCACCCTGGCGATATAAGAGACAGAAGGCGTCGTCGTGACATGCATAATATAGGCATCCGCCCCAGACGCCATCAGCCCGGTGCAGAGTGCATATTCAAACATATAGGAAGAACGCCTCGTGTCCTTCCCGATGACAACTTTTGCTTTTTTCCCGAGGCGGGCACCGTAATACCAGCCCAGAAAACGGCCGATGCTGATCGCGTGGCTGTAATCCAGGCCTTTATTGGCTTCGCCGCGGAACCCGTCGGTTCCGAAATACTTACCCATATTTTTCTAACCTTTCAATCGTTCAAAAATCGGATCAGGATCCGAAAGTTTGTTTCGAATATTATATATAATCCCTCGCCGCTTGGCAAGAATGAATTGCACCGAAAAGATAAAACTTTGCTAAAAGAATACCGGCGATTGATTTTTTCGTCCCGGTTGTGATATAGTGGAAAAAAGCATTATCCCGGGGAGGATGAATACCTTGTCTGCAAAAATATTGCTCTATCTTCTGCTTATCCCTGCGGCATTTCTCGCCGTTACGCTGGTCTTTTTGCTGATCATGGCAGTCAGCGTGCTGTTTGTCGATCCGAACCGTTTATACAGCGAAACGAACGATTATTATCGTTTTCTTGCCGACGGGACAGACCTGATCATTATGGTCTTTTCCCGCGTCCGTATCCACCTGACCGGACAGGAGAAGTTGCCCCGGGACAGGAAATATCTCCTGGTGTCAAACCATTTGTCCGGTTATGACCCGCTCTGCACCATGCGTGCACTGCGAAAGGAAAAACTGATCTTTATTTCCAAACCGGAAAACTTCTCCATCCCGTTTATCGGCAGACTCGCACGTGTTAACTGCTTCCGCCCGATCGACCGCGAAAACCCGAGGAATGCTCTCACCACGATCAAAGACTGTGCGGAAATGCTGAAAAACGGCGTCGCTCCGATCGTCGTCTATCCGGAGGGTACCCGAAGCAAGACAGGAGAACTGCAGCCCTTTCACAACAGTGTATTTAAAATAGCGCAGGAAGCCAATGTGCCCATCGTAGTCATGACTGCAAAAGGAACCGACAAAATCCTGAAGAATATGCCCTGGCACAGAACCGATGCTTTCCTCACGATTCTGGATGTGCTGCCTGCTGACCACGTTAAAGCGGAACGCACTGGGAAACTCGGAGAAGAAATCCGGGAAATCATGGAGCGTGACCTCAAAGAGTAATCATATCCCCGATACGTATTCCCGAATCTGTTCACCAAACCTCACCTCCGGTGAGGTTTTCCTATATAGACTGTACACCGTCTTTCTAATTATGTCAACAGTTTTATATAGGTTCTCCCCATTTTTTACGGATATTTCCCTTTACAGGATTTTATTATTCGGGTTATAATCAACTTGAAAATTCGGTATTTGTGGGGGTAATCAGATGGTTGATTACGGATTAAAAGGAAGAGTAGCCTTAATCACGGGTGTGAACAACCCACAGGGCATCGGTGCAACAACTGCTTTGGCGTTTGCACACGAAGGCGTAAAACTAGTCCTGGTCTATAAGAAAGTTGACCGGCCGTTTGATAAAGATAAGACCGGCAAAAACGGAGTGGACAGATATTATGCTGCAAATGCCGGGAATGCGGATTTTGTGGAGAGCAGGCTCCGGGAAATGAAAGCGGAATATTTAATCCTTGAAAGTGATATTTCCGATGAAGATACCGTGAAGGAGATCTATACGGCGGCGATAAACAGGTTTGGACGCGTCGATATCCTGGTCAATAATGCGGCAACGGATGATGAAAACGGATTGGATACCATAGAGAATATTACCCAAAAGGTGATCGATAATACCTTCGCGGTCAATGTTCGGGGAAGCATACTGATGATCAGGGAACTGGTCAATCACAGAGGTGATTACGGGAGGGTCATCAACCTTTCCACAGACGCTGCACAGGCCTTTGCCGGGCAGATCACCTACGGTGCAAGCAAGGCAACGCTCGAAGCGCTTACCCGCAGTATTGCCCTCGAGGTAGCGAAGTACGGGATCACCGTGAACAGTGTTGCGCCTGGCCCGACCCAGACGGGATGGATTGATGAAGAGCTTGAACAGGCAGTCATTCCTCTGATTCCCATGGGAAAACTGATCCAACCGGAAGACATAGCGGACACGATCCTGTTCCTGGCGAGCGATAAAGCGAGTATGCTGACAGGGCAGGTCATAAAGGTATCCGGCGGGCATGCCCTCTAAATTCCAGGTTCATGAACACTCTTATATCTGACTCTGTATCAGCTGCCATGGTCATCATCTTATTGTTGAATTAATAAAAAAGGAGAAAGGAACATGAAAAAGTATGTTTGTCTGACAGTTTTGACAGCACTGATTCTATCGCTTGGATGCATCGGGGTGGCTCATGCGGAAATAATACCGCCCTATGGCCCGGGACAGCAAATCGGTTACCCGGCCGTGGTGCTGTGTGAAAGACTAACATTGCGAGAGAAGCCAAGTTCTTCTTCCAAAGCAATGCAAACCCTGAATTATGGAGACCGTCCAATAGTGGTAGGTGCAGACCATCCAACAGGGGCAAAGAAAGAGAACGGATTTGTTTATTGTACTCTTGGCGATTCTGAAGACACACCCTGTGGCTGGATAAACTCAGACTACATCATTATCAACCCGGCCTGGTATGTGACTGAAAAGGAAACGTCGGTATACGCCTGGAACGATACTGCCGCGCCTAAGGTTGCTCTGCTTGACATAGACACCCGGCTACCCATTTTAAAAGAAGAGGGCGATTGGTATGTCATCAGCCTTCGCGGCGCAGCCGGATGGATTCATAAATGATGCAGAGAACCATATCTATATCATAACCGCTGAGGGTTTACCCTTGGCGGCTTTTTGTATCATGCCTAAAAAAATATTTTCCATGTGACAGTTCTGTGATAATCCGTGTGCTATGCTGTGCTCACAAAACAAAAATAAAGGAGAAAATAAAAAATGAAAAACACAATGAACAAAACAGTAAGCACGGTAATTGCAGTAATGATGGTTATGGTAATCATGGCATGTGTATTCTCTTCTCCCGCAAAAGCGGACAGGAATTCCTATGTAGGCACATACGAATGCGTTGAAAACAGAACCGTAGAGCTGCAGATCTACAGCGACGGGACCGCTGTCCTGTACAGTGCGGTTAATCCTTACCTCGGCGGCAATTATACCTACTTCATCAATCAGAACGGATTCCTCTGCACTTCGGACGGAACAGCTTTTGCAACGAACGGACTATACATGACCGCAAGCAACGGCTATCATTGGCTTCGTCTTTACTAAAGGAAGGTTGTAATCATGGAAAAAAAGCATTGCCGACTCTCTGATAAAGAGTTGAAAAAGGTTGTCGGCGGTTTTGAATTGCCGCTGCCAACAGATTACCAGGTAAAGTTCACCTGCCCGGAATGCGGCAGCCGGAACTATATCGTTGTAAAGTTTCCCCGGATGCATTTTTTCTGCCGCGACTGCGAAACCAGCTTTAATCCGAACTGATGGAAAAAACCATATAGACAGCCTGAGGCGAGATGACTTGTCACTCTGCTTCGGGCCGCTGTTTTTTGTATTATCTCATCTCCGGCCCGCAGGTCGGGATTCTTTTTTCGTCCTTTCGGCCCCTAATGATTTATTAACCACAAAGAATACTTGCATGTTATGAACCTTGTAGTATAATATTTTATAATGGATTATAAGATGATTGAGTGTCTGTTCTCGATGCGATGCGGCTTTTGATGATGTCTGGGAAGAATACCCAGAATGCAGTGTGAAGGTAAAAAGGTAAAAAAGACCCTGTATTTGTTGTCGAGTACAAGATGTTGGATATTATACTTGGGGATGACAAAAAATGAGGTGAGTGATTGACGATTCTGCACTATCAACGAAGAAATGCCAAGGGAATCTGTATTATGGATGAGGTTACGAGATGAACACACCTATCGGAACAATTGAAATTCACAAGGACGGAATCACAAATCTGAAAACAGACGCGGTTGTCAACGCTGCCAATCAGTATCTGCAGCAGGGCGGCGGTGTCTGCGGAGCGATTTTCAGAGCAGCCGGTTCGGCACAGCTACAGGCTGCCTGTGACAGAATCGGGCAATGCCCTACGGGATCTGCCGTCATCACGCCTGCCTTTAACATGAAAGAAAACAAATACATTATTCATGCGGTAGGACCTGTTTACAACGGCGGAAGAAGGGGCGAAGCGGAACAGTTATACAGCTGTTATCAGAAATCCCTTGCGCTGGCAAAAGAATACGGGTGCCATTCCATCGGCTTCCCGCTCATCTCTGCAGGGATCTACGGATATCCCCTTGAGGAAGCCTGGACGGTCGCAATCAGTGCCTGCAGGGACTGGATGAATGAGAATCCGGATTATGAACTGCAGATTGTATTTGTAAATACAGATGATGAAAAAGTGGCAACGGGAAAAGAAATCATGAATTCCCTCTGCTGACAGCAATAGAACTAAAGAGCTAATTTAAAAAATACATTATGCCCATAAAGAGAAGTCTTATTCTCTTTATGGGCTTGACTTTTATTACTCTCCCCTGTTATAATAAATTAGTTTACGTAATAATGAAAAGGAGGACAGGACCTTTCAGATGTTTTTATTTTTAGTTGCTGTTGCACTGGTTGTCGTGGCCTCCCTGATTTTCGTTTTTACCAAAGACTGGGATGAAGGTGCTGATTATCCGGATGAAGCTCTGCAGAAAGAAGAAACGGCATACAGGAAAAGGAAAACTGCAATAAGAAGAGAGAAGAAACCTTCAGTAAGAAGGAAAAAGAAACCCTCAGAAATAAAAGAGAGCCCGACAGCAGAGCCCCCATCCCCAGAAAAAGACTGGATTGAGGCACTGATCACGGAGCTCCCGGTAGAGAACCCGGAGGAGACGCCGGTGCAGGTCAAGGGGAAGCACGAAGCGCAAAACGCCGCTCCGATAGAACTTCCGAAAGAACCTTTGAAAGAGCTTTCGAAACAGCCTCCGGAAGAGGCCCCTCCCCTAATTCTTCCATTTGAAGAAAAGACAATCGAAGCGCCGAAGAGTGCGGCTGTTGTGAAAACAGCCCCGGAAAAGAAAAAAGAAAATTACGGATCGCTTAAACCTTTTTCACCAAAGGATGAAGCGCCGAGTTGGAAAGAACCTTCCCGGCTGATCTTAGTGCTGGAAATCATTTGCGGCTTATCTGCAATAACCGCATTTATTACGATAGCCATTGCCTGGGGTGTAGTAATCACACATACAGGTGGATAAAATAGGAAAACATTCATGAAGAAAGTATTTGTTCTGTTACTTTGCCTGGTTCTGCTGGGCAGCTCAGCTGGTTCGGCATGGGCGTCGTATTACGACTCGTATTCCGGAGGAACGGGATACGGATACGATTACGGCTACAGCGCACCCTCAAGCTATCCGGGATACGGTTACGGCTCGATGTCCGGATACCCGAGTTACGGAACGGGATCGCTGGACGGGTATACGATAGATGCCCCAAGTGCAGGTTATTATGCACCCTCTGCCCCAAGCACCGGGTACTACCCTGCCACGGCTCCGGCTTCCGGGTATTATCCCTCAACAGGGCCGAGCGGGGGAAGCTATATCCCCCGCTATACCATCACATACATGCCGGGAACAGGCGTATCCGGTTCTTCTTTTTCGACGGAATGGTATCCGGGAGATGCCATCATTTCCGGCCAGGGGTTTACCAGGGCGGGACACACGCAAACCGGATGGAGCTTTTATGACGGCGGGCCGAAGGCCTTCTCACTGGGACAGCATGTTACGATCAGCAGCAATATGGTGCTCTATCCGTACTGGGAGATGATTTCCACCGCATTATACCTGACTGTTAATTATTCCGGTTACGGCGCAGTGCGGCTGAGTGGTGGGAATGTGCCGAGCGGATGGACCGGAAAGCTGGAACCCGGGCAGAGCTTCAACTTCATTTTCCAGCCATATGAGGGCTATTACGTTTACAGCATCTTCCTGGCGGGATGGTACCGGAATGTGCAGTACGGCAACCAGTTTATGGTGACGTATGACATGCTGCAGGGGCAGAACCAGGTGATGACCATCCGGTTTGAATCGATCTATCTGCGGCCTAAGACCGGAGACGACGGGAATGTAGCCTTGTGGACAGCACTGGGGTTGATGGCAGCCTTCGGTGCATGCACGACGGTTTACCTGGTAAAGAAAAAGGATACAGGAAACGGACGTAATTAATAACTATTCAGGCGCTTCGTAATGAGTGCATACAAGTTTCGCGCAAAGACAAGATGGTACCACGTACAGACTGCTCCGTCGCGCGAACTATAGTGAGGAAAGAGTGTATAGTGAATCTGGCGCTTCGTAGTGACTGCATAGGCTCGCGAAGGGAACGTTGTACCTCGATTTTAGTGCTCCGTCGCGAGCTAAGTTTAATGAAATAAACGGAATTGTAAATGAAATAGACAGAACTGAATAGTTTTTTACTCGAATTAATGAAAAGCCCTCCGGGGGTAAACCGGAGGGCTTAGTTTTATGTGCCGAGGTAGGCTTTTTTGACGTCTTCGTTAACGAGGAGCTCTTTTCCGGGGCCGGACATTGTAATCTTTCCGGTTTCGAGAACATAGGCAAAGTCCGCTGTTTTTAGAGCCATATTGGCGTTCTGCTCAATGAGGAGAACCGTAACGCCCTGCTTGTTGATTTCGCGGATGATATCGAAAATGCCTTTGACGATGATCGGAGCAAGGCCAAGAGAAGGCTCGTCCATCATGATCATTTTCGGGCGGCTCATCAGGGCACGGCCGACAGCCAGCATCTGCTGTTCGCCGCCGGATAGCGTGCCTCCCGCCTGCCAGGAACGCTCCTTCAGACGGGGGAAGAGATCGTAAACCCACTGGAGGTCGCCGGAGATATCATCATTGCGGAGATAGGCACCCATTTTGAGGTTTTCCACAACGGAAAGATCCGGGAAGATCCTTCTCCCCTCCGGGACAAGCGTAACACCCTTTTTGACGATTGAGGTGGGATCAAGGCCGGTAATGTCATCCCCGCGGAACACAATTTTGCCGGAAACCGGTTTTACGAGCCCGGCGATGGTGCGAAGCGTTGAGCTCTTGCCCGCGCCGTTGGAACCGATGAGCGTAATAATGCTCCCCTCCGGGACTTCAAAGCTGATGCCTTTGACCGCTTCGATGCCGCCGTAGTTGACCTTCAGGTCGGTAATAGTAAGAATGGGTTCACTCATCGTCTGCCACCCCCAGATATGCCTCGATTACTTTCGGGTTCGCCTGAATCTCCGCGGGCGTGCCCTGGGCGATCAGCTTGCCGAAGTCTATCACGTAAATCCTGTCAGAGAACTTCATAACAAGGTCCATATGATGTTCGATCATCAGAATGGTAAGATTATGGCGGTCTTTGATGTCCACGATAAATCTGCCGAGGTCTTCCGTCTCCTGCGGGTTCATGCCGGCTGCAGGCTCGTCGAGCAGAAGGAGCTTCGGCTCGGTGGCCAGGGCACGGGCGATTTCGAGACGGCGCTGGAGACCGTACGGCAGGGAGACAGCCAGATCATCACGATACTGGGCGAGATCCTGCTCTTCGAGGAAGGCAAGCGTCTCCTCGCGCATCTTTTTCTCGTCCGCCTGGTTTGTGCGGAAGGTCGCGGAGAAGACATTCTGTTTGGAACGCATGTGCTTGGCGGTAAGAACATTGTCAAACACCGTCATGGACTTCCACAGGCGGATGTTCTGGAAGGTTCTTGCAATGCCGAGCTTGGTGATCTGGTCAGGCGTGGGATCGATCGGTTTGATGTTGAGATACTTGTCGCCGAAGAAGCCCTGGTAATCCTTCTTCATCTTGCCGGACGGATGGTTGGCAACGATGGGTTTGCCCTCAAAGGAGATGATGCCGTTGGTAGGCTCATAGACACCGGTGATGCAGTTGAAGGCCGTGGTTTTGCCCGCTCCGTTGGGGCCGATGAGGGCAACGATTTCACCCTCGTTCACTTCCAGCGAGAGATTGTTGACGGCAACGACACCGCCAAACTGCATGGTCACGTTTTCCAGCCGGAGGACATTTTTCTGTTCACTCATTTGCCCGCCTCCTTTGCCGGTGTTTTGCTTTTTTTGCGGAAGAGATCGGTGATCTCCCTGTCACCCATAATGCCTTTGCGGAAGAACAGCACGACAATCATGATAATGATGGAGAAGACGACCAGACGGAAGCCGTTGCGGAAGATATTCGGGGCCTCGATGCCGAGGAAGACACCGGAGTCGAGCCCGCGGAGCCACCATTCAGACGCGGCGACAAACAGCATCGAGCCGATGACCGAACCGGATATCGAGCCGATACCGCCGAGAACCACCATGAGGAGGATCTCATACGTCATGGCGCTCTTGAAGTTGCTTGCCTGAGCAATGGAGAGCACCATTGCCATGACGGCACCTGCAACCCCTGCGAAGAAAGAGCTTGTGACAAAGCTGATCATCTTGTGCTTTGCAAGATTGATGCCCATGGCCTCCGCAGCAATTTCATCGTCGCGGATGGCTTTGAAAGACCGGCCGTAGGTGGAGTTGACCAGAAGCACGATCAGGGCAATGCAGATGGTGGCGATCAGCACAGGGACGAAGGTGGAGAGTTTGATCGTCTCCCCCGCCAGCTTGAATTTGAAGGTGCTCGTACGCGGGAAGCTCTTGAGGATGTTGGAACCGTTTGTGATCGGGCCGAGCTTGCTCCACTGGAAAACGGCACGGATGATCTCCGCAAAGCCGAGCGTTGCAATGGCCAGATAGTCACTCTTCAGTTTCAGGACAGGCAGGCCGATCAGGTAGGCGAAGATGGCCGCCGCGAGACCCGCGACCAGCACCGCCAGGATAATGCCGAGCACCGTGCCTGCAGGGCCGATCGCCGCGCTGAATATCTCCGGGAAAGAGATCCGGACCGCGGCTTCATAATACTGATAAACCGTGTCACGCGAGGCGGCGGGAATGGTGAAAATAGCATAGGAATAAGCCCCGATGAGCATGAAGCCCGCATGGCCGAGCGAGAAGAGGCCGGTATAGCCGTTGAGAAGGTTCATGGAAACAGCAGCGAGCGCATAAACGGAGCCCTTCTGCAGAACCGTCATCAACATGTACATGGAGTTGGTGGGCTTGATTTTCTGATCGAGGAAAAGGACAAGAGCAAGGAAGAGAAGAACGATAAGGACCGAAAGCCAGTTCTTTTTATGGTTTGTTTTCGTCATGCCCCGACCCTCCTTAAACCTTGTCCGTCTGCTTCTCACCGAACAGGCCTGTCGGCTTGAAGACAAGAATGATGATCAGCAGCACAAAAGTGAATGCATCCGAGAAGGTAGCAAGGCCGATCTGCTCGCTGATGACACCGTTGACGATGAGGATGGTGTCAAGCCCCTTGATCAGGCTTTCGCAGATGCCGATGATAAACGCACCGATCACCGCACCGGGGATCGAACCGATCCCGCCGAAGACAGCGGCTACAAACGCTTTCAGCCCGGGCATGCCTCCGGATGTGGGGACAACGCCGGGATAGTTCGTGAAGTAGAGCATGGAGCCGACTGCCGCCAGGAAGGTGCCGATGATAAACGTTGCGGAAATGACGGAGTTGATTTTGATGCCCATGAGCTGGCTGGTCTCAAAATCTTTGGAGACTGCACGCATCGCCATGCCGAGCTTGGTATGGTTGATGAGAAGCACAAGGGCAACCACCAGAACGATGGTGAGAAACGGTGTGATGACCGTAACACGCGTTGTTTCCAACCCGAAGACGGAAATACGGTCGGAAATCCAGGGGATGGGCGGATAGTTCTTGTTCAGACCGCCGGTGATATAAAGGGCGAGGTTCTGCAGCAGATAGCTCACACCGATGGCCGAGATCATGACGGACATTCTCGGTGCGCTGCGCAGGGGGCGGTAAGCCACACGCTCAATGGTGAAGCCGAGCAGAACCGTCAGGATAATGACTGCGGGAACTGCTATGTAGAGCGGAAAAGACGCCGCAAGATAGACCATGAGCAGGCCGGCCACCATAAACACATCGCCATGCGCAAAGTTAATCAGCCTCAGAATGCCGTAAACCATCGTGTAACCGATGGCAATCAGGGCATACTGGCCGCCTACAGAGACGCCTGAAATGACGTACGGCAGGGCGACTTTCAAAAAATTCATACAAGAATCCTCATTTCGGATAGAGTGGAAAAAAACTGTTCAGTCACTTCGTGAGAAGTGCTTTCTTCATGCTCGCGAAGACAACATCATGCCTCGATTTCGGTGCCCGGTCGCGAGCAATATTGAGGAGATAATACGGATATAGTCGGATATAGAATATTAAGAAAACAGAAAGACGGGAGGGCGCATGGCCCTCCCCTTATACTTTCAATTCAATTAGGAGATCAGGCTGCCTTTGCAACAGTGACGAAGTCCCAAACACCGGTCTCGGTGTTGCAGCTCTTAACGAATGCGCTGTCGCGGATTGCATCGCCGATATCATCAAGAGCAATAGCGCCTGTGACACCTTCATAGGTGACGGAAGGAACAACTTCGAGAACAGCTTCCGGATCGATGGAGCCTGCTGCCTTGAGAGCCTCGAGTGCAAAGAAGTATGCATCGTAGCCCATGACAGTGACAGCTGCCAGCTCATCGTTGCCGCCGTTGTTGGCGAGGTTGACGGAGTCACCGGAGATCCATGCCTTGATGCCGGCGTCGAACTCAGCATCTGCGCCTTCCTGATAGAAGGTGGTGACATTGATGCTCAGGTCAGTGCCCTTTGCAGCCTGCAGGATGACGTTGGAGTCCCAAGTGTCACCGGCGAGGATGGGCATACCCAGAGCCTGGGTGTCAGCCTTGGCAATGATCTGTGCAGCAGCTTCGGTAGAAACCGGGCTGAAGAAGACGTCGCAGCCCTGATTCTGAGCGTTGGTGATGTAGGTGGAGAAGTCCTGCGTGCCTTCGGGGAACTGCTCATAGACACAGTTGTCTTTGCCGAAAGCGTCGATGAAGTAGTTGCAGAGACCGCCGGAGTAGTCATCGCCCATCTTGGAGAGGCAGTATGCCTTGGTTGCACCGAGAGAATCCTTTGCGAAGCCGGCAAGGACTGTGCCCTGGAACGGATCGAGGAAGCAGATGCGGAAGTAGACATCACACTCGGAAGTTACCTGCGGGTTGGTGCAGGTGACACCGATGGCCGGAACCATAGCATTGGCAAACGTGTCGCCGGCTGCGATGGAGACGCCAGAACCATAGGAACCCAGAACAACGGAAACACCATTGGAAACGAGGTTCTGTGCTGCGGAAGGAGCCTTGTCGTTGGAAGAAGCATTGTCAGCATAGACAAGCTCTACTTTGTAGGTCTCGCCGCCGATTTCAACTTCAGGGCAGACAGCATTTGCATACTGCATACCGAGAACTTCCTGCTTGCCGCCGGCACCATTGTCACCGGACATCGGCTCGAACACGCCGATTTTTACAACATTGTCTGCATAGCCGACTGCGCAGAGGGCAAATACCATGCACAGAGCAAGCATCATAGCCAGGAACTTTTTCATTTTCTTTCCTCCATGAATGAATTAAAATACATTTGTCCGCCAGAGAAAAACACTTGTTTTCATCCGGCGACATTGGAATTATAAACTAATTTAAAACACACCGCAATATACTACTTTGTATAAAAATAAAAAGGAACATTTGGCATATTTGTTGAATTTACACAATTGCCGGACCGGTGCGGTAATCATCCCCACATTTTGTGTCTGCAAGGGCGGAAAATGCGAGCAGATAGAGGTCGTGGGCGGATGCGCCGGAGGCGAACACCTTCCTTTCGCGGAGGGTGCCGCGCGCTTCCAGCTCCTTCGGGAGCGTGACAACCGGCACGGCTGTGCGGCCTTTCACGGAGGCGAGGAATTCCCTGCCCCGGCTGTTCATGGCCAGGAGGCGGGCATACGGCGGAGCCCCGGCATTGTCCCCGCTGCGGATGCCGAGAACGGCACACATCACGGCGCGGCGCACACGGGAATGGGTGTAGCGGCGGGTCTTGGCGAGGTCGTAAACCTGCTGCAGGGAAGAGCCCTCCCGCACGGCATTCCAGATGCGGGCACCGAGGCCGTCCGCACAATCCGGCAGGGAGAGGAAGTCTTCCCTGTCCAGAAAGCGGAGACGGGAAAGGCAGGCGGTCTCCATGACAGAGGGGTCCGCATGCGGGCAGGATATGCTGCCGGAAAGGATGCGGGCGCGCAGCTCCGAAGCCGAGGGGCAGACGCTCTCCCCTGCCTCGTCGTGCCCGCTGCCGAGCCGTCTGACCGGGAGAGGGATGACGCCCGTGCCCTGCAGGGCGATGAGGTATTCCACCGCGAGAAGATCGTTGGGTGAAGCTACCGCATCCTCTCCGAGAACAGAGGCACGTGCCTGGGGGTAAGTGAGATTCGGGCAGGCGCGGAGGCAGGCTTTTACTTCTTCCTCAAAACCGGGTTCACTGATCCGGGAAGCGGCCGCAGAGAGCTTCTCCAGAACTGCCGATTCACTGCCGAAGCTGAGATGCGTGATCCCGAGGGAGAGCAGCAGGGAAACTGCACCGCGCGCAAACCCTTCGGCCGAGGAAAGGCACCAGGGCAGGGGCAGCTCAAACACGGCATCCGCACCGCCGCGGCAGGCCGAGACGGCGCGCATCGCCTTGGGCTGGATGGCCCACTCGCCTCTCTGCACGAAATCGCCCGACATCATGACGATCACGGTGCTCTCTTCCCCGGCCATCTCCCGCGCCTTTTCGATCTGCCAGGCATGGCCAGCGTGAAAAGGATTGTATTCTGCAACAATTCCTATGATTTTACCCATTGCACATTATCCTTAAATGTATTAGAATGAGTGTAGCGCAAGATCAACCTAAAGACAATAGGAAAGGAAAAACAATTTATGAAAATTCTTGTGATCAACGCAGGCAGCTCTTCCCTCAAGTACCAGCTCATCGATATGGAGACGGAGTCCGTCATGGCGAAAGGCCTCTGTGAGAGAATCGGCATCGGCGGCCATCTCAAACACACACCGCTCGTCGGCGGAAAGCCTGTATATAACGAAGACATTGAACTCCCGACGCATGCCGAAGCCATTGCAGCTGTTATCGACAAGCTGACAAGCGCGGAATACGGCGTTGTGGGCTCCATGAAGGAAATCGACGCTGTCGGCCACCGCGTGGTGCATGGCGGTGAGAAGTTTGCTTCTTCCGTGCTGATCGATGACGCCGTGATGGAAGCCATTGCCCAGTGCACGCCGTTTGCCCCTCTGCACAACCCGGCAAACATCACCGGTATCCTTGCCTGCCGCAAGGTCATGGGCGACGATGTGCCGATGGTCGCCGTGTTTGACACCGCTTTCCACCAGACCATGCCGAAAAAGGCCTATATGTATGCCCTCCCGTACGACTACTACAAGCAGGACGGCATCCGCCGTTACGGCTTCCACGGCACCAGCCACAAGTATGTCTCTTCCCGCTG
Organism: Oscillospiraceae bacterium; assembly: GCA_017406005.1. Classification (GTDB taxonomy): domain Bacteria; phylum Bacillota; class Clostridia; order Oscillospirales; family Oscillospiraceae; genus Limivicinus. The sequence goes on along the minus strand of JAFQZI010000045.1, from coordinate 5,711 downwards.
CGCCGAAATCATGGGCAAGCCGATTGAAGAGCTCAAGCTCGTCTCCTGCCACCTCGGCAACGGCTCCTCCATCTGCGCGGTTGACGGCGGAAAGAGCGTTGACACGTCGATGGGCTTCACGCCTCTGGCCGGCCTGCCGATGGGCACCCGCAGCGGCGACCTCGACCCGGGCGCCATGCAGTTCATCATGAACAAACATCACCTTGCCATCGACGAGATGCTCAACGTGCTCAATAAGAAGTCCGGTGTGGACGGTGTGTCCGGCGTCTCCTCTGACTTCCGTGATCTCGACAGCGCTGCTGGTGAAGGCAATGACCGCGCAAAGCTCGCCCTTGACATGTTTGCCTATTGGGTAGCAAAGATCGCCGGTTCCTACGTAGCTGCCATGAACGGTGTGGACGCCATCATCTTCACAGCAGGCGTCGGCGAGAACAGCGCAGACACGAGAAAAGCCATCTGCGATTACTTCGGCTACCTGGGCGTGACCGTTGACCCCGAAGCCAACAAGAAGCGCGGCGAAGATGTAATGATCTCCACGCCTGACTCCAAGGTGAAGGTCTACGTCATCCCGACGAACGAAGAGCTTGTCATTGCACGTGACACGCGTGACATCGTATCCGGCAAATAAGCAGCCGGCCATCCGTGTGGTTTTGAACTGCTATGGCGGAATTTACTGACTTTACCTTTGCGTCCTCCACGGGCGAGAATACCGTCTACGCGAGAAAGTGCGTGCCGGAAGGACAGGTGCGCGGTGTGGTGCAGATTGCCCACGGTGTTGCGGAACACATCGGCCGTTATGAAGAGTTTATGGGCTTCCTGGCGGAAAACGGCTTCGCTGCAGTGGCCAATGACCATCTCGGCCATGGCAAAACCGCCACAAACAATGTGGAAAAAGGTCTTTTCGCCCTGAAAAACGGCTGGACCTATGCCGTGGACGACATGGCACGGCTGCATGACATCATGCAGGCTGAATTCCCGGGTGTGCCGTATATCCTGTTCGGGCATTCGATGGGATCCTTCCTCACCCGCACATATCTGATCCGCTATCCGGAGAAGTATGATCTGGCGATTCTCAGCGGAACGGGCCACCAGAGCAAGGCGCTCATTTTCGGCGGCTGCATAATGGCAGATACGCTGTGCCGGGTGAAAGGGGCAGGAGCCTGGGGCGACACGCTCAATAAAGTGGCGTTCGGTTCCTATTGCGACCGCATCGATAATCCCCGCACGCCGTGCGACTGGCTCAGCCGCGACGAAGCAGTTGTTGACCGCTACATGGCGGATGAAAACTGCGGGTTTGTGTGCAAAAACGGCCTCTACCGTGACATGATGCACGGGATCCGCTTTATCATGGACCCGAAAAATCTCGAGCGCATGGATCGGACAAAGCCCGTGTACTTCATGTCGGGCAAGGAAGACCCTGTCGGAGATTACGGGGAAGGCGTTGAGCGCGCCTATAAGGCTTTCTGCAATGCGGGATGCATGGATGTGAAGATGAAGCTCTATCCGGGCGGCCGCCACGAAATGCTCAACGAGATCAACAAAGATGAAGTTTACCGTGATATCCTGGAGTGGATCAACAGCAAATTATCCTGAAACAACCCATGCCTGCGACGCAGATCTTCCGCGAAGCAGGCATGCCTTGCAAGACGGGAGGTGAAAAGCATGAAAAAACGGATCATTTCGGCAGCGGTTCTGATTGCGATTTGCGCAGTGTGTTTTCCGTTTGAAAAAAGCCGCGTGCTGCTTGTAGGCGCGGTGGGAATCTGCTGCGCGTATGAATACCTCAGCAACATGAAAAAAATCGACATCCACTGCACCGGCTGGGTGCTCTATATGTATCTCGCTGTGGAGCTGTTCCTCACCCTGACGCACAGCGGGCTTATGGCCTATATTGCATGGTTCACGATCGCAATCTATCTTGCACTCTTCTCCGGTGTGCTGCACCGGGATGTCTCCGGGAAAGGTGCCCTTTACACCGTGGCAGGGCTCTCCTATCCATGCTTTCCCTACGCGCTGATGATGATCATCTCCATCCGTGAAAGGTGGCTTGCGACCTTCGCACTCGGCTGCCTCTCCTGCTGGACGTGCGACACCTTTGCGCTCTTCGGCGGAAAACTGTTCGGGAAGCATAAGATTGCCCCGGCCGTTTCGCCGAAAAAAACCGTGGAAGGCTGCCTCTGCGGCGCATTCTTTTCCGTTCTGGCAGGCGTGCTCGTCTATTTCGTCTCACAGCATTTGGAGCCGATCCCTTTTCTCCCGTGCGTGGTAACGGCTTTTGCCTGCTCTACGGCAGGGCAGATCGGAGACCTGGCCGAGTCGCTCCTGAAGCGGTATATCGGGGTGAAGGACTTTTCCGACCTCATCCCCGGGCACGGCGGATTTTTTGACCGGACAGACAGCATCATGTTTTCGATCCCGACCGCCTACCTTTGCCTGTACCTGTTCGGGTTATAGGGATTCATAAACCGAATAACAAAAACCGGGAGAACATCCCGGTTTTTTGTATTTCTGTCTGATTGTCAGTGGAACAGGTCCTTTACGTGGGAAAACCAGTTTACAATTTCCTGAAACGACCGCCTGACGGTCCGCAAAAAACGCGCGGCCTTTGAAGCCGTTTCGGTTACTTTGCCAACCGTTTCCTGCAGGTCCTGCAGTTTTGACGAGAGAGACTTGTCCTTTTCCTCTCCGGAGGACCGGAAAAAGGAAAGGAGTGTATTGAGCTGGCTTTCGTCCATGGTGAAGCCGAACTTCGACATCGCCGAGCTTATGAGAGGCCGCAATGTTTCGTCCGAGAGGTTCTTCGCGACATCCAGCAGGCTTTTGATCTGGCCTGCAAGTTCATACAGATCTTCTTCGCTGACAGGGTTTCCGGCAGTGTCCTTGATGCCGAGCATCTTCATCGCACCGGCAATCCATGCCGTCGTATAGGACGACTTCGGTTCTGTAAATTCATATTGCGCGGCAGATGCCTCCGCCGGAAACAGAACTCCGCCAAAGATGAGAATCGCCAGAAGAAACGAAAGGGATCTTTTCATTTTCCGTTTCTTTTCCGGGAAAGATCCGCTCTCAGAACAGGCCGGGAAGGCTGATGCCCGACTGCAGCTTTGCCATTGAGGCATTGCTCTTTTCCTCACAGAGTTTCAGAGCGCCGTTCACGGCTGCAACGATCATATCCTGCAGCATTTCCACATCGTCGGGATCCACCGCTTCGGGATCGATCTCAATGGATTTGACCTGCCGGGAACCCATGACGGTCGCCTTGACGACACCGCCGCCTGCCGTGAACTCGAACTCGGATTCTTCCAGCTCCTGCTGCATCTTCAGGATTTCCTGCTGCATCTTCTGAGCCTGACGCATCATATTCGCCTGGCTGCCTCCGGAAAAGCCTCCGCGATAACCACCTTTTGCCATAGTATTACCCTCTTTCTTATTAATTCATACAGAATATACTTTATATAAACCGCACTTCCGGGTACTGCCGAAGCTCGTCAAGGCTCCGCGTCTTCCCCAGAGGGCGTTTTTCTCTTACCTTTACGGCAACCGGGCTTGACAGCAGCTCCGATGCCGCATTTGCCAGTGCTTCGAGAACATCCGGCCGGTTGAAGCGGTTGAAATAGAAGCCGGGATCCGTCTCGACAAAGAGAATATCCCCTTCCCGGACGCCGTCCACCGTGGCGAGAATCGCTTCGATATCACGGGGGAGAAGCCCTTTCGCCCTTTCGCAAACGGCTGCCCACAGATATCCGGCAAAAGGTGCCGGCTGGGAGGGTTCTGCCGCAGCTGGTTCGGGCTTCTCTTGAACGGAAGGTGCTTCTGCCGGCAGATCGGAAACCGGCGGCTCCGCAGGAACTTCCGGTTTTTCTGGAGATGCTTCCGCTTCAGGAGCTTTTTGCTCCTCCGCTTGTTCTTTCACGACAGGAGATTTTTCCACTGCAGGGGCTGCTGCCGTGACGACAACACCGTTCTTCAAAGCCTCTTCCAAGGAAGCGACCTTCAGGCGAAGACCTTCCACGGTATTCCCGGCGATCTCATCACACAGGGAGATCAGGCAGAGCTCAGCCGTCATCTTCGGGTCAAGCCTGTCCTTCATGCTGCCGAGTGACGCCTGCAGGGTTTCCAGCGTACTAGATAGCTGCCTTGCGGAAAAACGCGCCGTATAAGCTTCGAGCATACGCTTCTCATATCCGCCGTAGACCAACTCGGAGGCGTGCATCGGGGCAAGCTTCATCATCAGGATATCACGCACGAGCCTGCTGAGTTCTTTCAGCAGAGAGGCGGGATCCTTCCCCTCCATCCAAAGGCTGTGGAACAGCTCTACGGCCGCCGCAGCATCGTGCGAACAGATCTTATCAAACAGCTCCAGCGTCCGCCGGTTGCCGGCCAGGCCGACCGCCGCATAGATTTCATCCACGCCGATCTTCCCGTAGGAAGAGCACTGGTCCAGCATGCTGAGTGCATCACGGACACCGCCTTCGGCCAGACCTGCCAGCAGAGAAGCTGCATCTTCAGTCAGGTCAAAATTCTCTTTCGCCGCGACCTTCAGCAGGTAGTCAGCCAGCTCCTTCGCCTCGATGCGCCGGAAGCTGTGCCTCTGGCAGCGGGAAAGAATCGTCGCCGGGACTTTCTGAAGCTCCGTCGTCGCAAGGATGAAGAGCAGATGCTCGGGCGGTTCTTCCAGAATCTTCAGGAGCGCATTGAAGGCGCTGGTGGAGAGCATATGGACTTCGTCGATAATATAAACGCGCTTTTTTACCATCGCCGGTGAAAAAACCGCTTCTTCGCGAAGGGAGCGTACATTGTCAACACCGTTGTTGGAGGCTGCGTCGAGCTCTACAATGTCCATCACCGTGCCTTCCGCAATGGCGCGGCAGGAAGCACATTCACAGCAGGGGTTTCCGTCCTTCGGGTGTTCGCAGTTGACGGCTTTTGCCAGAATGCGCGCGCAGGATGTTTTGCCCGTGCCGCGAATCCCGGTGAAGAGATAGGCATGTGAAAGGCGCCCGGAAGCGATCTGGTTGCGGAGAGAATCGGTAATATGCTTCTGGCCGATTACGTCATCAAACGTCTGCGGCCGCCACTTGCGATACAGTGCCTGATACATCTCCGCTCTCCTTTCCGCTATATAATAAGGCCCTTGACAAGACTGCACACCCTTGCTCGAATCATGCTGTATGCCCGCCTCGCCGGCAGCTGGCTCGGCTCCGGCTACCCCGCGGCACACGAAAAGCACCGCTTAATGCTGCTTGATTCCTCACCTGACATGGTTCACGGGTTTCCGTTGCGCGAGACCGAAACGTCATCACTGCTCACCGGCAGCTGACAGCACATAACACACCCTCATCGCGGGAATTCATCCCTGCTGTAGCGGATTGCAGGTTACAGGGCACCGCTGGCTCCCCGACTAGTGCAGCCTTGTCAAAAGCCTTACGCGTATTCTACTACAAACCGGCTAGAATGGCAATGATAAAATTGTAAACTCAATTTTTTTCTTTACTTTCTGGAAATTTATGATATAATAATCAAGCTGTCAAAAAATGAATACGGGCTTGTAGCTCAGATGGGAGAGCGCACGGTTCGCATCCGTGAGGTTCGAGGGTTCGATCCCCTTCAAGTCCACTTTTTGAAAAGCTTTGAAATGTTATCGTTTCAAGGCTTTTCGGTTTAAGGGAGGATGGGTAAATATGAAAAACAAACTAACGGCGCTGATTCTT
>JAFQZI010000044.1 GCA_017406005.1 Oscillospiraceae bacterium | reverse complement strand
TTGTCACCGGTGTGCGTATGCTCTCCGATGGAATTACCCGGAGCAAGCACCATGTGGTTGAACATTCTTCCCTTGCCGTACAGTTCTGCATCACCGATGGTGATTTTGCGCATTTCCGCTTCGCCGTTTCCGCCGCGGATGCATTTGAATTCTATTGTCTGCTCCTGTTTTGTTCTGATCATAATTATTCTCCTTTTATCAGATATTTGTCTTTTAAAACATTAAAAATGAATGCAATGTCTACAGTGCCTCTGGTGTTGTTGACAGATCCGTTGTTTTCCCAACGGGGGAGAAGCAGCCGGATTTCCTCTTCCGTCAAGGAGATTGTGTTCTTCGGGAGGCATTTTCCGATCAGTGCCAGCACTTCCTCCTTGTTGAGACCCACTTCCCGGTAAAAACTTTCCGTATAAGCGGGATCAAAGTCTTCCTCATAGAGGAAAAGATCCGGCAAAAATGTCGCGCAGGCAACGCCGTGCGGAACACCGTACCACTCAGTAAGGAAGTAACCGACGTTGTGCGGGAAACAGGTGCTTGTGGTGTTAATGGCAAGGCCGCCGAAAATAGATGCCTGATAGAGCTGCTCTCTCTGCTGCGGGGTGAGAGGTTTGCCTTCTGCCGCGGCAAGCAGAGGGTCAAATAATAGCCGGATACCGCGGACAGCAAATCCCCGGGATATCTCATCTGCCTTTTTGCTGAAATAGCTCTCTGCGCAGTGAGCCAGCACGTCAACGCCTGTTGAGAGCGTAATCGGAAGCGGGAGCTCCCGTGTATACCGGCTGTCTCCGAAAGAGGCTAGGGCAAAAAGCCTGTCATCTTTGATGCTGTGTTTTCTATGCCTGCTGTCTGTCAGCACAGAGACCTTTGTCACTTCACTTCCCGTTCCGGAAGTGGTTCCCACAAGAAGAACCGGCAGCGGTTTATTCTGCCATTTTCCGCTGTAAAAACCGTTTTCATCCAGTTCCGGGTTGGCAGCAAAAACGGCAGCGGCTTTTGCCGCATCCATGGCAGATCCTCCCCCGATCCCGATGATAAAATCCGCATTGGTTTCCCGGGCGGCTTTGCCTGCCTGTATACAGGACTCGACGGTAGGATTCTGGCATATCTCGTTAAAAACGGAGAAATCGATATCTTCCAGATGCAGCAGTTCCGTTACATCTTTCAGTGCGCCGCTTTTCTCCGCAGCGTGCGGCCCTGTTACAAGGACACAGCGTTTGCCGAGGGAATGAAACAGCGCCTGTTCTTTTGCAATGCATCCGTCTCCGGTAAAAAGTTTCACCGGCATGAAAAAGTTCATGGAAGGCTCCTTTCTGCTTCTTTTTTCTCATTGTATCACGGAAAGAAAGAAATGTATAGAAGCAATCTTTCCACATAGCTCTCCTTGCTTACGTCAGAGCCTTAAATTGTAAACCTGAAATTGATGATCTGGTTGACAATCAGAGTGCTTCCGTATTATACTAAGACCTCTGCAAGAACCAAAGAAGGGGCGGATTTTGTGAATACAAAACAAAAGCTGGCGGATCTGTTGGAAAACTCTAAAGGAGAGTATCTCTCCGGCAGTCTGCTGGCGGAAAAACTTGGCGTTACACGTGCGGCTGTATGGAAAAATATCCGACAGCTGAAAGCGGATGGCTATAAAATCGAAGCAGTGACAAACCGGGGGTATCGTCTTAGGAGAGAGCAGGATGCTGTCAGCGAAGCCGGCATTCGAAAGGCGCTTGGTGAACAGGCAGATGTTTTTACATTGGAAATGTACGATGTGATCACCTCCACAAATACCGTGATGAAAGAGAGAGCGGAGTCACTGCCGGAATGGACGGTCATCATAAGCGGTAGCCAGACGGCCGGCAGAGGCAGAATCGGCAGAAGTTTTTATTCCCCTTCTGATTCCGGAATCTATCTCAGTGTGTTGCTGCGTCCTGCGCTCCCCGCCTCGGAATCTACCCGTATTACAACCGCTGCAGCGGTAGCTGCCTGCAGAGCGATCGAGAGCTGTACAACTGCCCGCCCGAGCATCAAATGGGTTAACGATGTGTTTGTAAACGGCAAAAAAGTCTGCGGTATTCTGACGGAAGGATCCCTTAATATGGAGACCGGAGGCCTTGACTGGGCGGTTATGGGCATTGGTTTGGATGTTTACGAGCCGGACGGCGGATATCCGGAGGAAATCCGTGAAATTGTCGGGTCTATCGCACAGCAGAGAGAAAAGAATCTCAGAAATACACTTGCCGCATCGTTTCTGAGGCAGTTCTATTCCATTTGCAGCAGCCTTGAGGAGGCGGATTTTGCGGAGGAGTACAAAAAAAGAAGTTTCCTGATCGGTGAAGATATTCTGGTTCTGAAGGGAGATGCAGTTCTTCCCGCACGTGCTGTGGATATCGACAAGGAGTGTCGCCTGCTCGTACAGTATGAAGACGGTTCCCGGGAAGCTCTTTCTACCGGGGAAGTCAGTGTGCGGCCGAAGAAGAGAGACGTGCAGTGAAAACAAAATTCAGAGTGGTTGATCTTGCCTATATGGCAATCTGTGCTTCCCTGATTGCAATCTGCTCCTGGATCAGTATTCCGGCTACAATCCCGTTCACGCTGCAGACATTTGCAGTATTCTGCGCACTGGAACTGCTAGGCGGGAAACGGGGTACGGTTTCAATCTGTATCTTTATTTTGCTCGGGGCTGTCGGTATGCCGGTTTTTACCGGTTTTAACGGAGGATTCGGAGTCCTGCTCGGAACGACAGGAGGATACATAGTCGGTTTTATATTTATAGGCATCATCTATTGGCTTGCACAAAAACTTTTCGGAGAGAAGCTGTTGGTACGTATTTCTGCAATGGTAATCGGTCTGTTGGTCTGTTATGCTTTCGGTACGGCCTGGTTCCTGTGGGTTTATGCACGGCGTGCGGGAGCTATTGCCGTCGGTACAGCTCTTTCCTGGTGTGTGCTCCCCTTTGTTCTTCCTGATCTTGGAAAAATGGCTCTTGCTGTTCTGCTGGCAGGCCGGGTGAAAAAATTTTTGCAGTAATACACGCAGTCAGTTCCTCGATTATTTTTGCGCATTTTTCTTGACAAAACACGGATTTGAAAGTATCCTGATACTGGACGAAAGTCGACAACTATCTTACAAAAACAAGGAGGAAACGTCATGGACGCTGGTAGTAGTAGCGGCACAGGACAAGGCCGAAACAGCATGGATGTGCACTTATGCCCCTGTGTGTGCGTTTCCTGGTTTGTGATGTAATAGACTCTGTTTTGGCCTGTTCTGTGTTGCACCTTCCTGCTCGACTGACACTGAAGTAAAAGGAGGAATTTGCAATGGCGGAACACAATGTTACTGTTGAAGGTACGCTGAGAGCGCTGCTCGAAGTAAAAAAATATTCCGCACTGAAAGATGTGCTCGTCACAATGAACGGCGCAGATATTGCGGCTGTTTTTGAGGAATTCGAAGAGACAAGGATCCCCCTGCTGTTTCGGCTTCTGCCCAAGGAACTTGCAGCCGAGACGTTTGTGGAGATGAATCCGGATCTGCAGGAACTGCTGATCAAGGGCTTCTCCGACAGCGAACTGCGGGAAGTGGTTGACGAGCTCTATGTGGATGATGCCGTTGACCTTGTAGAGGAGATGCCGGCTAATGTGGTCAAGAGGATTCTTGCCCAGGCAGATCCTCAGATGCGCCGGGAAATCAACGAAATTCTGCGTTATCCCGAAAACAGTGCAGGTTCTATTATGACGACGGAGTATATCTCTCTTCGTCCGAATATGACAGTTGACGAAGCGCTTTCCCGCATCCGGCGGACGGCTGTTGACAAAGAGACGATCTATACCTGTTATGTAACGGAAAATCGGAAGCTGTTGGGCGTTCTTACCCTGAAAGACCTGCTCCTGGTCAAGAGTGATGAAGCCAGAATTTCTGATATTATGGACAAGAACGTCATTGCGGTTCATACCAGTGATGACAGAGAAGATATCGCTCAGCTGCTTTCCAAGTATAATTTCCTGGCACTTCCCGTTCTCGACAGTGATGACCGCATGGTCGGTATTATCACGTTCGACGATGCTATGGACGTTATCGAAGAAGAGACAACGGAAGATATTGAAAAGATGGCGGCTATTTTGCCTTCTGACAAGGAATATCTCCGTTCCAACGCACTGGATCTGTACAAAAAAAGAATTCCCTGGTTGCTGCTCCTCATGGTCTCGGCGACGTTTACCGGCATGATAATCTCCCGCTTTGAAAATGCGCTGGCGGCACAGGTTGTTTTAACGTCTTTTATCCCTATGCTGATGGATACCGGCGGTAATTCCGGCTCTCAGGCTTCTGTCACGGTGATTCGTTCCCTTTCTCTGGGTGAGCTGGAATTTTCCGATCTCATTTCTGTCATTTGGAAAGAGATTCAGACGGCAGTGCTCTGTGGGATAACGCTTGCTACCGCCTGTTTCATAAAAATCGTCCTGATTGACCGGATGCTTCTCGGAAACACAGAAGTAACGATTCTTGTTGCTGCGGTTGTCTGTGCTACCATGGCCCTCACGGTGCTGGTGGCAAAGGTCATAGGGTGCACGCTCCCCATGATTGCCAACCGTATGGGTTTTGACCCCGCTGTCATGTCAAGCCCGTTCATCACAACCATTGTGGACGCACTTTCACTTCTGGTGTATTTCACCATTGCCAGTGCCCTGCTTTTCCGATAAACCAATCGAAAGGAAAACAAAGCAGACCTGCTTTTTCGGGCAGGTCTGCTTTCTTGTTTACCGAAAACTCCCGGCTGTGCCGGGAGTTCAAAAGAGCTTTAGCGATGAACAAAAACTCCTTGTGATAAAATAGAGGAGCGGCCTGACAACTGCACCAGAATAAACACAAGGAGGTCATTGGAATGCCAAATGACAATAACAGTTTAGCACATACCACATGGAACTGCAAATATCATATTGTATTTGCACCAAAATACCGAAGACAGATATTTTATGGAGAGCACAAGACAGAAATAGGAAAGATACTGCGAGAATTGTGTGAATGGAAGGGGATCAAGATCATAGAAGCGGAAGTGTGCCCGGATCATATTCATATGCTCGTGGAGATTCCCCCAAAACTGTCGGTTTCCAGCTTTATGGGGTTTCTGAAAGGTAAAAGTTCGCTACTAATCCACGAGAGGCATGGGAATCTGAAATACAAGTATGGAAACCGACAGTTTTGGTGTAGGGGGTATTATGTAGATACAGCAGGAAAGAATGTCAAGAAGATACAAGAATACATCCAGAACCAACTAAAGGAAGATAAAGTACACGATCAAATGACGTTAAGAGAGTTCGAAGACCCGTTTACGGGTAGCAAGTAACAATCCACTCGCAAGTGTCAGGCCGTAATAAAGCGTCTTAAGACGCCGCTAGTACCATAGCCTTTCAGGCTTATAAGAAAAACCACCGGCTTTGCCGGTGGATATTTATTGATCCCGGATTAATAGGATATATCAGGGAATATCGTGACGAATGGTTTTTGGCGGCTGTTCCAAAAGCTCCGGATGCAGCAGATACTTTTTAAAAGCTTTAAAGCCTCTGGAATAATAGAAACCGTCACAGATTCGCTCGTCGCTGACGACAGTAAACTTCATCTTTTTGCGGGTCTCTGTTGTTCCGTCACTTTGTTGTGTTACGGTTTTGTATTTATCTCCCATACATAAAAACACAGGCAGATTACCGAAATCATAGAGATGGTGGTAAACAGGTGGAATGCCGAGAGATGCCATGGAGGTAAAGAAAACAGAACCGTGAAACGGGCTGACGTCGAGAAGAAACAGCGGAATCAGGCCGAAATAGTCCAGTACTTTCAGCAGCCAGATCGTGAATTTCTTCAACAGGCCGGGGATAGCCTTGATCAGAGATGCGGTCCTGTCAAAATTGGAGTCGTCTTCTGCTTTTCCTTCCTGAAAGGCTGCTTCCAGCTTTTCGCTGACTGTATAGAGTGTTTCGTCCGGCTTGAAATGAATTTTGATGATGGTTTCTTCCGCTTCAACAGTCATTTTTTTCTTGACAGTCATGTTGAAAACAATATCTCCGTCTCTGGTATAGATTTTCTGCCCGGAGATGAAGCGGTTGAGAGCGGGATATTCAGCCATTGTTCTGCAGTAAGCCGTGAGGAAAATCTGGACCATGGAAAGATGAGGAATATCGCTGCGCCGCTTTGCATGGATATAGCGCTCAACTTCTGTTATATCGAGCGTGTCGGCAAACATGGTGTGCGCACCGTTGCGGTTGGGCATGAAGTATATGCCGACGTCTGTAACTGCACTCAGAGATCGTACCCTTCTGCCGTCTGGCCGGTCACCCCACATTTGATGGTAAAGCCCGTCTTTGTGTTCCTTCATGGAAAGCGTCAGCAGGATCAGCCCGGCAAGCATAAGCAGTGTCGGGAGCATCTGATATACAGCGGGAACTCCACGCAGTATGACAAGCAGAGCTGCACACACGAGGATTCCCCCGATGCCGTATTTCTTCCCGAGTTTACCCGAGGTAAGCGCAGTGTACAGAATGGCAATGCAGACGTAGAGGAGAAGAAAACCGGATTTCTGCCATACGGAAGAGTACGGAAAAACAGAAAGGCATTCCAGCAGGCACCAGAGCCAGACCGGAATTGCTGTCCGGAAGAAGAATTCTTCCCCGTGAAACAGCACGATTGCAGAAAGAAGCAGCACAGCCCCTGCCGACAGGATGGTAATAGTTGTATGATCCGGAAAGTTTCCTGCTTTGATATGCTGGAAGGGAAGTGCTGCCGCGGAAGCGAGAAGTAAAAACACAGCAAGGAGGGTGAGCCAGTTTCGGCGGCTGACAAAATAGGTTTTTTGTTTTTTCATAGAGTTTCTGCCTGACTGTAAAAGGATAATTTTCTTCAAATAAAGTTGAGTAAATATATTATACACAAAACGAGAAAAAAGGAAAACCCTTATTTGCGGGAACTTCCGTTTCTTAACTCGTCTTTAAATTTAAACCGCAGTTAGGGATGTCTATTCCTTTATGATTGACGGCAGGGATCAAAACAGATATAATAGCTATCAAATTCAAAAGGAACCTCCGGAGGAAATCAAAATGAAACTTCACAAATCGGGAGAAGACTATCTGGAAGCCATACTGATTCTGCAGAAGAAAAACGGTTATGTACGCTCCCTTGATATAGCAGACTATGTTGGAGTAACAAAACCCAGCATCAGCAATGCTACAAAGCTGTTGCGTGAAGGCGGCTTCCTGACGATGGACGGGAGTAAAATGATTCACCTGACAGAAATCGGCAGAGAGGTCGCTGAGAGGATTTATGAACGGCACCGCATGCTGACGGAGTTTCTGACCGCAATCGGGATAGACCCTGAAATCGCGGAACAGGATGCCTGCAAAATGGAACACGATATCAGCCGTGAGACGTTTGACAAGCTGAAGGAACACTGGGAAAAAGAAAAACAGAAGTTGCTCTCCGCCGGGAGGGAATCATAAAAAGCGCATCACAGTGAGGAAGTATCAACTATGCTTGAACTGAAAAATATCTCCTTTTCTGTCAATACAGACGGAACGGAAAAGGAAATTATCCATAACCTCAGCCTTACCGTAGAGGATAGAAAATTTGTCGTCATTACAGGGCCCAACGGAGGAGGAAAATCGTCCGTTGCGAAATTGATTGCCGGGGTTGAAAAGCCCACCTCCGGCAGCATTTTTCTTGATGGAAAGGATATCACAGGCCTCTCCATTACCGAGCGGGCACAGGCAGGCATCGCCTTTGCTTTTCAGCAGCCTGTCCGTTTCAAGGGGATTCAGGTGCTTACACTTTTGCGGATTGCTGCCGGGAAACCTCTTTCCGTCTCGGAAGCTTGTACCTATCTCTCGGAAGTCGGTCTTTGCGCAAGGGATTACATCCATCGGGAAGTAAATGCTTCTCTTTCCGGCGGGGAACTGAAAAGAATAGAAATTGCCACCGTCATGGCGCGCCATTCCCGTCTGACAGTGTTTGACGAACCGGAAGCCGGCATTGATCTCTGGAGTTTTCAGAATCTGATCCGCATTTTTGAAGCAATGCGGAAAAACATTCAGGACAGCTCTATGATCATCATCTCTCACCAGGAGAGAATTCTGAAAATTGCAGATGAAATTGCTGTTCTGGCTGATGGCAGAATCGAACAGGTTGGCCCCAGAGAAGAGATGCTTCCCAAACTCATCGGGACGCCTTCTGCGCAGGATGCCTGCAGCCGGCTGAAATGAGGGTAGACATGGTAAAACTTGATGAGATTCAGAAACGCCTGATCCGTGAAATCGCGGATCTTCATGAGATTCCGGCAGGTGCCTATAATTTCCGTGCCAACAGTGCACTGGCCGGCAGAAATACGACGGCAAATATTGATATCATTTCCAAGGAAAACGGCAGCGGAATCGATATTCACATCAAGCCGGGGACGGTCCACGAGAGCGTACATATCCCGGTTGTTCTTTCGGAAAGCGGTCTGAAGGAAACAGTTTATAATGACTTTTTTGTCGGGGACGACAGTGATGTTGTGATAGTTGCCGGGTGCGGAATAGATAACTGCGGAGCACAAGACTCCGAACATGACGGCATCCACCGTTTTTATATCGGCAAAAATGCAAAAGTCAAGTATGTCGAGAAGCATTACGGCTCCGGTGACGGACAGGGGAAAAGGATTCTGAACCCCGTTACAGAGGTGTATATGGAAGAAGGCAGCACCATGGAGATGGAAATGGTGCAGATCAAAGGGGTGGATTCTACCGAGCGCACAACGGTTGCCGAGCTGAAAAAGAATGCGCGCCTTGTTGTGCGCGAACGTCTGATGACGCACGGCACGCAGCGCGCTCTGAGTGTCTATAAAGTCCAGCTGCAGGAAGAGGGAAGCAGTGCGGATATCGTCTCCCGCTCGATCGCAAGGGACCGCTCCTATCAGAAGCTGGATGCCTGCATTATTGGCAACGCACCGTGCAAAGGGCATACCGAGTGCGATTCCATCATTATGGACGAGGGGACAATTCTTGCCGTTCCTTCTTTGGAGGCACATCATGTGGATGCTTCTCTGGTTCACGAGGCAGCAATCGGGAAAATAGCCGGAGAACAGCTGATTAAGCTGATGACCCTCGGCCTGACAGAAAAAGAAGCCGAAGAAGAAATTATCAACGGCTTCCTGGCATAATATGTGTCAATAAAATCTCTATCCCGATCAGAATCAGGATAACCCCTCCCAGGATAGACGCCCGCTTTGCCAGCTTCATGCCGAATTGTTTCCCGATCTTTACGCCGACTACACAAACCGCAAAAGTAACAACGGCAATAATGGCGGAAGCAGCAAGTGCCATGGCCCAGTGATAGTCTGCAATGGCAAATCCGGTCGAGAGAGCGTCAATGGAAGTTGCAACACCCTGCACGGCAAGCAGTCTGTATGTCAGCGGCTGGTCGGCTTCACAGGAGTCCGCTTCTGCGTTGTCATGGATGCCTTCCAGAATCATTTTCCCTCCGATATAGGAGAGCAGAAGAAGGGCAATCCACGGGATAAAGGGCTGAAATGCAGTAAAGGCCTCTGCAAGGAAATGCACACAAATCCAGCCTGCCATCGGCATGATAAACTGAAAGAATGCGAATGTGCCTGCGATAAGGCACATTCTTTTGTTTTTCATCTGCGGGTCATGCAGCCCGTTTGCAATGGAAACCGAAAAAGCATCCATGGCAAGGCCGAAACCGAGCAAAATACTGTTGATCAGAAAACTCCAGACCATATCGAAACAATAACCCTCACTGCAATTTCATACGAAGCTTCATCGTTCCGGCTGACAGATCGGCAGAAACGGTTGCCAGACTTCCGGTAATCAGCGGCATCATGGGCGGCAAATGGCCGATGTCGACATCTAACAGAATCGGTACATGGTAGTCCTCCAGGAGATCTGTTACCGCATGGATATGGTCAAGCCCCATGCAGTCCTCCTGTCCGGCCCATGGCCTTCCGATCAGGAATCCTTTCACATGTTCAAACCATCCCGCATGCTGCAGTTCCCAGAAAGCACGGCGGATTCCGAAAACGTTCAGGTCACACGCTTCCAGAAACCAGATCAGCCCATCCTCTTTATACTTTTCTGCAAATTCTGCAGCATGGTCGTATTTTGTCCCGCAGAGATTAGCCAGGATGTCCAGGCATCCGCCGATCAGCCTGCCGGAAAACTCCACACAGCCGGCCTCACCCTGTCCGACGATTCTGCCCTTTGTTTTCCGCCGCCTGTTCCCTGTCTCCTGTTCCCCGTTTTTCGGTATATAAGCCGTCAGAAGTCTTGGTTCTGTGCAGTTGTACGGTGCAAGCGGCTCTTCAGGTCCTTTGTTGGGAGAAGTCTCATAAAAAGCATATCCTTTCAGAACCTGCTTTTCTCCTCGAAGCAGCTGGTAGGCATCATTAATTGCGCTGTGCCAGGGCTTCATACCGAAAGATGGTGCACACGGGCCATACACGGAAGCCGTATCGCAAAGTGTAGCCAGCAGGAAGGTGAGGTTGGTGTTGTCTGAATATCCCATGAACCATTTTGGTTTTGCTTTCCGGATAGCGTCAAAATCCACAAAATCGAGGATTTCGCACATCATCTCTCCTCCTCCGCAGGAGAGGAGAATATCACAGTCTTCCGTGCAGTACATTCGGGTAAAATCTTTTCCGCATTTCTCAGGAGTTGAACTGATGCCGATGCCATCCCCTGTATAGACGTTTTCTCCGCACAGGATAGAATATCCTTTCTTTCGGAAGACTCTCAGTGCGTGGTTAAAAGCGGAGCGATATGGCTCGATGTTGCATCCGAAAGAGGGCGCAGTAAACCCGATAGTGTCCCCGCTCTTCAGAAAGTCAGGATATCTCATGGTTGTTTTCCTTTCGATCGTCAGTTATCCGCCAGGTTAAAGCCGTTTTTCATGTGGGTGGTGGCATCCAGCAGAACCTTGTTCAAGGTTTTGGTCGTTTCTTCCTTTGCCATGGCGCAGAGTTTTTCGTTTGCCTCTTTGATAAGAGAAAAGTCTCCGTTTTGCGTCATTTTTGCATCGTATTCCCTTACGATCTGCCGGCCGCGCACTGCTACGGCATCCTGATAGCGCTCAATGTCCTGAATGGAAGTGGTGTAGTTGTGATCTGCCAGCGCGCCGAGCAGGCGGCTGCTCCAATAGAAGTTTTCTGTGGAGACATCCAGAGTTACTTTGCTCAGATAATCCGGCAGTTTGTCCGTGTTGGGATAAACGGGGAGAAGAGCGTCGAACGTTGTGGGCCCGAAGCAGATCCATTCGATCGCTTTGATGCTTTCCGGAACGCCTGTGCGGATCTGGCACACGGAAGCAACGCCTGTCCGGTTGATTCCGATAGAACGATACATCCCGCGCTTTCCGGTGTCACGGTTGGAGTAGGGGTTGTACGGCGTTCCCTGATAGTGAGAGGAAAGCAGATATTTCACATCTTCTACGGTTACTTTTCGGTCAGGGACAAGGGACCAGGGGATATTATCGCTTTCCGGAGAAAACTCTGCATCTTCGCCGTCCCAGCGATGGGAAGCAGGGGTAAGATACCGGCCCATAAACCAGGCCCGGGGAGTATTGTAAATATGATCCATATCCCTGCGAGACCCGAAGATATCTCTCGGGTTGAATTTTTCTCCCTGGTTAAGGTCAAGATGGTTTTCATTGATGAAGTCCCGCAAGTCTTTGGAGCAGAGGTTTTCTTTTCCTGCTCCGAAAGCGTCTTCGAGGTCAAACCCGTCCATTCCGAACTGATTCGGCATCAGCACGCACCGGTCATCCGGTACACGTCTGGCTATCCAGTGATGGCCGCCGATGGTTTCCATCCACCAGATTTCCTGTTCATCATTAAAAGCAATTCCGTTGGATTCGTAAGTTCCGTATTGCTCCAGCAGAGAAGCCAGGCGAAGGACCCCTTCACGGGCGCTGTGGATATACGGCAGCACGAGGACAATGATATCCTCCTCTCCGATTCCGCCGGGAATGTCTTTTTCTTTCCGGCTTTTCGCTTTTTGGTATTTCACCAGCGGATCGGCGGCGAGCACGCGGGCATTGGAGGTAATAGTCTCCGTTGCCGTCATGCCGACGTTTGCTTCGTTGATGCCGGTTGCTGCCCAGATACCGTTTTTCCGGTCCACGCTCGGGCATGCGGTATACCGCATCGGGTTATCAGGCAGTTCAACCTGCAGATGGGAAAGAACACATTTATATTTTTTCGGCTGCCGTTTTGGGGGTACGACGACCATTTTCTTCACATCGAAATGTCCGTCATCGGTTCTTGCGATCATGGTGGATCCGTCATTGCTGGCACGTTTGCCGACTAAAATGGTAGTGCAGGGCATAAGGTTTCTCCTTTATCTTTCGTTATTTGCCTGTGAATTCTGTTACGGAACAGATCTTCGCACCGACGTTTGCCATATCCCGGAGGTTGCTCTGCTGGATTTCCTCTGTTGCGGAAGATGTGCAGTCGCTCAGCACGGTTACATCGTAATCCAGACAGATGGCGTCGTAGCAGGTGGTGCGGATGCAATTCGGGGTTGTGGTTCCGATCAGAATGACATGGCGGATACCTTTTCTCCGTAAAATCAGGTCAAGGCCTGTGTCAAAGAATGCGGAATAGCGCGGCTTAAGGAGATGGAAATCTGTTTCATCCTCTCCGAAAGCTTTCGGCATCGCTGTTGAGATGTTTTCCGGGCATCCCGGAGAAAGCGGTTTCCCGCCTTTCAGCCATGCAGCATAGCGTGTATGCTCCACGTTGCTCCCGTCGGCGAGATATTCCCTCGTTACAAAGAACACCGGAATACCGTTTTTCCGGCAATGTGCAATCGCTTCTGCACAGGCGGGAACGGTTTCTGGGGCTCCTGCAATAAACAGAGGAGAAGCGGGGTTCAGGAATCCGTTTTGCATATCGATGACTATCAATGCACTTTTTTCCATGTTTACAGCTCCTCATACTGATCAGCATCAAATTCATTTCCCTGATTATAACCAGAAGGTTCTTTGTTATCAAGAGGAGATTGGAGAAAACGGCAACAAAAAACGCCCTGCCGATTGGCAGGGCGCAGGAAGTTTGTTTTTATCCTTCTATTTGAATGGTCTTCCGTTCCGGAAGCTTGATCGCTTTTTCCTTCGGGAAGTCAAGAGTCAGAACACCGTCTTCGAATTTTGCCTTTACATCTTCTTCCGTCAGGCTCTCGCCGATGTAGAAGCTTCTGCTCATCGAACCGGAATAACGTTCCTGATGAACAAGTTTACCTTTCTTGTTCTTTTCCTCTTCTTCCACACCTTTTGATGCGGTGATCGTCAGGTAGCCGTTTTGCAGCTGGAGATCAATCTGATCTTTCTTGAAGCCCGGCAGATCGATCGAAAGCTCATAACCATCGTCATGTTCTTTCAGGTCCGTCTTCATCACGCGTGCTGCATGCTTGCCGTACAGTTTGTGGTCAACGTCACTCGTGAAACCTCTGAACGGGAAATCCATCCAGTCATCAAACAAACTCTCTCCAAAAATACTCGGTAACATAAGTCATGCCTCCTTTTGTAATGCAATCATTTTTGTTTGTTACCTGAGCAAGGGGAAGGAGGTCATTCATTCGATCTCTATTTCCTTTGTTCGATGCCTATTATAGCACTATTTTTAGCACTGTCAAGAGGAGAGTGCTAAAATCTGTGAACAGACTATGAACAAACATTGCAAAATTTGTGAAATCGAATCATACGAATCACTGATATGCCGCGTCGAAAAGATTTAAATGGTTTTATCAGTGATCAGTATCAGTTGACAAATTGACAGAAGAAGCTTATTCTCAAAAAACAGATAACTGTTCAGGCTCGTTCTTTCCCCTATATTCAGCTCGCGACGGAGCACCGAAATCGAGGTACAATGTTGTCTTCGCGAGCATCACGACGCGCGAGAAACGTGCGACGTTCCTTGCCTCGCAATAGGATGCACTTATTATGAAGCGACTGAACAGTTACAAAAACAGTAAAATGGAGGCGTAAAGATGTCCACTTCCATCGATCTCAATGCCGATCTCGGAGAGAGTTTCGGCGTTTACCGTTATGGTGCTGACGAGGAGCTGATTCCTCTTGTCTCTTCCGTTAACATTGCCTGCGGCTGGCATGGCGGTGATCCTGCAACGATTCGAAAAGCAGCCTCTCTTGCCCAAAAGAACGGTGTCATCATCGGTGCCCATCCGGGATATCCCGATCTGATGGGGTTTGGGCGTCGTTATATGGCTCTTTCCCCCGCCGAAGTTACGGACAGTCTTCTGATGCAGATCGGCGGCCTGGATGGGATCTGCCGTGCGGAAGGGACCTGTGTTTCCTATGTCAAGCCCCACGGGGCACTTTACAATGCCGCTGCAAAGGATGTGGCTCTTGCGGATGCGATTGCAGAAGCGGTTCTTCTCTATGATCCTGATCTGATGCTCCTTTGTCCTTCAGGCAGCGCCATGGAGAAAAGTGCGCGGGCGAAAGGGATTCGTGTCGCCGGGGAATTCTTTGCCGACCGGGCATACCGGGATGACGGAAGCCTTGTCCCGAGAACGGAGAAAAATGCTGTTCTTTCCGATCCGGAGGAAATTTCTTCTCGTGTGCTCTCCGCCGTGAAGAAAGGAACAGTCGTCACAGCCACAGGGAACCTTCTTTCCGTTTCGTTTGATTCTGTTTGCCTTCATGGGGATAACCCCGAAGCTGTTCGGTTGGCTGCTGCGATCCATAACGCCCTTCAATCCTCCGGTGTTTTGATTAAAGCCTTTGCGGGAGAACATTATGGAGGATAAACTTATACTCCTTCCGCACGGCGACAGGGCAGTGGATATTGTGTTCGAAAATGTGATTTCTCCCGAAGTGAATGCTCGGGTGCATGCTCTTTCCCGGGCGGTTCTGGGCAAAGAGCATCCCGGTATCGTCAACTGCATTCCCGGCTATCGTGTCCTGACGGTGGAATATGATTCTCTCCGGCTGACGTATGGGCAGATCTGTCTTTTTCTTCGGGGTCTTTCGGTGGAAGAGGAAAAGGAGAATGCCGGCAGAGTTGTAAAGATCCCTGTTTGCTACGGTGGAAGTTTCGGGCTGGACCTGGAGGATGTGGCAAAGCATGCAGGGCTCTCCGAAGAAGAAGTAATCCGCCGCCATACGGCGCCGGATTATCACGTTTATATGCTCGGATTCCGGCCGGGTTTTCCGTATCTCGGAGGGCTTGACCCTGCCATTGCCTGCCCGCGGAGAGCAACGCCTCGGCAAGTGGTCGAACAGGGAAGTGTCGGCATTGCCGGAGCCCAGACGGGAGTTTACCCGGAACCGTCACCCGGAGGCTGGAATCTGATCGGGCGGACACCGCTGAAGTTATTTGATGAAGAGACTTTTTCTCTCATTCATCCGGGTGATACGGTCCGATTCGAGAGGATTGACGAAACGGAGTATAGAACGATCGAAAGAAATGGGGGGAGAGAAGAATGATCGAAATCCTCGAAAAAGGTTTCTTCACTCTTCCTGTCACATCAAAGCGCCATCCCTTCGCCTCTTTAGGTGTTCCGGCCGGAGGACCGATGGATCCTGTCCGATATCTTCTTGCCAACAGGCTGGTTGGCAATCTGGATGATGCGCCCGCACTGGAAGCAACACTGATCCTTCCGGGAATACGCTTTACGGAGCGGAGAGCCTTTGCCGTTGTAGGAGAGGTGAGGGGTATTTTTCTTCGTCGCGGCGGAGAAAAGCATCTGCTTCCTGCCGGGCAGACGCTGTTTGCAGAAGCAGGTGATGAACTCCTTGCCTGTTCTATGGAGCAGGGGATGCGGGCCTATCTTGCTTTTTCCGGCGGCATCAGGATGGATTCTCTTCGTCCGAAGCCGGTTTCCAAAGGAGACTGTCTTGCCCTCTCGGAATCAGCAACTCCTGTTCCCAAGATACTGGACAGGCTCCCTCTTTCCATGCCGCAGGGGGAAGCTGTCCTTCGTGTGACAGAGGGAGTTCAGTCTGACCAGTTCTCAGAGGCGGGGATTAGAACCTTCTATAACACGGAATATCTTTATACCCCGCAAAGTGACCGCATGGGGATCCGTCTTTCCGGGCAGGCCGTGTCATTTGCCGCTGGATATGACGGCAATATCCTTTCGGAAGGCATTCTCATGGGCGACGTTCAGATCCCTTCTTCCGGGCAGCCGATCCTGCTGATGGCTGACTGCCAGACATCCGGAGGATATGCAAAGGTTGCACATGTGATCACGGCTGATCTGCCGGTTGCCGCGCAGCTTCGCCCCGGTTCAAAAATCCGCTTCAGACAGGTAGATGTTTTTGAAGCGCAGGCACTTCTTCATCGCCAGGTCAGGGAAACAGGGGAGTGTATACGAGAAAATGGACTTTACACATCACTATAGTTCTCCGCTCGGAGGAATTACCATGTCCAGTGACGGCGACGCGCTGACGGGCCTATGGTTCGATGGCCAGAAGTATTTTGCCGCAACGCTCGGCAGGGAACAGGAAGAGAAAATGCTTCCGGTGTTTGAACAGGCTGACAGATGGCTGGATCTCTATTTCAACGGCTCGGTTCCGGATTTTCTCCCGCCGCTTTCCATAAAAACAACGGAGTTTCGAAAGGCGGTCTGGAAGATTCTGTTGACGATTCCCTATGGGGAGACGAGAACCTATAAAGAAATAGCCCGGCTTGTTGCAAAACAGAAAGGCGTGTCACAGATGTCTGCACAGGCTGTCGGCGGAGCTGTCGGCCATAATCCGATTTCTCTGATGATCCCATGCCACAGGGTCATCGGGGCAGACGGAAGCCTGACGGGATATGCCGGTGGGCTGGAGAAGAAAGTCTGGCTGCTCTCAATGGAAAGGCACAGCCTTTCAGCGGGAGGGAGAATTCTGTCGTGAATCGGGAATAGTATGATGATAAAAGGCGGATAATATGCGGTCGCTATGGTTTGATAACGAATGGCAGCATCACTTCTGTGTCTACTGTCTGACGGATCCTGAAGGGAAAAGGTATTTCGGCATCAGCCGTTACAGTGCTCTCCGCCGATGGAAAAACGGAAAAGGCTACGGTGGAAACAGGCGGCTGGATGTGGCGTTGAGAAAATATTCCTTTGCCTGTTTTCAAAAAGAAGTGATTCGGGCAAACCTGCTCCGGGAGGAAGCAGAGCGCCTGGAAGCAGAACTGATTGAAAAATATGATACCACCGATCCCGAGAAGGGCTATAATGTCCGCAAAGGCACCGTCAGTGAAGAGTATGATGTCTATGTGTTTACATTCCCCGATGGGAAGCATTATGTAGGGATGACCGGCAGGCCGGTCAGAGCCCGCTGGGGGAATGGTAGCGAATTTCGTAAGAATACCCGTCTGTACAAAGCAATCATCGAGGTTGGCTTTGCCAATATCAAAAAAGAACACTTTTCCTATCCGCTCTCACGAGGCTCGGCTGAACGGATTGAGACAGCCCTGATCGATTATTTTGACAGTGCAAACCCCGAAAAGGGTTATAACCGCGGGCATGGTGCGCTGAACGAGCATGGCTGGCATCACCCCGAAGAAACGCGAGAAAAAATCCGGGATGTTCAAAAGGGAATCCCGAAAAGTCAGGAGACAAAGCAGCGGATGCGCCGGGCCCACGAGCGGAAAGCTGTTCGCAACCGCACGACCGGGCAGGAATTTCCCGGCGTCCGGGAAGCAGCGGAGATATGCGGCCTATCACCGTCCTCTGTTAGCCGTGCCTGCAGCGGAAAGCAGAAAACCGCCGGCGGCTGTGAGTGGGAATATTGGGAATATATAGCAGGAACATAATACTGATCACTGATAAAACGCTTTAAAAGATTTTCGAAGCAGAATTGCGCCAGGCAAGGCAGAAGCCGCAGGGAATACTTTGTGTATTCTCAAGGCTGATAACGCAGCATGGCACAATTCTGCCCGAAAAGATTTAAATGGTTTTATCAGTGATCAGT